>NZ_JBEZIB010000017.1:0-169757 GCF_040650855.1 Streptomyces sp. NPDC048606 | reverse complement strand
GGCCTTCGGCCACCCTTGACCGCCCGTCCCGCCCCGGACAAACGAAGACTGTCGGGAAACCCCCGAAAGAACGGCCACGGGGCAGGACAAGGGGAGGACGGCCATGTCAGTGACCAGCGAGGGGCCATCCCACGGGCCCACCGGGCACCAGCCCCCTCACAGCCCCTTTCGGGACCGGGCGAGCAGGCTACCCGCGCCAAAAGTCGACGAGACCGCCCTGCGGAGCACCCGAGCGCGACAGATCGCTACGCGCTCCTCACGTCTCAGCGTCCGCCGGCCGTCTTCGGCTGGTCATAGGCGGGTTCGACGTTGGTGGCGGCCGTGGTGAATTCGCGGCCTGACGAGCCTCGGATGTAGGCGAGCTCCATCCAGCGCTCGATGCCGGTCGGCGAGACGTTCTCGTTGATCACGGCCATCAACTGGCCCTCTGCGCCGGAGGCGATGTCGCGAACCCGGCGACCCAGCAGTTCATGAGGCATGTAGGCGTAGTGCTCATTCATCGGGGGCTCCCTCGAATGTGGCGAGGAAGCGATCCCAGCCGGCCAGCGCCCGATCGAGCAGTTCCGCGCTCGGATAGACCGCGCCGGCGACCCTTGTTCTCGTGTCCTCCGCCTGACTGCCGCTGAGTACGTGGTGGGCACGGCCATCTGTAGTCACCTTGTGTAGCAGCACGACTACGAAGCTACTCGCAGTGTTTCTGTGAGTCAAGAAAACCTGCTACTCGCAGGGGAGTTGTGTGTCTGCGAGACTGTCCGCGACTGGAAGGGAGCACGTATGAGCGAGGAATTCGGCCTGGTTGTGCGCTTCTCGTTGCGTGATCGGGAAGCGGCAGTGGCATTCGACGAGCTGTGCGCGGCGACACTGGAGGGCATCAAGAGTGCCGAGCCGGGGACGTTGAGCTATGTGGTGCACGTGCCGGAGGGCGAGCCCTTGGTGCGGGTGTTCTACGAGCTGTACGAAGACCGTGCCGCGTTCGATGTCCACGAGTCGCAGCCACACACGAAGCACTTCCTTGCCGCGCGGGAGCAGTACCTTGCCGGTGTCGAGGTGACGTTCCTCGACGTGATCGGTGGGAAGGTGGCAACAGCGCAGTGAGTTCCGAGGAGCGGCGCGCCTTTGGTGCCCGAGTGGCCGATCTGCGTCGGCAGAAGGGCATGACGCAGGGGGAGTTGGCCACGGCCGTGGGTCGTACGGCGAGCTGGCTGTCTCAAGTTGAGCGGGGCGTGCAGCCGGTGAACCGCCTGGACGTGCTGAGGCTGCTTGCCGATGGGCTTGGCGTGCCGCTCCAGGTGCTTCAGCCTGATGCCCCAACCGCTGTGCAGGCTGAGCCTGCTTCCGGTCCGGAAGCAAATGACCTGGATCGGGCGCGGCTCCTGCTCTCAGGACATCCCGCGCTCGATGACCTTCTGTACCCTCGCCAGGAATTCCGCGTGGATGCGCTCATCGATCTCAGGTTGTCGGTGGGCGAGGTCTGGGAGCTCACACACGGGGGTCGTTTCGCCGAACTGAGTGCGGCGGTCGGTCCGCTGGTCTCGGATCTGGAGCGTGCGTCCCGCACGGCGCCGGAGGAGTATCGAGCTGAGCTGCACGACCTCTTGGCGAGGACCTACCAGGCCCTTGCCGCTGCGTTCGTGCGTCAGAACGAGCCGGATGCGGCATGGGTCGCTGCGGACCGTGCGATCCGAGAGGCGGAGCTTTCGGGTAACCCGCTCGGGGTGTTCGTCGGGATCTATCGGCTGTGCCATGCCTTCGTCCGCCTGAAGCGCCTCGATCAGGCGGAGTACGCGGCAGCTACGGCGGTGAGTGCCCTTGAGCGCTACGCCGAGGTCGAGGAGCCCACACCCCCGCACCTCTCCGTTCTGGGATCGCTGCATCTGATACTCGCGCTTGTGCATGCTCGATCGGGCGAGAGGTCGTCGGCGAGGCGGCAGATCGATGCCGCGCGAAGCGTCGGCCGGAGGTTGGGCGAAGACCGCAACGATTTCGAGCTCGAATTCGGTCCTACGAATGTGGAGATCCAGGCGGTCGCGACCGCAGTCGATCTCGGCGATGCCGGGGAGGCTCTGGAGATCGCGAGGGGGCTCCGCGCGGAGGGCCTGTCCCCGGACAGGCGGGCACGTCTCTTGATGGACATGGGTCGAGCCCATGCGCAGCGGCGTCAGTATGTCGATTCCCTGGATTGCCTCTTGCGAGCCGAGGAATTGGCGCCGGAGATGATCCGTACGCATGTGGCGTCCCGAGCGGTGGTGAGGGATCTCGTGCTTGTCGCGGGACGTGCCGTATCGGATGAACTCCGGGCCCTGGCCGAACGTACGGACAGCCTGGGCTGAGTGTGAAACCTGTTGCCTTCATGGGGGTTGACCGCAGGTTTGGTCGGCTTCTCGCCCGGGTGTGATGGACGGGCGTGAGGGGGTGTGGATCCGGGACCGCGGGGGTCCCGGATCGGGGGGTGGGGGTCAGTCGCAGGTGTTGAGCATCGTGATGAGCTTGTCCTTCTCCGGGGTGGTGATGCTCAGCTCGTAGAGGCTCTTGATGTGCGTCCAGGCTCTGGAGTAGGTGCACCAGTAGTCCAGGTTCGGCGGGGCCCACTGGTCGGGGGACTGGTCGCCCTTCGAGCGGTTGGACGAGGCGGACACCGCGATGAGCTGGGAGTTGTCCAGGTCGTTCGCGAACCGCTTGCGCTTCTCCGTGCTCCAGGTGTCGGCGCCCGAGCGCCAGCCGTTGGCCAGCGGGACCATGTGGTCGATGTCGATCCTCGACGCCGTGTCGACGTCCACGGCGTCGTACTCGCTGTACCAGGTGCCCTGGATGGCGCGGCACGCGGAGTCCTGCGTGACGCCCTGTCCGTCGCGGGACAGGACGACCTCGCGGGTGTCGCACTCGCCGTACTGCCGGGCCCAGTGGGGGAACATGGCGCGGCTGTAGCCGGCCATGGAGTGCGGGGGTTCGACCACGAGCCGGTCGAGTTCGGCGCGGGCGACGTCGGCGGGCGGGGGTTCGGGGAAGACCCGGCCGTGGAGGGCCGGTGCCCCGGGGGCCGCGGTGGCGGCCGGGGTGACGGGGGTGGCTTCGGCCGGGGCGGTGGCCAGGAGGGGCAGGGCGGTCAGGGCGAGCGCGAGCAGGCCGCGTACCGGCAGGTTCTTGATCACACCGTGGGGTGTAGTGGCCCGTGGGCGGGCCGGCGTGGGGGCGCGGCCGACGGATGGGCCGGCCGGCCGTCAGGTTCACCTGCAAAAACGGCACTGCGCGGGGCCGTCCGGCGCCGGCGTGCGGGTGGAGCGCGCCTGTGGGGCGGAAACAATTCTGCAATCTCTTGCGCAAACTCTTGCAACAGTTCGGGGGGCCCTCTACGGTCGCGAGCAACCCCCACCCCTTCCCGCCAGGAGGACCCCCCATGGCTCGATCCGTACGCGCCGGCAGAGCCCTGCCGGTGGTGGCCGCGTTGGCCGCCGCCACGTTCGGCCTCCAGGTGCCCCAGGCGCAGGCCGCCCCGCCGGGCGACAAGGACGTCACCGCCGTCCTCTTCGAGTGGCGGTTCGAGTCCGTGGCCAAGGCCTGCACCGAATCGCTCGGGCCCGCCGGGTACGGGTTCGTGCAGGTCTCGCCCCCGCAGGAGCACATCCAGGGCTCCCAGTGGTGGACCTCGTACCAGCCCGTCAGCTACCGGATCGCCGGGCGGCTGGGCGACCGGGCCGCGTTCAAGGCCATGGTCGACACCTGCCACGCCGCCGGCGTGAAGGTCGTCGCCGACGCCGTGATCAACCACATGGCGGCCGGCGACGGGGTCGGGACCGGCGGGTCCTCGTACACGAAGTACGGGTACCCCGGCATCTACTCGGGCTCCGACATGGACGACTGCCGGTCCGTCATCAGCGACTACCGCGACCGCGGCAACGTGCAGAACTGCGAGCTCGTCCAGCTCGCGGACCTCGACACCGGCGAGGACTACGTACGGGGCCGCATCGCCGGGTACCTGAACGACCTGCTGTCGCTCGGCGTCGACGGCTTCCGGATCGACGCCGCCAAGCACATGCCCGCCGCCGACCTCGCGAACATCAAGTCCCGGCTGAGCAGTCCGGGCGTCCACTGGAAGCAGGAGGCGATACACGGGGCCGGCGAGGCCGTGTCCCCCGACGAGTACCTCGGCAACGGGGACGTGCAGGAGTTCCGGTACGCCCGGGACCTCCAGCGGGTCTTCCGCGGCGAGAACCTCGCCTACCTGAAGAACTTCGGCGAGGCCTGGGGACACATGCCGGGCGGGCGGTCCGGGGTGTTCGTCGACAACCACGACACCGAGCGCGTCGGGGACACCCTCAGCTACAAGGACGGCTCCGCCTACACGCTCGCGAGCGTGTTCATGCTGGCCTGGCCCTACGGCTCGCCCGACGTCCACTCCGGCTACGAGTGGAGCGACAAGGACGCCGGACCGCCCAACGGCGGCAAGGTGAAAGCCTGTTACACCGACGGATGGAAGTGCCAGCACGCCTGGCGGGAGATCTCCTCCATGGTCGGCTTCCGCAACGCCGTGCGCGGCCAGGCCGTCACCGGCTGGTGGGACGACGGCGGCGACCGGATCGCGTTCGGCCGGGGGAACAAGGGCTACGTGGTGATCAACCACGAGGGTTCCGCCCTGACGCGCACGTTCCAGACCTCGCTGCCCGCCGGCGACTACTGCGACGTCCAGAGCGGACGCCCGGTGTCGGTGGACTCCTCCGGCCGCTTCACCGCCACGGTCGGCGCCGGGACCGCGCTCGCCCTCCACGTCGGCGCCCGTACCTGCGTCGGCACCCCGCCCGGCGCGGGGGCCGGCGCCTCCTTCGCCGTCAACGCCGCCACCGTCCCCGGCCAGAACATCCACGTCGTCGGGGACCGCCCCGAGCTCGGCTCCTGGAACACCGCCGTCGCGCCGAAGCTCGACCCGGCCGCCTACCCGGTGTGGAAGATCGACGTCACGCTCCCGCCCGGCACCGCCTTCTCGTACAAGTACGTCCGCAAGGACGCCGCCGGCAACGTGACCTGGGAGAGCGGGACGAACCGCACCGCCACCGTCCCCGCGAGCGGCCGGGTGACGCTGAACGACACCTGGCGCGGCTGAGCCGCGGCCCACCGACCAGGGCCGCCCGGCACTCACCATCCCCGCCGGCGCCGGGCGGCCCTCATCCCGTACCCGAGGAGATCCGCCTTGATACGCCCCGCCGCAGGAGCCCTCGCCGCCGCGCTGGCCGTGACGCTCCTGCCCGCCCTGCCCGCGGCGGCCACCGCCGACCGGGCCCCCGCCCCGCCCTCCGACGCGAAACTGGCCAAGGAGCCCGCCCGCCACGACCTGACCCGGGAGCAGTTCTACTTCGTCCTCCCGGACCGGTTCGCGAACGGCGACCCGAAGAACGACCGGGGCGGCCTGACCGGCTCCCGGCTGCAGACGGGCCTGGACCCGACCGACAAGGGCTTCTACCAGGGCGGCGACCTCAAGGGGCTGACCGACCGGCTGGACTACATCAAGGGCCTGGGCACCACGGCGATCTGGATGGCGCCGATCTTCAAGAACCAGCCGGTACAGGGCAAGGGGGACGACGTCTCGGCCGGCTACCACGGCTACTGGATCACCGACTTCACCCAGGTCGACCCGCACTTCGGCACCAACGCCGACCTGGAGCGGCTCGTCGACAAGGCGCACGCCAAGGGGATGAAGGTCTTCTTCGACGTCATCACCAACCACACCGCCGACGTCGTCGACTACCGCGAGGGCGCGTACGGCCACCTGTCGCAAGGGGCCTTCCCCTACCTGAAGAAGGACGGCGTGCCCTTCGACGACACCGCCAAGGGCGCCTTCCCGCCCGTCGACGCCGACTCCTTCCCGCGCACCCCCTTCGTGCCCGAGGCCAAGAAGAACCTGAAGGTCCCCGCCTGGCTCAACGACCCGACGATGTACCACAACCGGGGCGACTCCACCTTCGCCGGCGAATCCTCCGGCACCGGCGACTTCTTCGGCCTCGACGACCTGTGGACCGAGCGTCCCGAGGTCGTCCGGGGCATGGAGAAGATCTACGAGAGGTGGGTGCGGGACTTCGACATCGACGGATTCCGCATCGACACCGTCAAACACGTCGACACCGCGTTCTGGACCCAGTGGGCCACCACGCTCGACGCGTACGCCGCCGAGCGCGGACGCGAGGACTTCTTCATGTTCGGCGAGGTCTACTCCGCCGACACCGCCGTCACCTCCCCCTACGTGACCCGCGGCCGCCTCGACGCCACCCTCGACTTCCCGCTCCAGGACGCCCTGCGCGCCTACGCCTCCCAGGGCGCGCCCGCCTCCCGCCTCGGCTCCGTCCTCGCCGACGACTACCGGTACACCACCGACAAGGCCAACGCCTACGAGCAGGTCACCTTCCTCGGCAACCACGACATGGGCCGCTTCGGCACCTTCCTGAAGCAGGACCGGCCCGGCGCCGACGAGCGGGAACTGCTCGACCGCTACCGGCTCGCCAACGAGCTGATGTTCCTCACCCGGGGCAACCCCGTCGTCTACTCCGGCGACGAACAGGGCTTCACCGGCGCCGGCGGCGACAAGGACTCCCGCCAGCCGCTCTTCGCCTCCCGCGTCGCCGACTACCTCGACGACGACCAGCTGGGCACCGACCGCACCCACGCCGCCGACGCCCACGACCCCGGCCACCCCCTCTACCGGCAGATCGCCGCCCTCTCGAAGCTCACCCGCGAGCACCCGGCGCTGCGCGACGGCGTCCAGAGCGAGCGCCTCGCCGACGGCTCCGTGTACGCCTTCGCCCGCACCGACGCGAAGTCCCGCACCGAGTACCTCGTCGCCGCGAACAACGCCGCCGAGGGCCGCACCGTCGAGATCGACGCCCCCGCCGGAGTCCAGTACCGCACCCTGTACGGGGGCACCGCGCTGCTGCGCGCCTCCGCCGGCGGCAAGCTGACCGTGCCCGTGCCCGCGTACGGCTCCGTCGTGCTGCGCGCCGAGACCCCGCAGGCCAAGCCCGCCACCGGACCCACCCTCACGCTGGGGGCCCCGGCCGCCGGCGCCACCGGCACCGTCGAGGTGGGCGCCGAGGTCACGGGCGGCGCCCTGAACCGGGTCGTGTTCGCCGCCCAGGTCGGCAACGGCCCCTGGCAGGTCCTCGGTTCCGCCGACCACGCCCCCTACCGGGTCACCCAGCACGTCGACGCCGCCGAGGGGACGCCCCTGCGCTACAAGGCCGTCGTCATCGATTCCGCCGGACACACCACGAGCGCGCTCGCCGCGTCCGCGGCCGGCCGGACCCCGCCCGCGGAGGTCCCGACCGCCACGCAGCGCGAGTACGCCGTCGTCCACTACAACCGGCCCGACGGGGACTACGCGAACTGGCGCCTGTACGCCTGGGGCGACCTCGCCGACGGCGAGGCCAAGCCCTGGCCCGAGGGGCACGGCTTCACCGGCCGCGACGCCTACGGGGCCTTCGCGTACGTCCGCCTGAAGCCCGGCGCCACCTCCGTCGGCTACCTCGTCATCGACAAGGACGGCAACAAGGACGTCGCCGCCGACCGCGTCCTCGACGTCACGAAGACCGGCGAGATCTGGCTCGAACAGGGCAAGGACCCCGTCCGCACCCAGCGGCCCGACCTGCCCCCGGCCGACACCTCCAAGGCCGTCCTGCACTACCAGCGCCCCGACGGCGCCCACGACGGCTGGGGCCTGCACGTGTGGACCGGCGCCGCGAACCCGACCGACTGGTCGAAGCCGCTCATGCCCGTGCGCACCGACTCCTACGGCGCCGTCTACGAGGTCCCCCTCGCCGCCGGCGCGACCTCCCTGAGCTACATCCTCCACAAGGGCGACGAGAAGGACCTCCCCTCGGACCGGTCCCTCGACCTCAAGGGCACCGGCCACGAGGTGTGGTTGCTGGCCGGCAAGGAGAACCACCTCCTGCCCCAGCCCGCCGGCTCGGCCGCCGCCGTCGACATCGCCAAGGCCCACGCCGTCTGGATCGACCGCGACACCCTCGCCTGGAACGCCCCCGACACCGCCGCCTCCGTCCAGCTCCTCGCCTCCCGCGAGGGCAAGGTCACCGCCGAGAACGGCACCCTGCGCGAGAACGGCGCCGCCTGGCTGCGCCTGAACCGCTCCGCCCTCACCCCCGCCCAGAAGCAGAAGTTCCCGCACCTGGCGGCGTACGCGGCCCTCACCGTCGACCCCCGCGACCGCGACCGGGTCCGCGACGCGCTGCGCGGCCAACTCGTCGCGAGCGCCCGCGCCGCGAACGGCGCCGTCCTCGCCGCCACCGGCGTCCAGCTCGCCGGCGTCCTCGACGACCTGTACGCCAACGACACCCCCCTCGGCCCCGTCTTCAAGGACGGCCGTCCCACCCTCTCCGTCTGGGCCCCCACCGCCCGCGAGGTCTCCCTCGAACTCGACGGCCGCACCGTCCCCATGCGCCGCGACGACGCCACCGGCGTCTGGTCGGTGCGCGGCGAACGCTCCTGGTCCGGGAAGCCGTACCGCTACGCCGTGCACGTCTGGGCCCCGAGCACCCGCTCGATGGTCCGCAACCTGGTCACCGACCCGTACGCCACCGCCCTGACCGCCGACTCCACCCACAGCCTGGTCGTGGACCTCGCCGACCCGAAGCTGGCCCCGCCCGGCTGGAAGGACCTGCGCAAGCCGGCGGCCGTCCCCTTCACCAACGCCCAGATCCAGGAACTCCACGTCCGCGACTTCTCCGTCGCGGACCGCACCTCGAAGCACCCCGGCCGCTACCTGGCCTTCACCGACACCGACTCCGCCGGCATGCGGCACCTGCGCGACCTGGCCGGCGCCGGCACCTCCTACGTCCACCTGCTGCCCGCCTTCGACCTCGGCACCATTCCCGAGAAGGCCGCCGACCGCACCGAACCCGCCTGTGATCTCAAGGTCTTCGCCCCCGACTCGGAGGAACAGCAGGCCTGCGTGGCGGCCGCCGCCGCGAAGGACTCCTACAACTGGGGCTACGACCCGCTGCACTACACCGTCCCCGAGGGCTCGTACGCCTCCGACCCGAACGGCACCGCCCGCACCGTCGAGTTCCGCAGGATGGTCCAGTCCCTGAACGGGGCCGGACTGCGCACCGTGATGGACGTGGTCTACAACCACACCGTGGCCGCCGGACAGGACGACAAATCGGTCCTGGACCGCGTGGTGCCCGGCTACTACCAGCGACTGCTGGCCGACGGCACCGTCGCCACCTCCACCTGCTGCGCCAACACCGCCCCCGAGAACGCCATGATGGGCCGCCTCGTCGTGGACTCCCTCGTCACCTGGGCCAAGGAGTACAAGGTCGACGGCTTCCGCTTCGACCTGATGGGCCACCATCCGAAGGCCAACATCCTGGCCGTCCGCAAGGCCCTCGACTCCCTGACCGTCGCCAAGGACGGCGTCGACGGGAAGAGGATCGTCCTCTACGGGGAGGGCTGGAACTTCGGCGAGATCGCCGACGACGCCCGCTTCGTGCAGGCCACCCAGAAGAACATGGCCGGCACGGGCATCGCCACCTTCTCCGACCGCGCCCGCGACGCCGTGCGCGGCGGCGGCCCCTTCGACGAGGACCCGCGCGTCCAGGGCTTCGCCAGCGGCCTGTTCACCGACCCGAACGGCTCACCGGCCAACGGCACCACCACCGAGCAGCGCGCCCGCCTGCTGCACGCCCAGGACCTCCTGAAGGTCGGCCTCTCCGGCAACCTGGCCTCCTACTCCTTCACCGACTCCACCGGCCGCCGCGTCAGGGGCTCCGACGTCGACTACAACGGCGCCCCCGCCGGCTACGCCGCCGCCCCCGGCGACGCCCTCGCCTACGCGGACGCCCACGACAACGAGACCCTCTACGACGCCCTCGCCTTCAAGCTGCCGGCCGGCACCACCCCCGCCGACCGGGCCCGCGCACAGGTCCTGGCCATGGCCACGGCCGCGCTCTCCCAGGGCCCCGCCCTCTCCCAGGCGGGCACCGACCTGCTCCGCTCGAAGTCCCTGGACCGCAACTCCTACGACAGCGGCGACTGGTTCAACGCCCTGCACTGGGACTGCCGGGACGGCAACGGCTTCGGCCGGGGCCTGCCGCCCGCCGCCGACAACCGCTCCAAGTGGACCTACGCCAAGCCCCTGCTGACCGGTCCGGTCCCCGGCTGCGCCGAGATCGGCGGAGCCTCCGCCGCCTACCGCGACCTGCTGCGGATCCGTACGACGGAACCGGCCTTCGCCCTCACCACCGCCGAGGCGGTCCAGGCCCGGCTGTCGTTCCCGCTGTCGGGCCCGGACGAGACCCCGGGCGTGCTCACCATGGCCCTCGGTGACCTGGTGGTCGTCTTCAACGCCGGCCCCGAGCGGCGGGCCCAGCGGATCCCCGCCCTCGCGGGCGTCGGCCACGCCCTGCACCCGCTCCAGGCGGGCGGCGCGGACCCGGTGGTCAAGGGCGCCGCGTACGAAGCGGCCACGGGGGAGTTCACCGTACCGGCGCGGACGGTGGCCGTCTTCAAGCGGTCCTGACCGCCCGACCGCCTGACCGCCTGAGCGCCCGGGCACCCGCACGACGAGGCCGGCGCCGGCCCCCGCTCCCGGGGGTCGGCGCCGGCCCCTTGCGCGCCGCGCGCAGCCGGCTCACACGTCGAGGCGCCGCTCCAACAGGATCACCCCGTAGACCCGGCCGTCCTTGCCCTCCTTGTGCGGGAACTCGCCGACGATCCGGTAGCCCGCGCCCCGGTAGTACTCCAGCAGCCGCGGGTTCGTCGACACGCAGTCCAGCCGCGCCCGGTCCCTCCCGGTGCGGGCGATCCGCCGCTCGGCGTGCACCAGCATCCGCATCCCGGTGCCGGGGGGAGCCGCCTCCCGCTCCACCATCAGCCGGTGCACGTAGCCCGCGACCGGCGGCTGCACGCCCCAGGCCTCCTCGTCGGCCCACCACAGCTCGTACCCGCCGACGACGTGCCCGTCGGCGTCCTGCGCGAGCCACACCTCGCCGTCGCGCATCCGGGCACGGAAGTGCGCCTCGTCCTTGTCGCCCGGCTTCCACTGCTCGATGCCGCGCGCCAGTATCCAGCGGGCGGCCCGGTCGTACAGTTCCACCAGCGTGCCGGCGTCCTTCTCCGCGGCCTGCCGGAACAACACCCCGTCTTCAATGATCACCTGGGCATTATCGGCAACCGGACCGCCGGCGGCGGCTCATTCTCCCGTGCGGGGACCGGGTACCAGCGCGGCCAGTCGAGCGACCAGTTCCCCGAACGGCCCGTCGGCGGGCTCGTCCGCCAGGATCCGTACGAGGATCCCCGCCATCTCCTCGTCGTACGCCGCGCTCACGGCGGCCAGGGCCGCGAAGTCGTGCACCAGCTGCAACTCCAGCTCGCCGCGCGGGATCCGACGGCCGTCGAGCCACAGCAGCGCCGTCGACTCCGCCAGCGACACCCAGGAGCGCACCACCAGCTCCAGCCGGGCCGGCGGGTCCTGCACCCCGATGTGGGTGATGATCTGCTCGTACGCCGCCTGCCGGACCTCGTCGATCATCGCGTTGGTCCGGCTGCTGCCGACCGCCGGGCCGCCCCGCAGCAACGCCGAGAAACCCGGGCCGTGGTCGTCGACGAACGCGAAGTAGCGCCCCATCACCCGCAACAGCCGCGCCCCGAGCGGTCCTTCGTGCGCCTCCTCGAACCGCTGCGCCAACTCGTCGGCGGCCCGCCGCAGCGCGGCCTCGTACAGGCTCAGCTTGCCGGGGAAGTAGTGGTAGACCAGCGGCCGCGATATCCCGGCCGCGGCGGCGATCTCGTCGATCGACACGTCGTCGGGCGACCGGTTGCTGAACAGCTCCAGGGCGACCCCGATCAGCTGCTGCCGCCGCTCCTCGACACCCATCCTGCGTCGCACCCCGGTTGTCATGCCGACACCCTACTTCTCCGACCGGCGCGCTACAGGTCCAGGGCGATCCGGTTTTCGGCGGCCCGCGAGACGCACAGGAGCATGGAGTCGGCGCGTTCGGCGTCGGTCAGGAGGTCGTCGCGGTGGTCGACGGGGCCGGCCAGGACGCGGTGCCGGCAGGTTCCGCAGAAGCCCTGTTCGCAGGAGTACGGGGTGTCGGGCAGGGCGCGTCGGACGGCCGTCAGGGTCGATTCGTCCGCCGCGACCTCCACCGAGGTGCCGGAGCGGCGCAGTTCCAGGGTGAAGGGGCGCGCGGCGACGGCGGCGGCGGGGGCGAAGCGTTCCAGGCGCACGGCCGACGGGTCGGGGACGGCGTCGGTGACGGCCCGCATCAGGGGCTGCGGCCCGCAGCAGTAGACGAGGGTGCCCGGCCGGATCCCGGCGAGCGGCGTCAGGTCGGGCAGGCCCGTCTCGTCCTCGGGCAGGAGCGTGACCCGATCCCCGTGGGCGGCGAGTTCGGGCAGGAAGGGCATCGTGGCCCGCGAACGGCCCCCGTACAGCAGGGTCCAGTCGGCGCCGGCGGCCGTCGCGGCCCGCAGCATCGGCAGGATCGGCGTGATCCCGATGCCGCCGGCGACGAACGCGTACGCGGGCGCGGGGAGGAGCTCGAAACGGTTGCGCGGGGGCCGCACCGCGAGTTCGACGCCCTCCACGAGCGCCTCGTGGACCTCGCGGGAGCCCCCGCGACCGTCCTCGACGAGCCGGACCGCGATCGTCCAGCGGCCGGTGTCGGCCGGGTCCCCGCACAGCGAGTACTGGCGGACCGTTCCGGAGGGCAGGGTGAGGTCGACGTGCGCCCCCGGCGTCCAGGCGGGCAGCTCGTCCGAGGCCAGCACGATCCGTACGACGCCCTCGGCCGGCTCGGTGCGCGAGACCACGCGGGCCCGCAGGGTCCGGCGCGGGGAGTGGCCCGATACGGGGACGTCCAGCGCGGGCAGCGGCCACAACGGGGAGCGGCGGACCCGCCGGCGCAGTGCGCGCCGGGTGAGGACCGCGGCTCCCGCCAGGGCCGTGACGGTGAGGGTCCGCTTCACGGCCGCACCCCGCCGTTGGCGCCGGGGGAGGAGGCGAGGTAGGCCTCGGCCTGAGCCGTCGAACCCTCCTGGGAGGGGTGGTAGGTGCGCGAGAGGTAGGTGGGGATGGACTTCAGCATGGCTCCCGTCGAGGGGAGGACGCCCTGCTGTCCGGCGCGGAAGAACTGCGCGACGGAGGCCTTCGCCGCGGGCAGGTGGGGGTCGTTCTCCATGAAGAAGCGGGCGCCGCGCTGCCACAGGAAGGCCAGGGCCGCGAAGCCGGTGGCCCAGGTCCGGGCGCGGCGGCGGTAGCTGCCGTCCACGTGCATGAAGAGGTCGAAGGCGACCGAGCGGTGCTCGACCTCCTCGGCGCCGTGCCAGCGCAGGAGGTCGAGCATCACCGGGTCGGCCCCGCGCCGGTCGAGTTCCTCGGCGTTGAGGATCCAGTCGCCGAGGAAGGCGGTGTAGTGCTCGATGGCCGCGATCATCGCGACCCGTTCCATGAGCCACCACGTGCGGGCGCGGCCGGGCGGCAGGGTGCGGTCGCCGAGGAGCTTCTCGAAGAGCCAGTCGACCTGCGCGGTGTAGGGCGTCGGGTCCAGGCCCAGGCGCTTGAGGTGGGGGAGCACGTCGTCGTGCGCGGCGGCGTGCGTCGCCTCCTGCCCGATGAACCCGATGACGTCGGCCCGGAGCCGGTCGTCGGTGATGTGGGGGAGCACCTGCTTGTAGACGTGGACGAACCAGCGTTCGCCGGCGGGCAGCAGCAGGTGCAGGACGTTGATGGTGTGTCCGGCGAAGGGATCGCCTGGCAGCCAGTGGAGCGGGGTGTCGTCCCAGGAGAAGGAGACGTTCCGCGCCTGGAGGTCTATGTGTTCCGACGCCACGGGGGCGGGCACGAGCGGCGTATTAGACATGGCGTCAATGTACTGAGCGGTACAGGAGAGGAGAACCCCCCCGCGACGCCGAAAATCACGGCCCGACCGCATTCGGTCGGCCCGCACCCGCCCGGCACCCTCCGGTGTCACGAAGCATCCGGAAGCGGGCGACCTAGCGCAGCACCCCCGCCGTGGTGCCGTCCGTCAGCTTGCCCGACAGGTCGACCTGCGCGCCCTCCTTGGCCTTGAGGGCCAGTCGATTCCCGTTCGCGGCGCCGCCGATCCCCTCGCCCGACACCGACAGGGAGGTGAACTGCGCGCTGCCCGCCGCCAGTACGTACCACTGCCCCGCCCGGGACTTCCACAGCACCCCGGCCAGCACCCGCGGTTCGCGGGGCCCGCACGCGGCGGAGCCCTCCGCCTTGGCCGCCTGGGCCGCGAGGGGGGCGCCCGGTGCCAGGAACTGCGCCTGCACCCGGTCCGCCGTGCCCCGCCAGGTCTCCGCCCGGGTGCACAGCCAGGTCGCCGCGCCGTCGCCCTCGGGCAGCGGCTGCTTGGCGTACGTCCAGGCGTTGACCGTACGCACCCCGTGCGAGCGCACCGAGGGGAGCAGGCAAGCGATCCTCGACCACTCGCCGAGTTCCGCCGCTTCCGAGACGTCCCGCGCGGCGCCCGGCGCGCCCGAGGTCAACCGCACCGGGGTCAGCTCGCCCAGGTCCGTCACCAGCCGGGTCGTCCCGTCGCCGGTCAGGGCCAGCGCGTTCCAGCCCGTACACGTCCCGCCCGGGGCGGGACCCACCACCGGCGGGGTGATCCCGTCCGGGTTGAGCTTCAGCGGGGCCGGGGCCTCACCGGGCTTGAGGAGGTCCCGCAGGGCCGCGCCCGTCACCCAGGGGGCCGTCAGGTAGCGGACGTTGCCGTCGACGCGGCTGAGCACCAGACCCGTCGCGGTGTCCGCCGAGGCCCCGTCCGTCCGGGCGAAGTCGAGCGCGGCGCCCGCCGTCCCGGAGCGCGGCTCGGCGTAGCGCACCACGCGCAGCCCGTCGTGGAACAGGACCACCACGGCCTGGTCGACGACGCCCGCGAACAGCAGCTGGGGCGGCCCCATCGGCGGCCCGGACGGGGTCCCCGGCGTCGCGGAGACCACCACGGCCTTCCCGGGCCGGGCCCAGGTGGCCAGGGCCCGGCGCAGCAGTTCCGCGTCGGCGAGACGGTCGCCGCGCGCGGGCCAGGCCGCGTAGTCCGTACGGGACGAGGTGCGCCACAGCGTCGGCGCGACCCGCGTCAGCTGCCCCGGGTCCAGGGCCTGCTCCGCCGCCGCGTTGCGCGCGTACGGCGGGGCGGCGGGACCGTCGGAGCCCCACCCGCCGCCGGGCAGCGCCAGCAGCGCCCCGCACACCGCGAGGGCGAGCGCCCCGGCGAGCCCGGCGCGGGCCAGCCGACGCCGGCGCAGCAGGTCGGTGGGCCGGGCCTGGAGCACGCACGGGTCGAACTCGGGGGAGGCGAAGAGGCCGTCGTGCGCCGGATCCCCCGACTCGGCGACCGCCGCCTCGGGATCCGCGACCCCGGCCTGGGCGAGCACCCGCAGCACGTCCGCCTCCGCGAGCCCCTCCAGGGCCCGCAGGACGCAGGCGGCGCGACCGGGACCGTTCAGGGTGGCCAGCCACTGGTCCAAGGCCAGTTCCTCGGCCCCGCCCGAGCGCGGGAAGAGCCGCAGCCCCCATACGCGGGGCAGCGGCGCGGGCAGTTGCCCGCGCAGCGGGAACGCCCTGAACGTCAGCGGGATCCCCGCCTCCAGGGCGGAGCGCAGCACGCGCAGTCGGACGTACGCGTACCCGGACTCGGGGCCGTCCGCCCCGGCGCGCTGGGCCGGGACCCCGCCCCGCACGGCGGCGGGGTCGAGGGCGCGGCGCCCGCGCGGCAGGGCCCGCTGGGCCAGCGAGTGCGCGGTGAGCACCCGCCGGTTGCGGCCGAGGGCGGGCGGCAGCACCAGGTAGGCGAGCCGCACCAGCCGCGGGTAGTGCTCGACGATGGCGGCCTCGGCCTGCTCGACGTCGGGGAGCGGGGGGCGGGTGGCGGTGTCCGGCGCAGTCACGTTCAGCAGAACGAGCGATTCGTCGGATGGTCACCCGCCACCGGCGCACGCGTTCGGACGAACCGGGGTCCCGGCGGGGCGGTGGCCGGGGGCCCGGCGGCCAAGCGGTCCGGCGGGCGCCCTGGTCAGACGACGAGGCGGGCGCGCAGGGCCTCGACCGTCTCGTCGGACACGCCCAGCCCCTCGCGCACGTACTTCTCCATGGAACCGAAGCGCAGCCGCACCTCGTCCAGGCCCGCCTCCAGGTAGTCGGGGAAGACGCCGATCAGCGCGAGCGCGATGTCCGGGTCCCCGCCGGCGGCGGTGAATCCCTCGATCATCGGGGCGAAGGCCTGCTTCACCGCCGGGTTCACCGACAGGTATTCGGCCATCAGGGTCTCCTCGTCGGCGCCGAGCAGCGCGAGGATCACGGTGGCGCCCCAACCCGTACGGTCCTTGCCGGCCGTGCAGTGGAAGAGGAGCGGGCCCGCCTGCGGGTCGGCGACCTCGTTCAGCAGGGTCCGGTACGCGTCCTGCGCCGAGGCGGTGCCGACGAAGGAGCGGTAGACGGAGCCGAAGAGGGCCTGCGCCTTGCCGCCGCCGAGGTGCTCCTCGGCCACCACCGGGTCCGCGAGCAGGTCCTTGAGCTGCGCGGCGGCGGGCATCCGGCTCTCGCTCATCTTGTCCGCCAGGACGTCGCGCACCAGCAGCCGGGCGCCCTCGGGCAGCACGTCCGGGTGGTCGGCGCGCTCGGGCGCGCTGCGCAGGTCGACGACGGTGCGCAGGCCGAGCCCGGCCACCACGGGGTCGGCGTCGAGGTCGAGGCGGTCGAGGGCGCCCGAGCGCAGGACGAGGCCGGGGCGGACGGTGCGGCCGCCGGGGAGCGGGGTGCCACCGAGGTCGCGGAGGTTGGCGACGGTGGTGGAGGGCTTGGCGGTCATCGTGGCGGCTCCAGCGATCGGCTTACTCGTGTCATTCGGATGATTGGCGGTCATCCGCGGCATTCAGGTCATGCCAGAGCGATTTTCCGATGATTCTTTTCGGAAAGACAATCGACGGCGAACGAGAGCCCGATCCCGATGCCCAGCGCCACGAGGTGCCCGGCGTCGGTGAAGGTCCGCCCGCGCCGCACCACCGGCCACGCGCCCACCGCCAGCAGCGCCGCCCGGGCGCCGTGGCGCACCGGCCCGCGGGGCAGGGTCGCGGTCAGGGCGCCGAGCACGGCGTTGAACCCGTAGCTCGTGCCGACGTCCAGGGCCCGCCGGGTCGCGGTGTCCGCGGTGCGCCGCAGGACGCCGTGGACGAGGAGGGTCGCCGAGGCGTGGCCGAAGAGGAAGGCGGCGGCCGTCCACCAGGCCCCGTACGCGTACTCCGCGTAGCCGAGCGCGGCCACCAGGAGCAGCGCGTAGGGCAGCGGCATGGGTTCCTCGACCACCAGGGCGCTGGTCAGCAGGGTTTCCCAGTGGCCGGCGTCGAGGTTGTCGACGTTCGTCGAGAAGCAGCGCAGCAGGCGCTCCCGTGCGGCCGGATCCCGTCGTTCCAGGACGAGGGCGCCGAGCTGGACCCCTCCGGCGTACACCGCGCCCAGGGGTACTGACCATGACCATGGCAATGGGTTCACCGGAACATGATCGGATACGGCCCCGTCGCGGTCGCGGGCGGGCCCCCGTGCGACCATGACCCGGACATGTCTGAATCCCGATCCCGCGCGCCGATGCGCGTCACGCGGGCCGCGATGTTCGCGGCCGTGTGCGTGGCCTTGGGTGCGGTGGGGCATTCGTACATGTCCGGGATGGACATTCCGATTCCTTGGCTTCTGGGCGCCTTCGTGGCGACCTGCATACCCGCCTGGGTGGCCGCCGGGCGCGGCCGGTGCGGGCCCGTCGGGATCACCGCCGCGCTGCTCTCCGTCCAGGGCATGCTGCACGTGGCCTTCTCCGCGAGCGGGGCGCACGCGGCGATGGCCGCCTCCGCGGCCCTCCCGGAGTCCCCGCCGGAGCCGATGCCCGGCCGGCACCACGCACACGCCGGCCACGGCGCGACGGGCGCCGGCACGCACCACGCCGCGACGGGCGCCGCCGCATCCGGCTACGGCGCGACGGGCACCGCCGGATCAGGCCACGCTGCGGCTGCCCCGACCGGTACGGGCGACCCGGCCGGCGCGGTCGACCTCGCGGGCCGGACGGACCCTGCGGGCCTACCGGACCCCGCGGCGCTGCCCGACCCCGCGGCACTGCCCGACCTGGCGGGGCTGGCCGATCCCGCCGCCCTGCCCGACCTGGCGGGGCTGGCCGACCTGGCCGCGATGGCCGGGCACGGCGGCTTCGGCATGATCGCCGCGCACGTCCTGGCCGGCCTGTTCTGCGCCCTGTGGCTCGCCCGGGGAGAGGCGGCCGTCTTCCGGCTCGCCGCCGCCCTCGGGGCCACCGCGCTGCTCGCCGCCCGACCGCTGGCCCGCGCCCTGAACCTGCTGCGCCTGCGGCCGGCCCCCGCAGCGGCGCCGCCCGCGCGGCCCGCCCCCCACGTACCACCGCGCCGACTGCGCGGAGCCGTCCACGCCCACACCGCGGTGCGCCGCGGCCCACCCGTCCGGCGGGACCTCCGCACCACGGCCCCGAGGCCGTGCCGTCACGCCCCCGCCCACCCGGTGACCCCCACCGCCCGCGCCCCGCGCGCGGCGCGGACCGGTCACCGGCGCGGGTATCCGGCGTACCCGGCCTGAGCCGGTCGAACGGCACACCCACCCTCCCCACCCGCGCACCGGCCACGCCGCGCGCGTCCGTCCGGCGAGGGGGCGAGACCACGGGGCCGATCACCCCTGTCTGCGCCAACCCCTAGGACCCACATGTCCCTCGACGAGATCAAGGACGTCCCCGTACGGGACGCCCCGGAGCCGGACGCGCCGGACGCGCCCGCCGGACCGACCGCGCGCACGAAGGGCGGCTGGTCCGCCCTGCGCCCGCTGCTCCTGCGCATGCACTTCTACGCGGGGCTGCTCATCGCCCCGGTCCTCTTCCTCGCCGCCACCACCGGCCTGCTGTACGCCGGTTCCTGGCAGGCCGAGCGGATCCTCTACTCCGACCAGCTGACGGTCGACCGCGTCGGCGACGCGGCCCTGCCGCTCGGCCAACAGGTCAAGGCCGCCCAGGGCGCCGCCCCCGACGGCAAGGTGCTGGGCGTGTGGCCCGCGCCCGAGGCCGACGCCACCACCCGGGTGATCATGGAGAGCCAGGGGCTCGGCGAGGGCGAGACCCTCACCGTCTTCGTCGACCCGTACACCGCCGACGTGCGCGGGCAGCTCACCACCGCCGGTGACGCGCTGCCCCTGCGGGCCTGGCTGAGCGAGTTCCACTCCAGCCTCCAGCTGGGCGAGTTCGGCCGGAACTACAGCGAGCTGGCCGCCAGTTGGCTGTGGGTGGTGGCCCTCGGCGGCCTCGCCCTGTGGATCGGCCGCCGCCGGTCCCGCAAGGCCGACCTCGTCGTGCCCGACCGCAAGGCCACCGGCCGCCGCCGCACCCTGTCCTGGCACGGCACCGTCGGCCTGTGGGCCGTCGTCGGACTCGTCGTCCTGTCCGCCACCGGCCTGACCTGGTCGAAGTACGCGGGCGAGAACATCGGGCAGCTCCAGGACCGGCTCGGCGGGGCCACCCCCTCCGTCGCCGCGAAGCTCGACGGCGCCGCCGCCGGGGGCTCCGACGAGCACGCCGGGCACGTCATGACCGAGGGCATGGAGATGCCCCCGCCGGCCCCGACCGCCGATGTGGGCATCGACCGCGCGGTCGCCGCCGCCCGCGCGGCGGGGATCACCGAGAGCCTGCGCGTGACCCTGCCCGCCCAGGGCAAGGGCTATGTGATCAAGGAAGCGGACAAGCAGGTGCCGGTGCACCTGGACGCCGTCGCCGTGGACCCCGCCGACGGCCGGATCATGGACGAACTGCGCTTCGCCGAGTATCCGTTGCTCGCGAAGCTCACCCGCTTCGGCATCGACGTGCACATGGGCCTGACCTTCGGGATCGCCAACCAGATCGCGCTGGCCGCCCTCGCCGTCGCCGTCATGTTCCTCGTCGTGTGGGGCTACCGCATGTGGTGGATGCGCAGGCCCACCAAGGAGCGCCGCCTGTCGGTGGGGCGCCCCCAGCCGCGCGGCGCCTGGCGCCGTCTGCCGGTGACCACCCTGCTGCCGCTCGCCTGCGTGGTGGCGGTCGTCGGGTGGTTCGTCCCGATGCTGGGGATCAGCCTGCTGGTCTTCCTCGCGGGCGACGTGGCCCTCGGGTTCGTGGCGCGCCGCCGGGCCAAGGCCGCGTAGGGCGCGCGCCGTCCGGCCGTGACGACCGGTGGGCCCGTACTCCCGAAGGAGTGCGGGCCCACCGCCGTACGGTCGAGATCAGGGGGTGTACTTGTAGCCGACCCGGCGCACGGTCTGGATCGCGCCCCGGTGGGAGGCGCCCAGCTTGCGGCGCAGGCGGGCGATGTGGACGTCGACCGTACGGCCGTCGCCGACGTGGCCGTAGCCCCACACGGTGGTGACCAACTGGTCGCGGCTGTGCACCCGGTGGGGGTTGGCCACGAGGTGGGCCAGCAGCTCGAACTCCAGGTACGTCAGGTCCAGCAGCTCGCCGTCCACCTCCGCCGTGCGCTGCGCGGTGTCGATGCGCACGAGCTGGTCCCCGGTGACGGTCGTGGGCGCGGCGGTCGGGACCGTGGTGGTCGCGGCGGTCGCGGCGGCGGTGGAGCCGGGCACGGCCTGCGGGGCGAAGGCGATCGGGGGCTGCTGGTCGGCGGGTACGAGGACCAGGTAGCCGACCATCGGCGGCCGGCCCGGGAGGGCCGGAAGGGTGTGCTGGGGCGCGGGCAGCCAGGTGGCGCCGGGCGGCAGGAGGTCCACGACGCGGGCCACCTCGTCCCGGTCCACGGACCGCAGCCGATGGCGCGGGCCGGTGGGGAAGGCGAGGGGGGCGGAGGTCGCGGCGGACGGGGCGGAGGCGATGGAGCGGGCGTTCGTCATGAGTGGTCAGCTCTTTCACGCGGAGAGTCGGCAGGAGACGTGCGTACGTCGTCGTTGCGGTCCGCGCAGACCGAAGGCCTCGGGGGCTGTACTGGTGGTGTCCCGGAGGCTTTAGAGGGCCGGCGCGTTCTTCGCGCGGCAACACACCCGGTCGAAATCGTGGTGCTGACGGGAGGGCCAGAACGGCTGGAGGTCGCCGTGACCTGTCGAGGTGTACGAATAGCCGGCCATGGACGCCATTGAAGCAGACGGACGGGGCCCGAGGCAGGCCCCATCTCACTTCGTGGAGCGGAATCTCATATTCAGCGATCAAGGTTTCGTCAAGACGTTACATTCCCGACAAAACCATCAACCGGTCAATCGTTTCCGCCAGTCCAGACCGGTCACCCGTATCGCATCGTGGGCGGATCCGTCCCACAGCCAGTCGAGACCGACGGCGTCCAGGGCCGCCGTCACCTCCCGACCCACCGCCTCCGTGAGCTCCACGCCGGGCTCGTGACCCCCGTACAGCAGGTAGAGGTCGTGGCCGGCCGCCGCGCCCTCGGTGCACTGGCTGTGGAAGAAGACGAACCCCCGCGCCCCCGGCTCCGCCTCCCCGCCGATCTCCCCGAGACCGCAGGTGCGGCAACAGGTGAAGTTCTCCCGGGCGGTGATGCCCGCCGCGTCCAGCGCCGCGAACGCCCGCCCCAGCCGCTCGGGGTCGGTCTCGCCCACCCAGTCGGCCTGTTCCTCCACCCGCTCCCGCCACAACCGGTTCACCAGGCGCTCGGCCTGGGCGCGCGACACCGGACGCACCCCGTCCTCGACGAGGTTGTCCTCGGCGTCCTCGATGAGCGCGGCCCGGCCGGCGTACCCGCACCGCAGCCAGTCGCGGACGATCCCGCTCAGCTGCTCGTCCAGCACGGGGTCGAGCGGCGGCACGTCCTCGACGGGGAAGTCCAGCCGCTTCCAGTCCGGCCCGACGTCCCAGCCCTTCTCGCGGGCCGCCCAACGGCGCATCACCTCGACGACCTCCGCCGCCGAGGGGACGAACGCCTGGAAGTGCCGGTCAGGGGCGCCCGCCCGGTGCTCCAGCTGGTAGTCCCCGCCGCTCTCGTGCCACACCTGGACGTAGACGTCCGGATCGTCCGGCAGTCGGGACACGATGACGAAGTGGTCCCCGTCCCCGCCGATCCGCTCCACGAGTCCGGTCAGGGTCGCGAGCACGGGACGGTCGTGGCGTTCCCCGCGCTCGGTGTCGATTCTGATGCTGATCGCCTGCTGCATGGGGGACACCATGACAGGCCCCGCCGACAACGCGGCGCCCGCCCTCCCGCCGGGGAGGACGGGCGCCGCGCCGTCGGCGTTCCCTGTGCGGTCCGATCCGGACCGGGCCGTTTCGGACCGTGCCGTCTCAGACCAGGCCGTCCTTCTCCAGGCCGGCGCAGCAGGTGTCCGTGATCAGACGGGTCACCACGTACGGGTCCACGTTCGCGTTCGGGCGGCGGTCCTCGATGTAGCCCTTGCCGTCCTTCTCCACCTGCCACGGGATGCGCACCGAGGCGCCGCGGTCGGAGACGCCGTAGCTGAACTCGTTCCACGGGGCGGTCTCGTGCAGGCCCGTCAGGCGCTCGTCGATGCCCGCGCCGTAGTTCTTGACGTGGTCCAGGGGCTTGCTGCCCTCGCCCAGCGCCTCGCAGGCCGAGATGATCGCGCGGTAGTCCTCGCGCATCGCCTTCGTGGAGAAGTTGGTGTGCGCCCCCGCGCCGTTCCAGTCGCCCTTCACCGGCTTCGGGTTCAGCGTCGCGGAGACGTTGAAGTCCTCGGCGGTGCGGTAGAGCAGCCAGCGGGCGATCCACAGCTGGTCGGAGACCTCCAGCGGGGAGAGCGGACCCACCTGGAACTCCCACTGGCCGGGCATGACCTCGGCGTTGATGCCGGAGATCTCCAGGCCGGCGGCCAGACAGTGGTCGAGGTGCTTCTCGACGATGTCCCGGCCGAAGATCTCGTCCGCGCCGACACCGCAGTAGTAACCGCCCTGCGCCGCCGGGAAGCCGCCGACCGGGAAGCCCAGCGGGCGGATGCCGTCGAAGAAGGTGTACTCCTGCTCGATGCCGAAGATCGGAGCCTGACCCGCGAACCGCTCCGCCACCGGGCGCAGCAGGGCGCGGGTGTTCGACTCGTGCGGGGTCATGTCGATGTTCAGGACCTCGCACAGCACGAGGACGTGGTTCCCGCCGCGGATCGGGTCCGGGCAGGAGAAGACCGGCTGGAGCACCCGGTCGGAGGCGTGCCCCTCGGCCTGGTTGGTGCTCGATCCGTCGAAGCCCCAGATCGGCAGCTCCGCGCCGTCGGCCAGGATCCTCGTCTTGGAGCGAAGCTTCGCGGTCGGCTCGGTGCCGTCGATCCAGATGTACTCAGCCTTGTAGCTCACGGGCCCCATCCTGACTCTGCGGGTGCTGCGGATCGCCATGGTGTCCTCGGCAGCGTCCCCCGCCGCGATTTCCCGTCCGTTGCCCGGGTGTGAACCCCGTGTTACCGACGTTCACCCCGCCGCCGGGGCGCTCCGTGCGGGTCGCCGGCGGCGCGGCCGGCCGGGTGCGGCAGACTGACCCGGTGAGCATTTCGTACGATTTGAACTCCTCCGCGTCCGGCTCCCCCGAGGGCCCCGACGCGCCCCGCCCCCGGGTCGGCCTGCTCGGCACCGGCCCCTGGGCCGCGCGCACCCACGCCCCCGCGCTCGCCGCGCACACCGGCTCCGCGTTCGCCGGGGTCTGGGGCCGCCGGCCCGAGGCCGCCGCCGAACTGGCGCGGACGTACGGCGTGAAGGTGTACGAAGACCCCGACGCGCTGTTCGCGGACTGTGACGTCGCCGCCTTCGCCCTGCCCCCCGACGTCCAGGCGCCGCTCGCCGTCCGCGCCGCCGCCGCGGGGTGTCACCTCCTGCTCGACAAGCCCGTCGCGACCACGGCGGAGGCGGCCCGGGCCGTCGCCGACGCCGCGGCGCTCCACCGCGTCGCCTCCGTCGTCTTCCTGACGCTGCGCTTCGCCGAGCCCACCGCCGGCTGGGTCGCCGAACAGGCCGCGCGCTCCGGGTGGTACACCGCCTCCGCGCACTGGCTCGGCGCGGTCTTCCCGCCCGACGGCGCGCCCAGCGCGTACGCCGACTCGCCCTGGCGCAGGGCCAAGGGCGGCCTGTGGGACGTCGGCCCCCACGCGCTGTCCGTGCTGATCCCGATCCTGGGCGACGTGGAGTCCGTCAGCGCCACGCGGGGCCCCTCCGACCTGGTCCAGCTGGCCCTGCGGCACGCCTCGGGCGCGGCCGGCACCGCCGTGCTCAGCCTCGGCGCCCCGTCGGCCGCGGCGGGGGTGGGGCTCGAACTGCGCGGCGCCGAGGGCGTGTTCTCGCTGCCCGACTGGACCGACGTGCCGGGCGCCTACGGGCGGGCCCTGGACGCGCTCCTGACCGCCGCCCGCACGGGGGTCGCGGACCCGCGCGACGCGGCGTTCGGAGCCCGCCTGACGGAGATCCTCGCGCGGGCGGAGGCGCAGCTGGAGCCCTGAGCGGCGCGCGGCGCGGGTTCGGCGTCGACCGCAGGTCCGAGCGCGAGCGCGAGCCCGATTGCGGCCGGGGCACTGGTCCTGGCCGCGCGTCCGGGCGCGGCCGCGGGCTTGACCCCGATTGCGGCCCCGGCCGCGGGTCGGCGTCGGCCGGATGCCCGGCCGGCGTCGCTCACTTGATGACGGCGTTCGCCACGATGATGGCCAGTCCGATGGTCGCGTCGGCCAGGCCGATCAGCAGCGCCGAGGCGAGCCGGTAGCCGACGCGCACGGCCACGAAGGAGCCCCAGGCGAACAGCAGCGCGGTGTTCAGGCCGAGTCCGACGGCCGTCACCCCGTAGGAATCCCACTCCGCGACTCCGGCGAGGACCAGCAGCAGGACGGTGGGCAGGGTGGCCACGATCATCGGCCACTCGTTCCACAGGGCCCGCAGCAGCACCCGCCACCGGTGCCCGGCGGAGCCGCCCTGGTGGCCGGCCATGTGGTGGGAGTAGCCGTGCGCGAGTGCGGCGGTGGCGGCGGTGACCAGGACCCAGCTGGCGTCGTAGAAGGGGGTGTACTCCTCGCCCGCCTGGTCCAGGGCGGCCAGCAGGCCGCTGGCGAGGACCGTCCCGTACACCCCGCCGAACATCCAGTCGGCACCCCGGTGGGGCGGGTGGCCCGCGTGGTGCGCCGGATGTGTGGGGTGCGCCGGGTGCCCGCCGGTGTCGGCGTCGGTTCCGGCGCGGGGGACGGGGGGAATGCGGGGCTGCTCGCTCACGGATGGACCTTGGTTCCTTTTGGTGCGGTTTGTTCCTTTCGGGTACCGGTCACCCTAGGGGGCCGGAGGTGGGGTCGGTGTGAGGCCCGGGGCACCCACGGCCACCCCTTTCGCTCCGTTCGCATTTTCGCGAGACGGAACGTCTTGCGCGACGGGTCGGCGCGGGGTAGTGTCTCCCTCGAAGCGAGACGAGACGGTTCGTCTCGGATCGGGTTTCCGGTCCCGCTTCCCCTGTCGTCAACGAAAGGAACGCGCTTGCGCACTCCACTCGCCGCAACCCAGATCGTCCTGTCCGAGGTCGGCAAGCGCTACGACGCGCGCCCCGTCTTCGACCGCGTGAGCCTGACGGTCCGGCCCGGCGAACGGGTCGGGGTCGTCGGGGACAACGGCTCCGGCAAGTCCACCCTGCTGCGGATGCTCGCCGGCCTGGAGCGCCCCGACCGGGGCGAGGTCCTCGTCCGCGCCCCCGGCGGTCTGGCCCACCTGGGGCAGACCCTCGACCTCCCCCCGACCGCTCGGGTCGGCGACGCCGTCGACCACGCCCTCGCCGAACTGCGCGCCCTGGAGCGCGACATCCGCTCGGCCGAGGCGCGGATGCACCTGGCCGGCGTCGAGGAACTCGCCGCCTACGACGACCTGCTGGCCCGCCACGAGGCGCGCGGCGGCCACGGGGCCGAACGGCGGCTCGCCACCGCCCTGCGCCGGCTCGGCGAACGCGAGCCGCTGGACCCCGACCGGGTCCTCGGCACCCTCTCCGGCGGGCAGCGCTCCCGGCTCGCCCTCGCCGGCGCCCTCGCCTGCGCACCGGAACTGCTGCTGCTGGACGAGCCGACCAACGACCTCGACGACGAGGCCGTCGACTGGCTGGAGCGGCGCCTCCTGGCCCATCGCGGCACGGTCGTCGCCGTCACCCACGACCGGCTCTTCCTGGACCGGGTCACCACCACCGTCCTGGAGGTCGACCACGAACGCCGCACCGTGCACCGCCACGGCAACGGCTACGCGGGCCACCTGGCCGCCCGCGCCGCCGCCCGGGCGCGCTGGGAGCGGGAACACGAGGAATGGCGCGAGGAGACCCGGCGCGTCGAGCGGCTGGCCGACCGGCACATCGACCGGCTCGCGGTGATCCCGCGCAAGGCCCCGGCGGCCTTCAGCGGAGCGGGCGCGTTCCGGGCGCGGTCGCGTGCCCACGGCGCCATGAGCCGCATCCGCAACGCCAGGGAACGGCTCCAGCGCCTGAACGACCACCCCGTCCCCCGGCCACCCGAGCCGCTCGTCTTCACCGGCGGCTTCACCGGCGGCGACGCGGCGGGAGCCGTCCACGCCGAGGGGATCGCGGTGCCGGGCCGGCTCGACCCGCTGTCGCTGCGCCTGGAACCGGGCGAACGGCTGCTGGTCACCGGGCCCAACGGCGCCGGGAAGTCCACCCTGCTGCGCCTGCTCGCCGGTGAACTGGCCCCGACCCGAGGGGCCCTGCGGGTGCCGGGCCGCGTCGGGATGCTGCGGCAGGACGATCCGCTCGCGGGCGAGGCCCGGTCGGCGTCCGCGCTGTTCGGGGAGGTTCGGGCGGCGCGGGTGGCCGGGCTCGGCCTGCTGGCCGCCGCCGACCTGGAACGGCCGGTCCGGGAGCTGTCGGCCGGGCAGCGGCGGAAGCTGGAGCTGGGCTGCCTCGTCACCGCCGGGCCGCTGGACCTGCTGCTGCTCGACGAGCCGACCAACCACCTGGCCCCCGCCGTGGTGGAGGAGCTGGAGGCGGCGCTGGCGCCGTACACCGGGACCCTCGTGGTGGTCACCCACGACCGGCGGCTGCGGGCCGCGTTCGCCGGGCGGCGCCTCGAACTCCCGGGCCCCGACCGCCGCAGTGCCGCCCACCCGGCCCTCGCGGCCCACCCGGCCCTCGCGGCGTGAGCCGGGGCGGGGCCGGGGCGGGGTCGGGGGCCGCTGTGGCGACAGGGCCTAGCTTCCCGTGCGGGACAGGGCGTCGCGCACGGCCTCCTCGGAGCGGGCCACGACCGCCGTGCCGTCCTCGGCGGTGATGATCGGCCGCTGGATCAGCTTCGGGTGCGCGGCCAGAAGGGTGATCCAGCGCTCCCGGGCCTCCCGCGTCGCCTCGCGCGGCAGGTCCCGTACACCGGTCTCCTTCGCGAGGGGGTCCGACGTGCGCGTGATGTCCCAGGGCTCCAGCCCGAGGCGGCCGAGCACCTCGCGGATCTCGTCCGCCGAGGGCACGTCCTCCAGGTAGCGGCGCACCGTGTAGTCGGCGCCCTCCGCGTCCAGCAGGGTCAGCGCCGCGCGGCACTTCGAACAGGCGGGATTGATCCAGATCTCCATGCTCCCCAGGGTAGGAGAACGCCGTCCGGCCAGGGGCTTTTGTCAGTGCCCCCCGGTAAAATCGAAGCAGCACGACAGGAAGCCAACTACCGTTTGGGAGGCTGTAGATGGCCGCTGCCGCGATCATTGTGATGCCGAAGAAGAAGCCGCTGCCCGCGGGCCTGCCCCGCGAGTGGTACGAGAGCCACAACCGCCGCCTGAAGGCGATGCGTCTGGCCATTTCCCTGCTCGACACGGGGACGTACGACCCGCGCCGCGCGACCAACCGCAAGATACGGACGATGGCCGTACGGGTGGGCATCCACCGCCCGTCCAACCTCACCTGCCGGATGGTCCGCGCCTTCATCGCCGCCGGCGAACGCCAGACGGCCTAGCGTCGCGCCGGTCCGCCCCGGGGTACGGGTCCCGGGCGGGCCGGTCCGTCCGCCTCCGGCGAGAGCAGCAGCAGCGCGACGTCGTCGTGGGGGCCGCCCCCGGAGAAGGTGGCGAGGTCCCTCCAGACCGCGGGGACCAGGCCCCCCGGGTCGTTCGCCAGCACCGGGATGCGCACGGCGAGCGGATAGAAGTGACCGGCGGCGTCCCGGGCCTCGGTGACCCCGTCGGTGTAGGCGAGCAGCCGGTCCCCGGGCCGCAGCCGGATCTCCGCCACGGGCGGGTGCACCGGCCCGGCCAGGCCCAGGCCCAGCGGGGGGCCGGGCTCCGCGCCCACCTCCGAGACCGTGGGCCCCCGCAGCAGCAGGAGGGGCGGATGGCCGCAGGAGACGACGCGGACGAGGTCCAGCCCGGGCGGGAACTCCAGCAGGACGGCCGTCGCGAACAACTCCTCGTGCGGGGCGGCGTCGGCCTGCGCGTCCGCCGTCAGCCGACGGTCGAGCCGGGCCGCGACGGCCGCCAGCTCCGGATCGTCGAGCACCGCCTCGCGGAAGGCGCCGAGCAGCGCGGCCACCGTGGCCACCGCCGTCAGCCCGTGCCCCTGTACGTCCGCCACCACCGCCCGCACCCCGTACGGTCCGGCCCGCACGTCGAACAGGTCGCCGCCGACGAGCGTGCCCGTCTGCGCGGCCCGGTACAGGGCCGCGCAGTGCACCGGACCCACGCGCTTCGGCACCGGCGGCAGGACCGCCAGCTGAGCCGCCTCCGCGACCGTGCGGACGCTGACCAGCTGCTCGTCCCGCCGCCGCCGCACCCAGGCGATGATCACGCTGAGCACCCCGACCACCGCCACGGTGGCCAGGTCGCTCCCGCGCGCGTGGGCGACGCCCAGCGCGGGCAGGGCGAGCACGGCCATGACCAGCGCGGCGAAGACGGCCGTGCCGGTGGCCCCGTAGGAGAAGGCGGCCACCGGCGGCAGCCCGGCCAGGAAGTAGCCCAGCTCGATGTCGCCCGGGGTCAGCCACTGGGCGAGGCACAGCCCGAACATCGCCACCGCGGGCGCGAACCGGGCCCAGCGCGGCGGCGGGGTCCCGTGCAGCCGGCCCGGCTCCTGGCGTCCGCGTCTCACCCCTCCACCCTGGTACGGGGGCCCCGGCCGCGCACGCCGGCCGGCCCCGTCGGGCGGGCGCGGCCACAGTGGTCCCATGACGCGAACGCAGAGCGCCGTGATCAGCACCCGGCTGAACTGGCTGCGGGCCGGGGTGCTCGGCGCCAACGACGGGATCATCTCGACGGCCGGCCTGGTGGTGGGCGTGGCCGGGGCCACCACCTCGCGCGCCGCGATCCTGACGGCGGGCGTGGCCGGACTCCTGGCGGGCGCGCTGTCGATGGCGGCGGGGGAGTACGTGTCGGTCAGCTCCCAGCGGGACTCGGAGCGGGCCGCGCTGGACGTGGAGCGGCGGGAACTGGCCGAGGAGCCCGAGGCGGAGCTGGAGGAGCTGACCGAGTTGCTGATGGCGCGGGGGCTGGAACGGGACCTGGCCCGGGAGGCGGCCGAGCAGCTCACCGAGCGGGACGCGTTGCGGGCGCACGCCCGGGTGGAGCTGGGGATCGAACCGGACGAGCTGGCGAACCCCTGGCACGCGGCGTTCGCCAGCCTGGTGGCCTTCACGGTGGGGGCGCTGCTGCCGCTGGTGGCGGTGGTCCTGCCGGGGGCGTCGCAGCGGGTGCCGGTGACGGTGGGGGCGGTACTGGCGGCGCTCACCCTGTGTGGGCTGGTCAGCGCCCGCCTGGGCGGGGCCCCGCCGGCGCGGGCGGTCGCGCGCAACGTCCTGGGCGGGGCCCTCGCGATGGGCGTCACGTACGCGGTGGGCACCTGGCTCGGCACGACCTGACGCGGGTGGCCGGGTCCGGGGGGCCGGAGGCCGGAGGGCCGGGGTCCGGTGGCTGCGGGGTCCGGGTCCGGGGTCCGGTGGCTGCGGGGCCGGGGGCGGGGGTGGGGTGGGGCGCCGTCCGGGGTAGGCATGATTTATGGCCCCTGAGCGGAGGCGCGAAGCGGGACGGCGGTGGGGGCCACACATCACGTTTGACACCCCGGACAGCGCCCCACCCCACCCCCGCCCCCGGCCGGGTGTGCGTCTTCCGACCCGGGTGTTTGCTTCCGTCCCGGGTCAGGTGTGGGTCTTCCCGCCCGGAATGCGACACGCTCGATGAGGGGCGGGGTCCGGGGCGGAGCCTCGGGGATGGGGGACGGGTGGGGTGGGGAGCGCGGCCCGTGCCGTGGTGGCCGGCGGTCGCGCCGCGCGCCGCCCCCCCCGGGGAGCGCGGCCCGTGCGGCGGCATGCGGGGAGCCGTGCCGATCGGCCCGGGTGGGGGACCGGCGGGGGACCCGGACGCCACACTGGGGGCATGCGTATCGCCCTCACCGGATCCTCCGGACTCATCGGCAAGGCCCTCGTACGCTCCCTGCGCGCCGACGGCCACGACCTCGTCCGCTTCGTGCGCCGCGCCCCCACCGGTCCCGAGGAGGCGCGGTGGGATCCCCGCGAGGGGTACGTCGACCCCGCCGGGCTCGACGGGGTCGACGCCGTCGTGCACCTGGCCGGGGCCGGCGTCGGCGACCACCGGTGGACGGCCGCGTACAAGAAGGAGATCCGCGACAGCCGGGTCCTCGGCACCGCCGCCATCGCCCGCGCCGTGGCCGCCCTCGCGACCCCGCCGTCCGTCCTCGTCTGCGGCAGCGCCGTCGGCTACTACGGCGACACCGGCGAGCACCGCGTCGACGAGTCGGCCCCGCCCGGACAGGGCTTCCTGCCCTCCGTCTGCGTGGAGTGGGAGGCCGCCGCCCGCCCCGCCCGGGAGGCCGGCATCCGTACCGCGCACGCCCGTACCGGGCTGGTGGTCTCCGCCGAGGGCGGGGCCTGGGGGCGGATGTTCCCGCTCTTCCGGGCCGGACTCGGCGGCCGGCTCGGCGACGGCCGCCAGTACTGGCCGTTCATCTCGATGCACGACGAGGTCGCCGCCCTGCGCCACATCATCGACACCCCCGCCCTCTTCGGCCCCGTGAACCTCACCGCCCCCGAGCCCCTGACGAACCGTGAGGTCACGGCCGCCATGGGGCGGGTCCTGCGCCGCCCGACGGTGTTCGCCGTGCCCGCCCCGGCCCTGCGCCTCGCCCTCGGGGAGTTCTCGCAGGACGTGCTGGTCGGTCAACGGGCCGTGCCCCGGCGCCTGTCGGAGACCGGCTTCACCTTCGCGCACCCCGGTATCGACGAGGCGATCCGGGCGGCCCTGACGCGCGAGCCGACGTAGGGGCGGGCGCACCGTCTGACCACGTGCGACCGTTCGTGACCCGGATGCGACCGTCATGCGACCGGAGTTGTGCGTAATACCCGGCCGGACTCGGGTTCTGCCGGAGCCCGTTGGGGGAAGGAGGATCCCCACACAGCCGCGCCGACCTCGGGGAGGGGCACGTGCTCAGCAGCACACACCGCGCCGTACACCACGCCGCACACCGTGCGGACGTAGTCATCGTCGGAGCCGGAGTCTCAGGACTCGCGGCCGCACACCACCTGATCGCGGCGGGGGTCACGGTCAGCGTCCTGGAGACCGCCGCCGATCCCGGCGGCCGGATGGCCACCGCGTCGGTGGACGGCTTCCGGCTCGACCGGGTCGGCCAGCTTCTCAACACCTCGTACACCGAACCCGACCGCACCCCGGGCCTGGAGGGGCTGGTCCTGCGCCCCTTCGGCCCCGGCGTCCTGGTCGCCGGCGCCGACGGCAGGCAGCAGCGGGCCGGGGCCCTCACCCCCGCCCGCGCCCTGGCCAGCGGCTCCCTGGACCAGGCCCGCCTCAGCGCCGCCCTCGCGCGGCTCGCCGCACTGCCCCCGGACCGGCTGCTCGCCCGGCCCGAACGCACCGCCCACGCCGCCCTGCGCACCCGCGGCCTGCCGCCCCGCACCGTCAACGGGATCCTGCGGCCCCTGCTGTCCGCCCTGCTGCGCGACCCGGAGCTCACCACCTCCAGCCGCGTCGCCGACCTCGCCCTGCGCACCTTCGCCCGCGGCCGGCTCGCCGTCCCGGAGGGCGGCGCCCGCGTCCTGCCCGACCTCCTCGCGGCCGGCCTGCCCCCCGGCACCGTCCGCACCGGCGTCCGGGTCCGCTCCGTCTCCACCCACCTGGTCACCACCGAGGAGCACGGCGACTTCGCCTGCCGCTCCGTCGTCCTGGCCACCGGCGCCCGCGCCGCCGCCGAACTGCTGCCCGGCCTGCGGGTGCCCGACTTCCACGAGGTCACGGTCATCCACCACGCCACCCGCACCCCCCTGCCCTGGGACGGCTCGCTGCTCCTGGACGCCGACCCCAAGTGGCCGATCGCCCACACCACCGTGATGAGCGCCGTCGACCCCACCCGGGCCCCCGCCGGCCGCAGCCTGGTCACCACCACCGTCCACGGCCCGCCCCCGCCCGCCCGCACCGTCGCCGCGCGCCTGGCCCGGCTCTACGAGACCTCGACCCGGGACTGGGAGCTCCTGGCCGTCCACCACACCCCGGAGGCCGTACCCGCCATGCCGCCCCCGTACGACCTGCGACGACCCGTACGGGTCCTGGCCGGCCTCTATGTCTGCGGGGACCACCGCGACTCGAACACCGTCCAGGGCGCCCTGCACTCCGCCCGGCGGGCCGCCGGGGCCCTGCTGCGCGACTTCGGCATCCCGATCCCGGCCCACCCGCGCCCCGCCGTACCGGCGGCCGCCTGACCCACCCGTCGGGGCCCGGTCCCTCCCGGGACCGGACCCCGACGGACGCGCCCGCGATCAGGACAGGGCCGCCACCCGGTCCCGGTACGTCCGCACGGCCGCCGCGTCCCGGTAGGGCTCCAGCCGCCGCTCGAAGTCGCGCACGTACTCCACCGCCCGCACCGACCGCATCTCCGTCGCCTGCTGCGCCGCCTCCGCCCCCAGCGCGCAGGCCTGGTCCAGCTCGCCCAGCCCCAGCCGGGCCGTGGCCAGCACCACCCGGCAGAACAGCCGCGAGCGGGCGAAGCCCGGTGCCCTCAGTTGCAGGGACCGCTCCGCGTGCTGCGCCGAGGCCCGGTACTGCTGGAGGTCGCGGTGGCAGTGCCCGAACTCGTCCGCCAACTGCCCCTCGTCGAACAGCCGGGCCCAGTGCGGTACGTCGTCCCCCGGCCGGGCCGCGCCGAGCGCCCGCTCGGCCCGCACCAGAGCGGCCGTCGCCGCCCGCACCTCGCCCAGCACCGCGTGCCCGCGCGCCTCGGAGGAGTGCAGCAGGGCCTGCACCACCGGCGGCGGGCCCGACCCGACGCCCTGCTGGGCCACCCGGGCCAGCTGCACCGCCTCCCGGCCGTGCCCGAGGTACACCGCCTGCCGGCTCATCGTGATCAGCACGTACGACCCGTACGCCCGGTCCCCGGCGGCCTGCGCCAGCCGCAGCGCCTGCACGAAGTAGCGCTGGGCGAGCCCGTGGGCGGCGATGTCGTACGAGGTCCAGCCCGCGAGGCGGGTCAGGTCGGCCGCGGCGGAGAACAGCCGCCGCCCGGTGGCCTCCCCGTAGGTGCCCCGCAGCATGGGCTCCGCCTCGTGCTCCAGGTACCGCACGAGGGCCTGCCGGGCGTGCCCGCCGCCGTAGGTGTGGTCCAGGGTCCGGAACAGCTCGCCCACCGACCGCAGCGCCGCGATGTCCCCACCGGTCACCCGCTGTCCGGGACCCCGGTCCACCTGCCGTTGCCGCGGGACGGAGGCGCGGCCCTGCGCCGGGACCCGGGCGCCGGCCTCCGCGCCGCGCCCCACCCGCTCGTCGGCCCGGCCGATGAGCCAGTCCCGGCTGGGGACGACCAGCCCGGCCGGGGTGAAGGCGATCTTGCGCAGCTCGGCGTGCGAACCGGAGTCCTTGCGCCACAGGCCGCTCGCGATGTCGACGGCCTCCTCGGGGGTGGCCGCGAACTCCAACCCGGCGTAGACGGGCGCGCAGGCGTCCAGGCCCAGGTCCTGGGCGGACAGGCGGCGGCCCAGACGCCGGGTGAAGACCTCCGCGATCAGCGCGGGGGTCGTACCGCGCGGCTGTTGGCCGCGCAGCCACCGGGTCACGGAGGTTTTGTCGTACCGCAGATCGAGCCCGTGCTCCAGGCCGAGCTGGTCGACGCGGCGGGCGAGCCCGGCGTTGGAGAACCCGGCTTCGGCGATCAGCGCCGCGAGCTGCCGGTTGGGGACGCGCTGGGCAGGTCGTTCCGTCATCGGCTCCACGGTTTCCTGACGCGACGGACCGGAGCACCGGCCCTTGAACGGCGCGAATGTAGCGGCGAACTTCGCTCACACCGCCCTCTCTGCCCCACATTCATCCGATCGTGTGCAGATTGGGTAGGGCTCTTTACGGCCCGGTCCACACCCTCCGCCGTACGCCGCGCCCCGACGACCCGTCGGCCCCGACCCGGCGGGACCGGGCGGAGGCCCGGCGCGGGAGGGGCCTGACGGCCCGCGCGGGGGTCGCCGTACCCTTGCCGAGTGCGATACGTGCACACAGCAGGTTCAACGAGGAGGCGCCGCGGTGACTGAGCTTTCGTTCGTCCATCTGGGCTTCGGGCCGGAATCCGTCGAGTACACCGAGGCCTGGGAGGAGCAGCGGCGCGTGCACGCCGCCCGCTTCGCCGAGGAGATCGGCGACACCTGCCTGCTCGTGGAACACCTGCCGGTCTACACGGCCGGTCGGCGCACCGACCCGAGCGAGCGTCCCCTGGACGGCACCCCCGTCATCGACGTGGACCGGGGCGGCAAGATCACCTGGCACGGTCCCGGCCAGCTCGTCGGCTACCCGATCATGAAGCTGCCCCGGCCGGTCGACGTGGTCGCGCACGTGCGCCGCCTGGAGGAGGCCCTGATCCGCACCGCCGCCGAGTTCGGCGTGGCGACCACCCGGATCGAGGGCCGTTCCGGGGTGTGGGTGCTCGGCGACCCGGTCGAGGACCGCCCGAAGCTCGGCGGTCTCTCCCTGGACTTCGACCCCCGCCTGCACGACGACGAGTTCGACGCCCGCCTCAACGGCCCCGAGTACGCTCCGTCCAACGCCGGCCAGCGCCGCGAGGACCGCAAGCTGGCCGCCATCGGCATCCGGGTCGCCAAGGGCGTCACGATGCACGGGTTCTCGATCAACGTGAACCCGGACAACACCTGGTTCGACCGGATCGTGCCCTGCGGCATCCGCGACGCCGGTGTGACCTCGCTCTCGTACGAACTGGGCCGCGAGGTCACCATCGCCGAGCTGCTGCCGGTGGTGGAGCGCCACCTCAGGGACGTGCTGGAGAACGCGGAGCTGCGGCCCCGCGAGATCGAGCCGGCCGCCGGCTGACCGGCGGGGGAATGCGTCCGGCCGACCTCGGGTTGGCCGACGTAAGAGCGTACGAAATTACGGGCGTACCCTGGTGGGCGCCGAAGAATCGAAGTCACAGGGAGCCGGTCGTGTCCGCAGTCGCACCCGACGGACGCAAGATGCTGCGCCTGGAGGTCCGTAACAGCCAGACCCCCATCGAGCGCAAGCCCGAGTGGATCAAGACCCGGGCGAAGATGGGTCCCGAGTACACGAAGATGCAGGCCCTGGTGAAGGGCGAAGGACTGCACACCGTGTGCCAGGAGGCCGGTTGCCCCAACATCTACGAATGCTGGGAGGACCGCGAGGCCACCTTCCTCATCGGTGGCGACCAGTGCACCCGGCGCTGTGACTTCTGCCAGATCGACACGGGCAAGCCCGAGGCCCTGGACCGGGACGAGCCGCGTCGCGTCGGCGAGTCCGTGGTCACCATGGACCTGAACTACGCCACCATCACCGGCGTCGCCCGCGACGACCTGCCGGACGGCGGCGCGTGGCTGTACGCGGAGACCGTGCGGCAGATCCACCAGCAGACGGCGGGCCGCGAGACCGGCCACACCAAGGTCGAGCTGCTGGCCCCCGACTTCAACGCGGTCCCGGAGCTCCTGGAGGAGGTCTTCGCCTCCCGCCCCGAGGTCTTCGCGCACAACGTCGAGACCGTGCCGCGCATCTTCAAGCGGATCCGACCCGGTTTCCGCTACGAGCGCTCGCTCGACGTGATCACCAAGGCGCGCGAGTACGGCCTGGTGACGAAGTCGAACCTGATCCTCGGCATGGGCGAGGAGCGCGAGGAGGTCAGCGAGGCGCTGCGCGACCTGCACGCCGCGGGTTGTGAACTCATCACGATCACCCAGTACCTGCGGCCCTCGCCGCGGCACCACCCCGTCGAGCGCTGGGTCAAGCCGGCCGAGTTCGTCGAGCTGGCGAAGGAGGCCGAGGAGATCGGCTTCTCCGGCGTCATGTCCGGCCCGCTGGTCCGGTCGTCGTACAGGGCGGGCCGCCTCTACACGCAGGCGATGGAGAAGCGCAGCGGAGTCGTAGCGTAGGTTGCGGGCCCGCCCGAGGTACGAGGGCGGGCACGCGGCCGAAGCGGTGGCGAGGCGGAGCTCGACCGACGGCGCGAGAAGCGCGCGACTGTGTGAAGTCACGCACAAACACTTACCACTGGGTAACAAAGTGGCGGCGCGGCCCCTAGGCTCATTCGAGGAAGAGCCTGGCGGGCCGCGTCAGTGTTTGCAACGCGTCGATCACATTTGACCGACCGGTCACGCCCTGGTAACACCTGTCAGTGACGCTGGGTCCACGCACCGCACACAATCCGATGCGAGTTCCGAGAGAGGGATCGACATCATGCAGGCCGCGCCCGTTCGCGCCATCGCCATTCCGTCCTTCACCCAGGCCGTCCGCGGCATCGAATCGCTCCTCATGAGCGGTGCCCGCCGCAACGCCTGGACCGCGGTCCTGGAGGACCGCCGCAGGGCGAAGGACCGGGTCGAAACCGAGCACGTACTCGAGGCCGCGGCCACCCGTACCCCACAGGCCACGTAAACTCGCCCTATGGCGAGGAAGTCAAACGCAGAGACTGCTGCGAACCCCGGGCGAATGAAGCAGATCGCCCTGACGTACAAGATGACGCGCAAGGCCGACCCGAAGGTCGGTCTGATCGTCGCGGGCCTGGGAATCGTCACCTTCGGTGTCTTCCTTGCGATCGGCTTCCTGATCGGCCACCCGGTCTACCTGGGCATCCTGGGCTTCCTGGTGGCGTTCCTCGTGATGGCGATCGTCTTCGGACGACGGGCCGAGCGGGCTGCCTTCGGGCAGATGGAGGGACAGCCGGGCGCGGCCGCGGCCGTACTGGACAACGTGGGACGGGGCTGGACCACCACCCCGGCCGTCGCGATGAACCGCAACCAGGACATCGTGCACCGTGCCGTCGGCAAGGCGGGCGTCGTCCTCATCGCGGAGGGCAACCCGAACCGGGTCAAGACCCTCCTGGCGGCCGAGAAGCGCAAGCTGGCCCGCATCATGCCCGACGTCCCGGTCCACGACTTCATCGTGGGCACCGGCGAGGGCGAGGTGCCGCTCAAGAAGGTCCGTACGACCCTCCTGAAGCTCCCGCGCGTCCTGTCGGGCCCCCAGATCACCCAGGCCAACGACAAGCTCCGGGCCATGGGCGACCTCATGAGCAACATGCCGGTGCCGAAGGGCCCCATCCCCGGGCGTGGCATCCGGGGTCAGCGACCGCGTTGATCGCATCCGTGGTGCTCCGCACGGTCAGTTCCATCGCGGGCAGAGGATGAGGTTCCGTTGGAGGGGTGCCTTGGCACCCCTCCAACGCGTTCATGCGGGCTTCCCACAGGCCTGAGGTCACCCAGCGTCGCCAGTGGCCGCGCAAGCCCGTGGAGCCGCTCCTCGCATCCAGTTCGGCCCATCGCGCATCCGTCCTCGCCTTCTCCAGCAGGGCCTCCAGGACGGTGCGAGGTGACAGGCCGCCCTTCTGCCGAGCGGTCGTCGCCCCTCCCGGGAAGAGGTTCAGGTCGACCAGGCGAGACCAGACATCTTCGGTCACCAACGGGACCGACCTGCCGTTCCGGCGAAACCACTCGGCGACGGGACAGGCCACGCCCCGCCGCATGGGCGGTGGCGGCCCGATCAGCCGGATCCGGACGTCGAGAAGGGCCATCGCCTCTTTTCGCCGCTCGCCGGCCAAGTCCTTCGCGTGTGCGGCGCAGAGGAGGGCGCGGGTGTTCTCCCAGGCCCAATCGTCGATTCCCGTGGCATGGATCTGGGGGCAGGAGCAGACGGGCGCGCCCGCGTAGGCGGCGCGCTTCCCCGCGCAGACGTAATGGGGTGACTTCTCGCCGGCCGGACTGCCGCCGACGTAGTGCCTTCCGCAGGGGCTGCCGATGCGCCCACTGAGGGCGTAGCGGTTCCACAGCACGGGTGGGGCCTTCGGCCGTCGTGAGACGGCGTCCCGGAGTTCGACCACTTCGGCTTCGGTGAAGACGGGATCGAGCGGGATCTCCAGGCTCTCCCCCCACACGGGGGCGCCGTCCGGCCCGGTCTTCGATCGGGACGGCTTGCGAAAGACGAAGCGGGCGCTCAACAGGTCCTCGTCCATGAGTCGCGCCCTGATGTTGGCCTCGCTCCAACGCCCGCCCGATCGGGTGCGGGAACCCTCCTGATTCAGGGCCAGTGCGACGCGGCCCCACTTGCCGCGCTGTTCGACGGCGAGCCGCCTCGCCCGGCGCAGGGTCGGTGCCTCGTGACGGGTGGTGCAGGGGACGGCGGGCCCACACCGCTCTCCGCCGTCGCATTCGTCGAGCACCAGGCGCTGCTCGCCCAGGCGGCCCACGTCGAGAATGCGGTACCCGTAGCGCGGCTGCCCTCCGGGGTGGCCCCCCTGAAGCGCCTTCTCCTGGATGCCGCGTCGAGTGCGATCGCGGATGTTCCTGTGCTCCCGGAAGGCGTGCCGGGCGTCCTGCCGCATCCGGGCACGCCCGGCGGCGGTGGAACTGTCGTAGTCCGCGTCGGCGACGGCGACGAAAACGCCCAGACCTTCGAGCTCCCGCAGCCAGTGCCAGAAGGCGGGCCCGGCGCGACCGATCGCCCGCGCCTCGTGGACGACGACCATGTCGAACGGGCGTGGGTGCCGCCTGGCATCTGCCATCAGGCGCGTGAGCGCATCGCGTCCGTGGGCCTGGACGGTGCCGCTGACGCCCCGGTCGGCGTACGTGTCGACGTGCAGCCGGCCCTTCGCCGCGATGTAGCGCGAGGTGCTTCTGCCGGTATAGGCGATTCCATACCCTTTGGCCTGCGACGGAGTGGAGACGCGCAGGTAGTCGACCGCTCGCGGGGTTCCGCCCGCCCCGGAGGCGGCTTCCCTGCGGGGCGCGAAGGCGTCGCCCATGTCCGTCCTCCCGGGCCGGCCGGATCCCGAGGTGTCGCCGCAGGCCCGGGTCGTTCGTGTGTCCGCAGGCTAGGAGAAGTGGGTCGCGGTCGAGGTCCCGGGTGCCGTGGATCTGCCCGCAAGGGTGACTTCCCGACGGAAGGCGGGTCCGGATTGCATGCAGATGCGACGATGCCCCCGGCCGCAGGAAGGGCCGGGGGCATCCTCGTGGCGGGAGACCGGCGCTAGATGCGGACCTGGAGGGCGCCCGCGAGGCGGTCGTGGAGGCCGCGGCCGTCGCGGTCCCAGATCAGCGCCGGGACGACCAGGGCCAGCAGGGCCGTGCGCAGCAGGACGCGCGGGATGCCGAGGCGGCCGCCGTCCTGCGAAATCACCCGGAGGCCGAGGATCCGCTTGCCGGGGGTGAAGCCCACCGTGCTCACGGTGAGCAGGGTCAGGGCCAGGAAGAGGCCCAGCGTCCAGTTGCCGGCGGCGGCCAGGTCGCCGCCCGTGATCAGTCCGTATGCGATCAGCTGGCAGCCGATCCAGTCGATGGCGACAGCTCCGATCCGACGTCCGAAGCGGGCCACCGAGCCGGGCCCCGACTGGGGCAGGCCGAGCCGCTGGCCCGGATAGCCGAAGTCGACGCCCATCTCCTCGGCGGCCGCACGGGGGCCGGAGAGCCAGGATCCGATTGCTTGCCTGTTGTCCACCCGACCACGGTACCGGTGGTGTCTGCGGGCCCTCGGACGGGACCCTGGTTAACTTGTGCGAAACAAATGGGTCATGCTTGGGAAATCCCGCCTGCTTATGGTCGGGTCAGCGTGCGGCACCGCACTGACGCACCACGAGCTATAAAGCCCGTCCCTGCCCCGGGTCGGGAGTAGGAGGAGTTGGATGTTCAAGAACGCCGACGAAGTGAAGCAGTACATCGAGGAGAACGACGTCAAGTTCGTCGACGTCCGCTTCTGCGACCTGCCTGGTGTGATGCAGCACTTCACCATCCCGGCGCGAGCGTTCGACCCGGCGGAGGAGCTCGCCTTCGACGGTTCCTCGATCCGCGGTTTCCAGGCGATCCACGAGTCCGACATGGCTCTGCGCGCCGACATCACCACCGCGCGGCTGGACCCGTTCCGCAAGGACAAGACGCTCAACATCAACTTCTTCATCCACGACCCGATCACGGGCGAGGCCTACAGCCGCGACCCCCGCAACATCGCGAAGAAGGCCGAGGCCTACCTCGCCTCGACCGGTATCGCCGACACCGCGTTCTTCGGCCCCGAGGCCGAGTTCTACGTGTTCGACAGCGTGCGCTTCGCGACCTCCGCGAACGAGGGCTTCTACCACATCGACTCCGAGGCCGGCGCCTGGAACACCGGCTCCGAGGAGAACAACCGCGGCTACAAGGTCCGCTACAAGGGCGGTTACTTCCCGGTCGCCCCGGTCGACCACTTCGCCGACCTGCGCGCCGAGATCTCCCTCGAACTGGACGCCCAGGGCCTCCAGGTCGAGCGTCAGCACCACGAGGTCGGCACCGGTGGTCAGGCCGAGATCAACTACAAGTTCAACACGCTGCTCGCCGCGGCCGACGACCTGATGCTCTTCAAGTACATCGTGAAGAACGTCGCCTGGCGCAACGGCAAGACCGCGACCTTCATGCCGAAGCCGATCTTCGGTGACAACGGCTCGGGCATGCACGTGCACCAGTCGCTGTGGGCGAACGGCGAGCCGCTGTTCTACGACGAGGCCGGCTACGCGGGCCTGTCGGACACCGCCCGCTACTACATCGGCGGCATCCTCAAGCACGCCCCGTCGCTGCTGGCGTTCACCAACCCGACGGTGAACTCCTACCACCGCCTGGTGCCGGGCTTCGAGGCCCCGGTCAACATGGTGTACTCGCAGCGCAACCGCTCCGCCGCCATGCGCATCCCGATCACGGGCTCGAACCCGAAGGCCAAGCGCGTCGAGTTCCGCGCGCCGGACCCGTCGTCGAACCCGTACCTCGCCTTCGCCGCCCTGCTCCTCGCGGGCCTCGACGGTGTGAAGAACAAGATCGAGCCGATGGAGCCGATCGACAAGGACCTCTACGAGCTCTCGCCCGACGAGCACGCGAGCGTCCCGCAGGTCCCGACCAGCCTGGAGGACGTCCTCAAGGCCCTGGAGGAGGACCACGAGTACCTCCTGGCCGGCGGTGTCTTCACCCCCGACCTCATCGAGACCTGGATCGACTACAAGCGCACGCACGAGATCGCCCCGATCGCCCAGCGTCCGCACCCGCACGAGTTCGAGCTCTACTTCGACCTGTAAGAACCCCAGGTCAGCGTGGGCAGGGAAGGCCCCCGCGGCTCTCTTCGGAGAGCGGCGGGGGCCTTCTGCTTTTGACAGTCGGGTCTGTCCGGGTAACGGTTGATACCGACGTAAGAGCCCGATAAGCCAGACACGTTCGGAGGTGCATGAAGATGCGCCGTAGGATCGTTGGAGTCGTCGTCGCCGGAGCCGCGGGGCTCACCCTGGGGCTGTTGCCGGTGACCAGTGCCTCCGCCCACGACGGCGGTTGGGGCGGGCGTTCGGACTCCCGCTACTCCGACCACTGGTACGACGACGACTGTGGCGGCGGCGGGAACGGCCGTTGGAACGACCACCACCGCAACTACGACGACGACTGGGGCCGTTGGGACAACGCCAACTGGGGCCACGGCGGTTGGTACGACGACGGGTACGACGGCCGCTACTACTACGACGACCGGGGTGGTTGGCGCTGACCCTCCGCACCGACGGACACCGTGGAACCGCAGGGCCGATGCCCCTGCTTCGCGCGTCAGCGGAGCAGGGGCATCGCGCCGGTCAGCTCGCGCAGGCAGCGGACCGCCAGGTCGGCGGGGGAGCCGGGGCCCGAGACCGGGGCGTCGCCGGCCGACCAGACCTCCAGAGCGACCCGGATCGCGTCCGTCGCCGCCGCCGCGACCAGGCGCACCGACACCTCGCTCGCCCCCGGTCCGGCCAGGCGGGCCACCACCGGCACCAGGCGCTCCTCGGACTCCTGGTTCACCCGGTACCAGACGCCCCGTAGCGCCTCGTCCGCCGCGGCCGCGCGCAGCAGTCCCCGGGTGACCTCAAGGCCCTCCTCCACGGACTGGGAGTCGCTGAGCGAGCGGGTGACCGCCCGTTCCAGGGCGACCGCCAGGGGGGTGCCGGGATCCTCTTCCGCGAGCAGGGCGCGCCAGGCGTCGCCGCCGCCCGCGAGGAGGGGGGCCACGGCTTCCTGCTTGTTGCGGAAGTAGCGGTAGAACGTGCGCAGGGCCACGCCGGCGCGGTGGGCGATGTCCTCGGCGGTGGTGCCGTCGGGGCCGTGTTCGGCGAAGAGCTCGCAGGCGGCGCGGGCGATGTCGAGCTGGGTGGCGGCCTTGCGGCGCTCGGTCAGCGACGGGGTTCCGGGACCGCTCTGGGGGGAGTACGGGCGGGGAGATCTCACGGGTGAAGCGTACCGCCCGGGATGCCGGACATTGCATTACGTGACACTCTGGCAAAACGTGCCATGTGCTCGGTACCCTTCGCCCCATGAACCGTTACGAAGGACGCCGAGTCCTCATCACCGGCGGCGGCTCCGGCATCGGCCAGGCCACCGTCCACCGCATTCTCGCCGAGGGCGGCCGCGTCCACACCGTGGACGTCAACGAGGCCGGCCTCGCCGCCACCGCCGACCGCGCCGCCGCCGACGGCCACGCCGACCGGCTGACCACCGCCGTCCTCGACATATCCGACGAGGCCGCCGTCAAGGCCGGGGTCGCCGCCGCCGTCGACGCCCTCACCGGCATCGACGTACTGGTCAACGCGGCGGGCATCCTGCGCTCCGCGCACACCCACCAGACCACGCTCGACTTCTGGAACAAGGTCATCGCCGTCAACCTGACCGGCACCTTCCTGGTCATCCGCGAATCCCTCCCGGCGCTCCTCGCCGGCGACCAGCCCGTCGTGGTCAACTTCAGCTCCACCTCGGCGAGCTTCGCCCACCCCTACATGTCCGCCTACGCGGCCAGCAAGGGCGGCATCCAGTCCATGACCCACGCCCTGGCCGCCGAGTACAGCAAGCAGGGCCTGCGCTTCGTCGCCGTGGCCCCCGGCTCCATCGAGAGCGGCATGACCACCGGCGAGGGTCCCGGCCTGCCGCAGGACACCGACTGGAGCCTGTTCACCAAGCTCGCCCCGGCCATCGGGCAGGGCTTCGCCGGCCCCCAGACCGTGGCCGGCGTCGTCGCCATGCTCGGCTCCGAGGACGGCGCCTTCATCACCGGCACGGAGATCCGCATCGACGGCGGCACGCACTACTAGGCCCTGACCTCCGGGGCGCCACGGCCCCTCAGGCCCGGAAGCGGTCCCAGAGCCGGGGGAAGCGTTCCGCCAGCACGGACTCGTCCTCGAAGTCCAGCGCGGCGCCCTCCGGCTCGGCCGCCTGCAACGGGATCCCGAGGTCCGGGGCGACCGCGCCCGTCAGCTGCTCGTACGCCTCGTCCGCCGCGTACCCCAGCTCCTCGCCGTCCCCGTCGATCTCCTCGTCGAACTCGCCCAGCAGCTCCGCCAGGCGGTCCGGCTCGTGGACGCCGCCCTCGAACACCTCCCGGCCCTGGCCGATCAGCCAGCACCGGAAGTAGTCGAACGCGTCGTCGCTCGCCCCGTCCAGCAACACCCACGCCGCTCCCCACAGCTCCCAGGTGTACGCCCGGTTGTACCGCGACTCGAAATGTCGCGCGAAGTCCAGGACGGAGTCGGGGTCGAGCAGGGCCAGCCGCTCCACGAGCAGCTCGGCGTGTTCCTCGGGGTCGCCCTCGGCGGCCTCGCGGGTACGGTCGACGATCTCCCAGAACTCCGTCTCGTCCATCACCGCTCCAGCATCACGGCTGGCCCCCACCGCCGCCACCGCGCATACGGCCAAAGGCGGCGCGGGCGCGGGAACGCCGCGAGGCGGCCCGCCCCCGAAGGGGTGGGCCGCCTCGCGGTCGGATCGGTGCGCGGGCTCAGAGGCCGTAGCGCTCCCGGGCCTCCTTGACGGAGGACGCCGGGACCTCGCCGCGGCGGGCGAGCTGGGCCAGCGCGGCCACCACGATCGACTGGGCGTCGACACCGAAGTGGCGGCGGGCGCCCTCACGGGTGTCGGACAGACCGAAGCCGTCCGTGCCCAGCGAGGTGTAGTCCTGCTCGACCCACTGGCTGATCTGGTCCGGGACCTGACGCATCCAGTCGGAGACGGCCAGGACCGGGCCCTGGGCGCCCTCCAGCGCGCGGGTGACGTACGGGGTGCGGACCTCGCCGCGCAGCAGAGCCTCGTCGCACTCCAGCGCGTCGCGACGCAGCTCGCCCCACGAGGTGGCGGACCAGACGTCGGCGGAGACGTTCCAGTCGGCGGCGAGGAGCTTCTGCGCCTCCAGCACCCAGTGGATCGCCGTGCCCGAGGCCATGAGCTGGATCTTCGCGGCGTCGGCGGCCGGGGCCGCCTCCGCGAGGTCGGCCGCCGTGTTGAAGCGGTACAGACCCTTGACGATGCCCTCCTCGACGCCCTCGGGCATCGCGGGCTGCACCTTCGGCTCGTTGTAGACCGTCAGGTAGTAGAAGACGTCTTCCGGCGTCTCGCCGTACATGCGGCGCAGACCGTCCTTGACGATCACCGCGATCTCGTACGCGAAGGCCGGGTCGTAGTTCAGCGACGCCGGGTTCGTGGACGCGATCAGGTGCGAGTGGCCGTCCGCGTGCTGGAGGCCCTCGCCGGTCAGCGTGGTGCGACCGGCGGTGGCGCCGACGATGAAGCCCTTGCCGAGCTGGTCGGCGAGCTGCCACATCTGGTCGGCGGTGCGCTGCCAGCCGAACATCGAGTAGAAGATGTAGAACGGGATCATCGGCTCGCCGTGCGTCGCGTACGACGTGCAGGCGGCGATGAAGTCGGCCATGGCGCCGGCCTCGGTGATCCCCTCGTTGAGGATCTGGCCGTCCTTGGCTTCCTTGTAGTACATGAGCTGGTCGCGGTCGACCGGCTCGTACGTCTGGCCCAGCGGCGAGTAGATGCCGGCCGACGGGAAGAGGGACTCCATGCCGAAGGTGCGGGCCTCGTCGGGGACGATCGGCACCCAGCGCTTGCCGGTCTCCTTGTCCCGCATCAGGTCCTTGACGAGGCGGACGAAGGCCATGGTGGTGGCCATCTCCTGCTTGCCGGAACCCTTGAGGAGCGGGGCGAAGGAGCGGTCGGCCGGAGCCGGCAGGGCCACGTGGTGGACCTTGCGGGCCGGGGCGGGGCCGCCGAGCGCCGCGCGGCGCTCGTGCAGGTACCGGACCTCGGGGCTGTCCGCGCCGGGGTGGCCGTAGGGGACGACGCCGTCGGCGAAGGCGCTGTCGGGGATCGGGAGGCCAAGGAGGTCGCGCATGTCCTTGAACTCGTCGATCGTCAGCTTCTTCATCTGGTGGTTCGCGTTCTTCGACTCGAACCCGGCACCCAGCGTGTGGCCCTTGACGGTCTGCGCGAGGATGACCGTCGGCGCGCCCTTGTGGGCGAGGGCGGCCTTGTACGCGGCGTAGACCTTGCGGGGCTCGTGGCCGCCGCGCGAGGTGTGGAAGCACTCGGCGATCTTCGCGTCGGACAGGACGCCGGCCAGCTGCACGAGCTCGGCGTTGGCGCCGAAGAAGTGCTGGCGGATGTACGCCACGTCGCGGGTCGCGTAGGTCTGGAACTGCGCGTCCGGTACCTCGCGGATGCGACGGACCAGGGCGCCCGTGGTGTCGAGCTGGAACAGCTCGTCCCAGGCGGAGCCCCACAGGGTCTTGATGACGTTCCAGCCGGCGCCGCGGAACTGGGCCTCCAGTTCCTGGACCACGCGGAAGTTGGCGCGGACCGGACCGTCGAGGCGCTGCAGGTTGCAGTTGATGACGAAGGTCAGGTTGTCGAGCTGCTCGCGCGAGGCCAGGGCCAGGGCGGCGGTCGACTCGGGCTCGTCCATCTCGCCGTCGCCGAGGAAGGCCCAGACGTGCGAGTTGGCGGTGTCCTTGATGTTCCGGTTCTGCAGGTAGCGGTTGAAGCGCGCCTGGTAGATCGCGGAGAGGGGGCCGAGGCCCATGGAGACCGTGGGGAACTCCCACAGCCACGGCAGGCGCCGCGGGTGCGGGTAGGAGGGCAGGCCGTTGCCGCCGGACTCCTGGCGGAAGTTGTCGAGCTGCTGCTCGGAGACGCGTCCGTCGAGGAAGGCGCGGGCGTAGATGCCGGGGGAGGCGTGGCCCTGGATGTAGAGCTGGTCGCCCGATCCGTCGGTCTCCTTCCCGCGGAAGAAGTGCTGGAAGCCGGTCTCGTAGAGCCAGGCGGCGGAGGCGAAGGTGGCGATGTGGCCGCCGACGCCGTACTTGGAGCCGCGGGTCACCATGGCGGCCGCGTTCCAGCGGTTCCAGGCGGTGATCTTGGCTTCCATCGCCTCGTCACCGGGGAACTCGGGTTCCGCGGAGGTGGGGATGGTGTTGACGTAGTCCGTCTCCAGCAGCTTGGGCAGGGCGAGGCCGGCGGCCTCGGCGTGCTGGAGGGTGCGGCGGAGCAGGTACTCGGCGCGGCGCGAACCGGCGGCCTTTGCGACGGCGTCGAGGGAGGCCGCCCATTCGGCGGTCTCCTCGGTGTCGCGGTCCGGGAGCTGGTCGAGCTCGCTCGGAAGCTTTCCTACGGGGTCGGACATCGGTGTGCGCCGCCTTCCGGACAAAGGAGAGGAGGTGGTGAAGAAAACCCTGACGGGCAGGACAGGGTCGATGGGCCCGGGTGGGGTCCGCGTCGACTGTAAAGCGCTGATCGATGATCGATCAAATAAAAGTGACGAATAAATGTCGCTGTGACGAAAGTCGGCACCGGGTGCCATGAACGCAGGCACGCCGTGCCGGTGGATTCAGTACAGGGCCTGGCACCGGAGGGCCCCTTGAGGAATCCTCAAAACCCCAGGTCAAATAGGGTTTCGCAGGGTAAGGGAAAGGCCGGCGGCGAGCCCGCCGGCAAAAGGATCAAGCGCGCGGGGCGCAACCCAGGACATGCCGCTTCACGAGCAGAGCGATGTCCGGATCCTGGGCACGGAAGGCGGCCACGAGGGCTTCGTGCTCCTCGGCGTAGGACTTCTGGACGGTCCCCAGCCAGCGGATGGACAGGGCCGTGAACACCTCGATGCCCAGGCTCTCCCAGGTGTGCAGCAGGACGCTGTTCCCGGCCGCCCGGACCATCTCCCGGTGGAAGCCCACGGTGTGCCGCACCTGCGCCGTGCCGTCCTCGGTGCGGTCGGCCTCCCACAGGGCCGCCACGTGCGGTTCCAGGGCCGAGCAGTCGGCCGCCAGCCGGGGAGCCGCGAGCTCCGCCGCGATCTGCTCCAGGCCGGCCCGGACCGGGTAGATCTCCTCCAGATCGGCCGCCGAGAGGTTCCGTACGCGGACCCCCTTGTTCGGGGCCGACTCGATCAGGCGCAGCGTCTCCAGCTCGCGCAGGGCCTCCCGCACGGGCGTCTGGCTGACCTCCAGCTCCACCGCGATCCGCCGCTCGACGATCCGCTCCCCGGGCTTCCAACGGCCGCTGACGATCCCCTCCACGATGTGCTCGCGGATCTGCTCGCGCAGCGAGTGCACGACGGGTGGGGTGATCATCGGCGCTTCAACTCCTGGGTGGGGGCACGCGGGGCCTGATGCGTAGACAATACGGCCGTCGTGGCCTGCTGCGATGCGTTCCCGGTCGGGGACTGAGGGTGAGGCTCGTTACAACGACGGCGCCCCCGCCCGGACGAATCCGGGCGGGGGCGCCGCAATCGACGGCACGGGCCGTGCGCGGGGACCCTTACAGGCCGAGCTCGACCTCGAACTCGCCGGCCTCCAGGATGGCCTTGACGGCCGTGAGGTACCGGGCCGCGTCCGCGCCGTCCACCAGGCGGTGGTCGTAGGACAGGGTCAGGTACGTCATGTCGCGGATGCCGATGTTGGTGCCCTCGGCGGTCTCGATGACCACCGGACGCTTGACCGTGGCACCGATGCCCAGGATGGCGACCTGGTTCGGGGGCACGATCACCGTGTCGAACAGCGCGCCGCGCGAGCCGGTGTTGCTGATGGTGAAGGTCGCGCCCGACAGCTCGTCCGGCGTGATCTTGTTGCCGCGGACCTTGCCGGCCAGGTCGGCCGTGGCCTTGGAGATGCCCGCCAGGTTGAGGTCACCGGCACCCTTGATGACCGGGGTCATCAGGCCCTTCTCGGAGTCCACGGCGATGCCGATGTTCTCCGAGTCGAAGTAGGTGATGGTGCCCTCGTCGTCGTTGATCCGGGCGTTGACGACCGCGTGGGCCTTCAGCGCCTGGGCGGCGGCCTTGACGAAGAACGGCATCGGGGACAGCTTGACGCCCTCGCGGGCGAGGAAGCCGGCCTTGGCCTTCTCGCGCAGCTTCATGATCTTGGTGATGTCCACCTCGACCACGGAGCTGAGCTGCGCCTGCGAGTGCAGGGCCTTCATCATGTTGTCGCCGATGACCTTGCGCATGCGGGTCATCTTGACGGTCTGACCGCGCAGCTCGGACACCGCGGCGGCCGGAGCCTTCGCGGCCGGGGCTGCGGCGGCCGGAGCCGGGGCGGCAGCGGCGGCCTTGGCGGCCTCGGCGGCGGCCAGGACGTCCTGCTTGCGGATGCGGCCACCGACACCGGTGCCCGTGACCGAGGACAGGTTGACGCCGGACTCCGAGGCGAGCTTGCGCACCAGCGGGGTCACGTACGCGCCCTCGTCACCGGCGGAGACCGGGGCGGCGGGGGCGACGGGCGCCGGAGCCGCGACCGGGGCCGGAGCCGCGACCGGAGCCGGGGCGGCCACCGGGGCCGGCGCCGGAGCGGCGGCGGCGGGCGCGGCCACGACCGGAGCCGGGGCGGCGACCGGAGCGGCCGGAGCGACCGGAGCGGCCGGAGCCGGAGCGGCCGCGGGGGCCGGAGCGGCGGCGGCCGGGGCGGCGGCGGGAGCCGCGCCCGCGACACCGATGACGGCCAGACGGGCGCCGACCTCGGCGGTCTCGTCCTCGCCGACCAGGATTTCGAGCAGGGTGCCACCGACCGGCGCGGGAATCTCGGTGTCGACCTTGTCGGTGGACACCTCCAGCAGCGGCTCGTCGGCCTCGACGGTCTCGCCGACCGACTTCAGCCAACGGGTGACGGTGCCCTCGGTGACGGACTCGCCCAGCGCGGGCAGCACGACGTCCGTGCCGGACGCGGCCGGAGCGGCGGCGGCGGGGGCCTCGGCGGCCGGAGCCGGCGCGGCCGGGGCCTCGGCGGCGGGCGCCGGGGCGGCCGGGGTCTCGGCGACCACGGTCTCGGCCTCCGGAGCGGCGGCCGGGGCCGGGGCGCCGGAGCCGTCGTCGATGACGGCCAGCTCGGCGCCGACCTCGACGGTCTCGTCCTCGGCGACCTTGATGGAGGCCAGGATGCCGGAGACGGGGGAGGGGATCTCGGTGTCGACCTTGTCGGTCGAGACCTCGAGCAGCGGCTCGTCGGCCTCGACGCGCTCGCCCTCGGCCTTCAGCCAACGGGTGACAGTGCCCTCAGTGACGCTCTCGCCGAGCGCCGGAAGGGTTACGGAAACCGACATGGTTTCTGTTGCTCCTTACGAAAGTGCGGAAGTGGTCGTCGCGCCCGTGACGAATCAGTCGTGGGAGTGCAGCGGCTTGCCGGCCAGGGCCAGGTGGGCCTCGCCGAGCGCCTCGTTCTGGGTCGGGTGCGCGTGGATGAGCTGCGCGACCTCGGCGGGCAGGGCTTCCCAGTTGTAGATCAGCTGGGCTTCGCCGACCTGCTCGCCCATGCGGTCACCGACCATGTGGACGCCGACCACGGCACCGTCCTTGACCTGGACGAGCTTGATCTCGCCCGCGGTCTTGAGGATCTTGCTCTTGCCGTTGCCCGCCAGGTTGTACTTGAGGGCGACGACCTTGTCCGCGCCGTAGATCTCCTTGGCCTTGGCCTCGGTGATGCCGACGGAGGCGACCTCGGGGTGGCAGTACGTGACGCGCGGGACACCGTCGTAGTCGATCGGGACGGCCTTCAGGCCGGCCAGACGCTCCGCGACCAGGATGCCCTCGGCGAAGCCGACGTGCGCCAGCTGGAGGGTCGGGACGAGGTCACCGACGGCCGAGATGGTCGGCACGTTGGTCTGCATGTACTCGTCGACCAGGACGTAGCCGCGGTCCATCGCGACGCCCTGCTCCTCGTAGCCCAGGCCCTGCGAGACCGGGCCGCGGCCGACCGCGACCAGCAGCACCTCGGCCTCGAAGGTCTTGCCGTCGGCGAGGGTGACGCGTACGCCGTTCTCGGTGTACTCGGCCTTGTCGAAGAAGGTGCCGAGGTTGAACTTGATGCCGCGCTTGCGGAACGCGCGCTCCAGCAGCTTCGAGCTGTTCTCGTCCTCGACCGGCACGAGGTGCTTGAGGCCCTCGATGACGGTGATGTCGGAGCCGAAGGACTTCCACGCCGAGGCGAACTCGACGCCGATGACGCCGCCGCCCAGGACGATCGCCGACTCGGGGACGCGGTCCAGGACCAGCGCGTGGTCCGAGGAGATGATGCGGTTGCCGTCGATCTGCAGGCCCGGCAGCGACTTCGGCACGGAGCCGGTCGCCAGCAGGACGTGGCGGCCCTGGACGCGCTGACCGTTGACGTCGACGGACGTCGGGGAGGACAGGCGGCCCTCACCCTCGATGTAGGTCACCTTGCGGGAGGCGACCAGGCCCTGGAGGCCCTTGTACAGGCCCGAGATGACCTCGTCCTTGTACTTGTGCACGCCCGCGATGTCGATGCCCTCGAAGGAGGCCTTGACACCGAACTGGGCGGCCTCGCGCGCCTGGTCGGCGACCTCACCGGCGTGCAGCAGAGCCTTCGTGGGGATGCAGCCGTTGTGCAGGCAGGTGCCACCGAGCTTGTTCTTCTCGATCAGCGCAACGTCGAGACCCAGCTGGGATGCGCGGAGAGCCGCGGCGTAACCGCCACTGCCACCGCCGAGGATCACTAGGTCGAAAACGGTGCTGGCGTCGTTCGCCACGTCACGTCCTCCATGCATGTGCGCCGGGCACCGGTCCTCTGTGACCGGGCGGCGGCTGGTAATCGGCCGCTTGTTTCTTCGGCCCTGTGGTGGGGGCCCTGTCCTGCCGAGAACCCATCTTCGCATTTGTCGGGGGAACGCGGGACGCCGGGCCCCGGGTGTGGACGGTCGTTCCGTCCGAAGTGAGGGTTACCGCTGCGTAGAAACCTACTGATCCTCAAGGTTTCTTCCAGAGCGAACGCGCCCCGGGACCACGAACGGGTCCCGGGGCGCGTTCCGCACGTCACACCGGTCGTCTCACGGACCGGTACGTCAGCCCAGGTCGCCCGTGGCGGTGCGCTCGGCGAGCCGCACCAGGGTGCGCACGGCCGAGCCGGTGCCGCCCTTGGGGGTGTACCCGTACGGGGCGCCCTCGTGGAAGGCCGGACCCGCGATGTCCAGGTGGGCCCAGGTGATGCCCTCGCCGACGAACTCGCGCAGGAAGAGGCCGGCCACCAGACCGCCGCCCATGCGGACACCCATGTTGGCGATGTCGGCGGTGGGGGAGTCCATGGACTTGCGCAGGTCCTCGGGGAGCGGCATCGGCCAGGAGGACTCGCCGACCTCCTCCGCGATCTCGTGGATCGAGGTGCGGAAGGCGTCGTCGTTCGCCATGATCCCGAAGGTGCGGTCGCCCAGGGCCAGCACCATCGCGCCGGTCAGGGTCGCCACGTCGACGATCGCGTCCGGGTTGTCCTCGGAGGCCTTGGTCAGCGCGTCGCCCAGGACCAGACGGCCCTCGGCGTCGGTGTTCAGGACCTCGACGGTCTTGCCGCTGTACATGCGCAGCACGTCGCCGGGCTTGGTGGCGGAGCCGGAGGGCATGTTCTCGGCGAGCGCGAGCCAGCCGGTGACGTTGACCCGCAGGCCCAGCTTCGCGGCCGCGACGACGGCGGCGAAGACGGCGGCGGCGCCGGCCATGTCGCACTTCATCGTCTCGTTGTGGCCGGCCGGCTTGAGGGAGATGCCGCCCGAGTCGTAGGTGATGCCCTTGCCGACGAAGGCCAGGCTCTTCTCCGCCTTGGCGTGCGTGTAGGTGAGCTTCACCAGGCGCGGCGGGTTCTCGGAGCCCTTGCCGACGCCCATGATGCCGCCGTAGCCGCCCTTGACGAGGGCCTTCTCGTCGAGGATCTGGACCTTGATGCCGTTCTCCTTCGCGGTCGCGGACGCGACGGCGGCGAAGGCCTCGGGGGTGAGGTCGTTCGGCGGGGTGTTGATCAGGTCACGGGCGATGTTGACCTCGGTCGCGACGATCGTGGCGCGCTCGGCCGCGGCCTTGTGCTCCTTGTCGCGCGGCTTGGCGCCGAGCAGGGCCACCTCGGCCAGGGGCTGCTTGGGGCCGGAGTTCTTGCCGTTGCCGGCCTTCTTCTCGCCGCCCTGGTAGGCGGTGAAGGCGTACGCGCCCAGCAGCGCGCCCTCGGCGACGGCGGTGACGGCGGAGGCGTCGTCCAGGGGGAGTGCGAAGGCGGCCTTCTTCGTACCGTGCAGGGCGCGGGAGGCGGAGCCGGCGGCGCGGCGCAGCACCTCCTCGTCGAAGGACTCGTCCGCCTCGGGCGCGGTGCCCAGCCCGACCGCCAGCACGACGGGGACCTTGAGACCGGCCGGTGCGGGCAGCTTCGTGATCTCACCTTCGGCGCCGGAGGCACCGAGGGCGTCGAGCACGGCGGAGAGCTTTCCGTCGAACGCCTTGTCCACGGCCTCGGCGCCGGCGGCCACGAGGAGGCCCTTCGGGCCCTTGGCCACGCCGACCACGAGGGCGTCGGCGCGCAGCGTCGCTGCGCCGGCGGTGCTGAGAGTCAGAGCAGTCACGGTGGTGAGGTCTCGCTTCCGTTTGTGTATGGGGAGCTGGTGGTGGTACCGGGATCGCCGGCCGCTTCCGCAGCGATCGTATTCCGGCGCGGCGGCCGCCGGAAACGAGCCTACGCGCACGTACTCGCCCGTACGTCACTCGAAGGTTTGGCAACTTGTTCGATCAATGCGCCGCGAGGTTCACCCATCTGTGGACTCTGCTCCAGGTTTGCCTCTTAGACCTGACGGGGTCCGAGAGGATCGAGCCGCTCTCGCAAGGGGACGCGGGGTTCCTTTGCATGATTTCCACAGAGCCTCACCCGTTCGGCCCTCCGCCTGTGGCCGGCACCGGGGAGGCCTGCGGGGGGAAGGCCGAAATGGTCAACAAGAACCGGATGAACAGGGTCGCCGCCGCCATGGCCGCGGCAGCTCTGATGTCCGTGGCAGTACCCGCCGCGACCGCGCACGCCGCGGCCGTGACACCGCGCGTCGACCTGAAGGTGCTGGTCGTCGACGACGGTGGCAGCTCCGTCGAGGCGATCACCGCCGAGCTGCGCGACACCGGAGTGCCGTTCACCCGCGTCGACCTGGGCAGCCCCACGCGCCCGGTCATCAACGCGGCGTTCCTCAGCGACACCGTGGACGGTCGGCCCCGGGCCAAGTACCAGGGCGTGGTCCTGCCCAACGAGAACCCGTTCGGCGCGGGCTCCGCCGAGATGACCGCGCTGAGCGCGTACGAGACGACGTACGGGATCCGCCAGGTCGACGCCTACACCTGGGCCCACCCGGGAGTGGGTCTGGAGTACACGGACAACGGAGGCTTCAGCGGCAGCCTGGACGGCACGCCGGCCACGGTCACCGCGGCCGGCAAGGCGGGCCCCTTCGCCTACCTCGGCGGTCAGGTCACCTTCGAGGACAACTCCCCGCTGGTGCCCGAGAGCTACGGCTTCATGGGCAAGCCGCGCGCCGGCTACACCAGCTACCTCGACGCCCCCGTCGGCTCCGGGCGGGCCTCGCTCGTCGGCGAGTACACCCACGACGGGCGCAGCGAGCTGGTCGTCACCTTCGGCTACAACCAGCACCAGCAGCAGTTCCGGCTGCTCGCCCGGGGCATCGTCGAGTGGCTCACGCAGGGCGTCCACCTGGGCCAGAGCCGCAACTACTTCGCCGTCCACGTCGACGACGTCTTCGCCCCGGACGCCCGCTGGAACAAGGAGCTCAACTGCACGCCCGGCGACTACGCCTGCGCGGGCGGCGAGGGCAAGGAGAGCACCATCCGGATGACGGCCGCCGACGCGCAGTACGCGGCGCAGTGGCAGACGTCGAAGAACTTCAAGCTCGACCTGCTCTTCAACGCGGGCGCCGGCGAGGAGTGGAAGGCCGAGAACGGCGGGGTCGACGCCCTGACGGACCGGCTGGTGGCCGACCGGGCCAAGTACCGGTGGATGAACCACACCTACACGCACCCGTTCCTCGGCTGCGTGCAGGACACCACCACCGTGCCGTGGACCTGCACCAAGAACGCCCAGGGCGCGATCAACTGGATGAGCCGGGCCGAGATCTCCGCGCAGATCCGCGACAACAACAACTGGGCCGCGTCCAAGGGCATCGTCACCGACCGCACCGAGCTGGTGACCGGCGAGCACTCGGGGCTGAAGACCGCCCCGCAGCAGCCCCAGGACAACCCCAACCTCGCGGGCGCCCTCGCCGACAACGGCGTCAAGTGGGCCGGCAGCGACAACTCCCGCGAACCCGCCCAGCGGGCCGTCGGCGCCGCCCTGACCGTCCCCCGCCACCCGATGAACGTGTACTACAACACGGGCACCAATGCGGAGATGGCCGACGAGTACAACTGGATCTACACCAGCCGGGCCGACGGCGGCAGCGGCATCTGCGAGGACAACCCGGCGACCTCGACCTGCCTGCCGGCCCCGCTCGACGTCAACACGGGCTACCTGAACACCATCGTGCCCGCCGAGGCCCGCACCGCGCTGCGCCACGTCCTCGCCAACGACCCGCGCCCGCACTACGTGCACCAGTCCAACCTCGCCGAGGACCGCACCCTCTACCCCGTGCTCAACCAGGTCCTCGACACCTACCGGTCCCTGTACGCGACCTCCGCGCCGATCGTCAACCAGAGCATGAAGGACACCGGTCTCGAACTGACCCGCCGCACCGCCTGGGACAAGGCGCTCGCCGCGGGCCAGGTCACCGCATACAAGATCGGCAAGGACGTCACCGTCAAGGCGCCCGCCGGGGTCCTCGCCCCGATCACCGCGCCCAACGGGACGAAGAAGCAGCTGCTGCTCGGCACCACCGACTTCGGCGCCGCCTACGCCGGGAACCTCTCCGGCTGGACCGGCCCCGCGCTGCTCCAGAGCGCGGTGACGCTCCGCCTGCCCAGCTGATCCACCTCCGCACCACCACACATCGCACGGGCGAGTGAGCCGAAGGGGGCGCGGCGGGCAGACCGTCGCGCCCCCCGAGGCGAACCGAGCCCGACACAGAGCAGAGAGTCCTGGGGGGACACACCGAAATGAGCCATGGGCGTCACGTCACCATGCTCACCGAAGGAACCTATCCGCACGTCCACGGAGGCGTCAGCACCTGGTGCGACCAACTGGTCCGCGGCATGCCGGAAGTCGACTTCAACGTCATAGCCCTGACCGGCTCCGGTCGCGAGCCGGTCACCTGGGAACTGCCGCGCAACGTCTACCGGCACACCGCCGTGCCGCTCTGGGGCCCGCCCCCGTCCCGGACCCGCCGGCTCGCCCTGCGGGGCAAGGCCCGCCGCCTGTTCCACGAGACGTACGAAGCCTTCCTGCTCTCCCTCGTCGACCCGGACCGGGGCGCCTTCTCCGACGCCCTCGGCGAGTTCACCCGCCTCGCCCGCGCCGGCCGCCTCGCCCCGGCCCTGCGCTCCGAGTCGGTGCTGCGCCTGCTGATGGAGGTGTGGACCCGCCCCGGGCTGCCCACCGCCGAGGCGAAGCCCACCATCCACGACGCGCTCACCGCCACCGACCTGCTGGAACACGCCCTGCGCCCGCTGTCCGTGCGGATCCCGCCCGACAGCGTCGCGCACGCCGTCAGCAGCGGCCTCGCCACGCTCCCGGCCCTCGCCGCCAAACGCCTCGACGGGGTACCGTTCCTGCTCACCGAGCACGGCATCTACCTGCGCGAGCGCTACCTCGGCTACCGCACCGCGGCCCAACGCTGGCCCGTCAAGGCCCTGATGCTCGGCTTCTACCGCGAGCTGAACACCGAGGGCTACCGCCAGGCCGACCTGATCACCCCCGTCAACCAGTACAACCGCCGCTGGGAGGAACGCGGGGGCGCCGACTCCGAACGCATCCGCACCGTCTACAACGGCGTCGACCCGCACGCCTTCCCCGAGGCCGGTCCCGAACCCGAGGTGCCCACCCTCAGCTGGTGCGGTCGCATCGACCCCATCAAGGACCTCGAAACCCTCATCCGCGCCTACGCCTTCATGCGCGCCGAACTGCCCGCCCTGCGCCTGCGCCTCTTCGGCCCGGTCCCGGCCGGCTGCGAGGACTACCGGATCCGCCTGGAGAAGCTCGCCGCCGAACTGGGCGTCACCGACGGCATCACCTACGAGGGCCGCGTCGAACAGGTCGCGCGGGCCTACGCGGCCGGCAGCGTCGTCATGCTCTCCTCCATCAGCGAGGGCTTCCCCTTCAGCATCATCGAGGCCATGTCCTGCGGCCGCACCACCGTCTCCACCGACGTCGGCGGGGTCCGCGAGGCCGTCGGGGACACCGGGCTCGTCGTACCGCCCCGCGAGCCCGAGACCATGGCCCGCGCCACCCTCGCCCTGCTCCGCGACGACGAACGCCGCGCCGAGCTGGGCCGGATGTCCCGCAAGAGGGTGGTGGAGAAGTTCACCCTCCACCAGTCCGTCGACGGCTTCCGGCACATCTACCGCGAACTCGCCGGCCAGCCCGTCCTGCCCGTCCACGCGGGCGACGACTGGACGCAGCGCCTCGCCGACCCCTGGTACCGGGAACTCGCGGCCGACGGGAGCCTGTGGTGAGCGGATCCCTCTGGCTCAAGCCCCCCGGCCCCGAAGGCGGCTGGGTCCGCCTCGGCCACCGCGCGTCCCACGGCGCCGGCGGCGCGGCCGACCACCGTACCGACACCCTCACGGCGCCGCCCCGGCCGCGCCCCGCGGGCACGGCCGCCGACCCGATGGACGAACTCGCCGAACGCCTCGACGCGTTCGTCTCCGCCGCCGTCCACCCCGACGAGATCGCCGCCGTCCTGGAATCCGACGGCATGAACGACGAGTACATCCGCCTCACCTACGGCCGCCGGGACTCCTTCGCCCTCGCCGAGGAGCTCTACGCCCGCGTGCCGCGCTCCTTCCCGGAGCCCGACCGCGTCCCCGACCCCTGGAGGGTCTCCCTCACCGCCTGCCTGCTGCGCGGGGTGATCTTCGCCCTGCCGGGGCTCGCCTACGTCCTCGGAGCCCCCCTCCTCGAAGGGCCCCCGGACCGGCTCGGGCTCCCCGCCGGAACCCTGACCCTGCTCGCCGGCGCGCTCATCGGCTGGGTGTGGGACCAGACCCTGTCCCACCGCGCCTACTCCTGGCTCGGCCTCGGCGACCGGGCCGCCGCCGGCCGCACCCTGCTCGTCGGCGCCCCCGTCGGGGCCCTGCTCGGGACCGCCGCCGCGTGCGCGGTGCCGGGCGGGCCGCCGTTCTCGTACGCCTTCGCCGCGGGCCAGGCCCTGTACGTCGGCGCGGCGACCGTCCTGCTCGTCCTGGGCCGGGAACGGGTGCTGCTCGCCGCGCTCGGCCCGATGGCCGCCGGGGCGCTGCTCGCGCTCGTCGCGGACCCGCCCGTGCCGGTGCGGATCGGGCTCCTGCTGGTGTCCCTGCTGGCCGCCTGCGTCCTGGCCGTACGGGAACTGCCCCTCGCCCGGGGGCTGCGGGCCGCCCGGCGCCGGCTGCGCGAGCGGCTGCGGCGCCGCCCCGGCGAGGGCGGGCCGGTGCGCTGGCGGATGCTGCGCGGCGCCGAGGAGGACCGCGCCCGCCGCGGCCCCCGCATCGGCGACTCGGTGCCCTACGGGGTCTTCGGCCTGGGCACCGGCCTGCTCGTGCTGTACGCCGCCCTGGGGGAGGTCCTCGCCGGAGGCCCCGCCGAGGCGGTCGCGGCACCCTCCGCCGTGGCCCTCACCCTCAGCATGGGCCCCGCCGAATGGCTGCTCCACCGCTTCCGCAGCGGCAGCCTCGCGGGGCTGCGCGGAGCCCGGTCGCCCCGGGCCTTCCGGCGGCGGATGCTCGTCACCCTGGCCCGCTGCCTCGCGCTCTACCTGGCGGTGCTGCTGGTCCTCGGCGTCGCCGGGACCCTGCTGTGGCCCGACGCCCCCGGGCTGACGGGCCTGCGCGTGGCCACCCTGCTGCTGCTCGGCGCCGTCATGTGGACCGGGCTGCTCCTGCAGTCCTTCGGCGCGGTCCGTCCGGCGGCCGTGGTCTGCGCCTCGGCGGCCGTCGTCCAGAGCCTGGCCCTGCTGGTCGGCGTCGGCCGGCCGGGCGCGGTCCAGGTGACGGTGGCGGCCGGCGCGGCCTGCGCCCTGGCCGTGCTCGTCTGCCTGCTCCTGGGCCGCGCCACCGCACACCGCTGACCGCCCCCGCGCCACACCCCCGTTCCCGTGAGGAGAAGGACCCCGTGCTCCTGGTACCGCTCTACGAGCATCCCGCCGACCGTCCCGAGGAGTGGGAACGGCTCATCGAGCGCGCGGGCACCGGCCTCGTGCACTCGGTGGTCCTCAACCCCGACAGCGGGCCGGGCGAGGCCCCCGACGAACGGTTCGCGGCCGTCGCCGCCCGGCTGGCGGAGGCCGGAGTGCCCGTCCTCGGCTACGTCGACACCGACTACGGGCGGCGTCCGCACGCGGCCGTGGTCCGGGACCTGGTGCGCCACCGCGACTGGTACGCCACCGACGGCGCCTTCCTCGACCAGGCCGCCGCCGATCCGGAACTGCTGCCGCACTACGGGCGCCTCGCCGTCGCCGCCCGGGCGGCGGGGGCCCGTACCCTCGTCCTGAACCACGGCGTGCACCCGCACCCCGGGTACGTACCGCTCGCCGACCTCCTCGTCACCTTCGAGGGCCCCTGGGACGCCTACCGGGAGGCGGCCGCCGCGCCGCCCGCCTGGACCGCCGACCACCCCGCCGGGACGTTCTGCCACCTCGTGTACGCCGTGCCGCCGGGGGCACCCGCCGCCGAACTCGCCGCCGAGCGGCGGGCGGGGGTGCACTGCGCGGTGCCCGGCACCGGCGCGCATCCCTGGGGGACCCTCCCGTACGCCCTGGAGACGTCCCGATGAAGCGTTTCACCGCCGTCCTGGTAGCGGCGCTGCTGTTGCTGACCGCCGCCTGCGGCGCCGAGCCGGACGAGGACGAGGGCCCCGGCCCCTGGCCCGACCAGGCGCCCGGCGAGCGCTGGCAGCCCCGACCCGGCACCGCCTGGCAGTGGCAGCTCACCGGCCGGCTGGACCCCTCCGTGGACGTGCCGGTCTACGACGTGGACGGCTTCAACACCACCAAGGAGGAGGTCGCCCGGCTCAGGAAGGACGGCCGCCGGACCATCTGCTACATCTCCGCCGGAGCCTGGGAGGACTTCCGCTCCGACGCCGACCGGTTCCCGAAGTCGCTGCTCGGCGAGGGCAACGGCTGGAAGGGCGAGCGCTGGCTCGACATCCGGGGCGTCGCCGAGCTGGAGCCGATCATGGCCGAACGGTTCGACATGTGTCGGGACAAGGGCTTCGACGCGGTGGAACCGGACAACATGGACGCCTACCTCAACACGTCCGGCTTCCCCGTCACCGCCGACGACCAGCTCCGGTTCAACCGGATGATCGCCCGCCTCGCCCACGACCGGGGGATGGCCGTCGGACTCAAGAACGACCTGGACCAGATCCCGCAGCTCGTCGGCGACTTCGACTTCGCCGTCAACGAGCAGTGCGCCCAGTACGACGAATGCGACCGGCTGACCCCCTTCATCGAGGCCGGCAAGGCCGTCTTCCACGTGGAGTACGAACTGCCGACGTCCCGCTTCTGCGCCCGCTCGCGCGAGCTGAGGCTCAGCTCCCTGGAGAAGAAGCTGGAGCTGGGCCCCTGGCGCAAGGCCTGCTGAGGGGTCGCCGCGGACCCGCGGCCGGCGCCGCTACAGGGGGAGGATCGCGTGCACCCTGAATCCGCCCCCGTAGCGGGGCCCGGCGAAGCAGGAGCCGCCGAGCGCGCCCGTGCGCTCGCGCATCCCCAGCAGCCCGTGGCCGCCGCCCGGATCCGAGGTCCCCGGCGAGGAGTCGGCGGAGGTGCCCCCGTCGTCCAGGACGGTCACCTCCACGCAGGAACCCACCCGCACCACGCTGACCTCGGCCCGCGCGCCCGGACCGGCGTGCTTGCTCACGTTCGTCAGCGCCTCCTGGATCACCCGGTACGCCGCCAGGTCCACGGCCGCCGGCAGCGGCTCGGCCGTCCGCTCCGGCCCGAGCTGTACGACCGCCTCCACCGGCAGCCCCGAGTGCCGGAAGGTGTCGAGCAGCCCGTCGAGGACGTCCAGTCCCGGCGCGGGCTCCGTGGGGGCCTCCGGGTCGCCGGACTGGCGCAGCAGGCCCACCGTCGCCCGCAGTTCGTTCAGCGCGGACCGGCTGGCGTCCCGTACGTGGGCCAGGGCCTCCTTGGCCTGGTCGGGCCGCTTGTCCATGACGTGCGCGGCCACCCCCGCCTGCACGTTGACCAGGGCGATGTGGTGGGCCACCACGTCGTGCAGGTCCCGGGCGATGCGCAGCCGTTCCTCCGCGACGCGCCGTCGGGCCTCCTCCTCGCGGGTCCGTTCGGCGCGTTCGGCCCGTTCCCGTATGGCGTCGACGAAGGCCCGGCGGCTGCGCACCGCGTCGCCCGCGGCGGCGGCCATGCCGGTCCAGGCGAAGATCCCGATGTTCTCCTGCGCGTACCAGGGCAGCGGCCCGGCGAGCATGGCCACCCCGGTCAGCCCGGTCATCGTGAGCAGGCCGACGCGCCAGGTGGTGGGGCGGTCGGTGCGCGCGGCCACCGTGTACAGGGCGATCACCGTGCACATCGCGACGGGGGCCCGCGGTTCGCCGGTGGTCAGTTCCAGCAGGGACAGCGCGCAGGTGACGGCGAGGACGGCGCGCGGCCGGCGGCGTCGCAGGACGAGCGCGGCGGCGCCGAGGAGCATCAGCAGCAGCGAGAAGGGGTCGGGGGTGCGGGTCCCGAAGGTGGGCCCGTGCGGTCCGTGGGGATCGGCGAAGGACCCGACGACCATGGAGACGAGCGCCCCGAGGGCCAGCACGGCGTCGGTGGCGAGCGGGTGGGCCCGCATCCACTGCCGGGTGGGGGCGAAGGGCCCGAGGTCAGTCGTCACCCCGATACGGTACGGGCTCCCCGCGGCCGCCCGTGCGGGCCGGGCGGGAGGCCTCCCACTTCGCCTGCGCGACGCACAGCAGCAGGACGGCGGCGATCGCCGCGAGGTGTTCCTTGCCGGCCAGGTTGTCCTTGACCAGGATCTCGCCGATCATCGCCAGCACCACCAGGGCCCCGGTGAGGTAGGCCCGGTACCGCCAGCACACGTAGACGGCCAGGCCCACCACGGCCGCCGACGGCCCGGTGTCGTTGACGATCCGGTCGGAGTCCGGCAGGCCGAAGGGGTGGTCGGGGCCCAGGGCGAGACCGATGCGGGCGTAGGTGGTGCCGGCGAGGGTGGCGAGGTAGCCGATGACCAGCGTCCGCCACCAGCCGATGCAGATCTCGGCGATGCCGAAGACCAGCAGGATCTGCGCGAGGGCCCCCCACACGGGCAGGTCCAGGGCGGGGACGAAGAGGGACAGCGGGGTGCGCAGCAGCGCCAGCCACAGGGGGTCGACGGCCTTGACGGAGCCGAGGTCCTGGACGGGCTGGAAGCCCCAGGACGTGTTCTGCACGAGCTGGAAGACGGACGTCAGGGCCACGGCGCCGAGGGTCATCGGCACCGCCCGCCACCGGTCACGGACGAGGGAGTTCCTCAGGGTCCGCAGCAGGGGGCCCCACTCGCGGCGGGCGAACCGCCGCAGTGGGGCCGACGTCCTTGCCGTCAACGAATCGTCTCCAGATGTCTGCGGTGCAGCCACTTCGGCAGGCCGGGCGCCTCCAGGAAGCCCTCGGCCCGGCCCGCCGCGACACCGATCCGCAACAGGTCGGAACTCTTCTCGAAGAGCATGAACCGCGGTTCCCAGATCGGCCGGTATTTGGCGTTGGCCCGGTAGAGGGACTCGATCTGCCACCAGCGGGAGAAGAAGCTCAGCAGCGACCGCCACAGGCGCAGCACCGGGCCGGCGCCGAGCTTGGACCCCCGCTCGAAGACGGAACGGAACATCGCGAAGTTCAGCGAGACCTGTGTGACGCCGATCTCCTTTGAACGCTCCAGGAGTTCGATGACCATGAACTCCATCAGGCCGTTCTCCGAGTCGCGGTCACGGCGCATCAGGTCCAGCGACAGGCCCTTGGGGCCCCAGGGCACGAACGACAGCACGGCGCGCAGGTCGCCGTTGCCGTCGGTGCACTCCAACATCACGCACTGGCCGTCGGCCGGATCACCCAGTCGGCCCAGGGCCATGGAGAACCCGCGCTCGGTCGCCCCGTCGCGCCAGTCGTCGGCCCGGCGCAGCAGGACGTCCATCTCCTCGGCCGGGATGTCCGCGTGGCGGCGGATGCGGACCGTGTAGCCGGCCCGCTTGACGCGGTTGTAGGCCTGGCGGACGGTGCGCATGGCGCGGCCCTCCAGCGTGAACTCGTCGGTCTCCACGATGGCCTCGTCGCCCAGTTCCAGCGCGTCCAGGCCGTGGCGCGCGTAGATCTGTCCGGCCTCCTCGCTCGCGCCCATCACCGCGGGCACCCAGCCGTGTTCGCGGGCCTCGGCCAGCCAGGGCTCGATGGCGCCCGGCCAGGCCTCGGGGTCGCCGATCGGGTCGCCGGAGGCCAGGGACACCCCGCCGACGACGCGGTAGGTGACGGCGGCCTTGCCGGTCGGGGACCAGATGACGGACTTCTCGCGGCGCAGCGCGAAGTAGCCGAGGGAGTCGCGGTCGCCCTGCCGGGCGAGCAGCGCCCGCAGCCGCTCCTCGTCCTCGGGGGTGAGGGGGTCGACGGCGCGGCGCGAGCGGAACGCGGCGAACAGCACGGCGAGCAGCAGCAGCATCGACATGACGTTGATGAACACGTCCACCCAGGCGGGCGTGCTGATCGCGTTGTACGCCTTGTCGTCGGGCGCCAGGGTGATCAGCCGCATCACGCCGTACCGCCAGCGGGCCAGGAAGGTGGCGTCCGCCCGGTCGGCGTCGGTGTTGGTCGCGCCGACCAGCAGCGCGGCCACCAGGGAGGTGACGAGCAGGCCGACGGCGGCGACGGCCGTGGCCAGCTTGGGGTTGGAGCGGTCGCCCTTGGCGTAGAACTCGTGGCGGCCCAGCAACAGGGCGCCGACGAAGGCCGCGGTCAGGGCCAGGGAGACCCAGTTCTGGGCGTGGTCGCGGAACTCCGGGTAGCAGACGTTCAGCTCGCCGCCGACGCAGGGCGCGAAGGCGGCCACCGCGAACGCCAGCAGCAGCAGGCCGCTGACCACCAGGTTGAGGATCCAGGCGGCGCGCTTGCGGCGGCCCATCGTGACGGCCAGCAGCAGCGAGAACAGGCCCGAGGCGAAACCGGCCGTCAGCAGGTACGGGGTGTAGAAGTCCGCGGTGTTGTGCCGGCGCAGGTCCTGTCCCAGGGACAGCCACACCGCGCTGAGGAAGTTGACGAAGGTGACCGCCCGCAGGTACCAGACGGCGAACGCGGCACTGCGCCGTGATCGGGTACTGCCCCTGCGGGTCGGCTTTCCGGCGGTGTCCCCGCCGGCTTCCTTCCTGCCGTTGGATGCCTTGCCGGAGGCCTGATCGAGGCTCCGGTCGGTGTCTGCGCTGGTCAAGCGGACCTCTCCCATGAAAAGCGATGATATGGGGCGTCCGGCCGTCCGCAGGCAGTGCGAGCACTGCGGACCGGTCAGGCAGCCCGTAGTGCCCGGTGTGTCAGTCGTTCGGTTGTTCCACGGCCCGCTCCGGGAGTTCCGCCGCGAGCGCGGCGGCCGCCTGGACCAGGGGGAGCGCCAGCAGGGCCCCGGTTCCCTCTCCCACTGTGACGCCGTGGTCGAGCACGGGGTTGAGTGCCATCCGGTCCAGGGCCTTCGCCTGGCCCGGCTCGCCGCTGGTCTGGCCCGCCAGCCACCAGTCCGGAGCGCGGAACGCCGCCCGCTGCGCGACGAGTCCGCAGGCCGCGGAGACGACCCCGTCGAGGATGACCGGCGTACGGCGCACCGCGCACTGGAGCAGGAACCCGGTGATCGCGGCGACGTCCGCGCCGCCGACCGCCGCCAGCAGCGCCACCTGGTCGCCGAGCACGGGGCGGGCCCGGCGCAGCGAGTCGCGGATCGCCGCGCACTTGCGCATCCAGGCCAGGTCGTCGATGGGGACCCCGCCCCGGCCGGTGACCACGGAGGCGTCCGTGCCGCACAGCGCCGCCACGAGGGTGGCCGCCACCGTGGTGCCGCCGACGCTCAGGTCGCCGAGGACCACCAGGTCGGTGCCGGAATCGGCCTCCTCGTCGGCGATCCGGATGCCGAGCCGCAGCGCCTCCTCGGCCTCCCGCGCGCTCAGGGCGTCCTCGACGTCGATGCGTCCGCTGCCGCGCCGCACGCGGTGGCGGACCACGTCCTCGGGAAGCAGCTGCGGATCGCAGTCCAGGCCGGCGTCCACCACCCGTACGCTCGCGCCGAGCCGGCCGGCCAGGATGGAGACGGGGCTGGTGCCGTCGAGCACGGCCCGTACCAGGGTGTGGGCGCTGCCGGCCTCCCGGGCGGAGACGCCCTCGGCGGCGATCCCGTGGTCGGCGGCGAACAGCACGACGCGGGGCCGCTCGATCGGCTTCACCGGAACCCGGCCCTGGGCGGCGGCCAGCCATTCGGCCAGCTCGTCGAGCCGGCCGAGCGCGCCGGGCGGCACGGCCAGCCGCTCACGGCGATCCTCGGCGTCACGCCGGACGCCCCCGTCGGGGCGTTCGATCAGATCGGAGAACTCGTCGAGATTCAGCGTGGTCATCTGCCAGAGAGTACAGCCGGTGAGGCTCTCCCTCAGGGGGTGTCCGCCCCCGCCCGCGCCCCCGCCCGTGCCCCGCCCGCTTCCTGTCAGGACCCGCGGCCCGGCTCCGGTGTGACGCGGGGTCAGCCCGGCGGTTCCTTGAGGACGAGCGCCTGCCCCGCCACCACGAGCAGGACGTGTTCGCACTCGCCGGCCACCGCGTTGTTGAGCCGGCCCAGCTCGTCGCGGAAGCGCCGCCCCGACGCCGTCGCGGGCACCACCCCGGAGCCGACCTCGTTGCTCACCAGCACCACCGCCCGCCGGGTCGCGCGGACGGCCGCCACCAGGTCGGCGACCCGCTCCCGCAGCTCCTTCTGCCCCTCGGCCGCCCACACGGCGTCGTCCCAGGCCCCGGCCCGGTCCATGGCGTCGGTCAGCCACAGCGCCAGGCAGTCGATGAGCAGGGGCGGCCCGTCGCCCTCCAGCAGCGGCACCAGCTCGCAGGTCTCCACCGTCCGCCAGCCCGCCGGACGCCGCTCCCGGTGCAGGCCGACGCGCTGCGCCCACTCCGCGTCCCCGTCACGGGTGCCGCTCGTGGCGACGTAGACCACCTCCGGGAACCCCGAGAGCCGCCGTTCCGCCTCGACGGACTTGCCCGAACGGGCCCCGCCCAGCACCAGCGTGCGGCGCGGCACGTCCGGCAGCGCGCGGTACGCGCCCGCCGGCACGGTCGTGCCGTCCGGGACCGAGCGCGCCCCGGCGGCGGCGCACCGCCGCTCCAGTTCCCGCCCCGGCGGGGTGTCGTGGTCCAGGTGCACGGCGATCACGTCGGTGGCGGGGCCGACGGCCCGGCTCGCCCGCAGTCGGGCCAGGGCCTCGGGGCGACCCAGCACGTCCGCGAGGACCACGTCGTAGGGGCGGCGGGCCACCGTGCCGTCGGTCCCCGCGGGCGCCCCGCCCGGCGGCAGGTACAGCAGCCGGGTCCCGTCCGGGCCCGTGACCTCGTAGCCCGTGCCCGGCGCGTCCATCGGCACGGCCCGCACCCGGTGCCCGCTGATCACCGCGAGCTCCCGCCCGTCCGGCACCCGCCCCGCGGCCGGCAGGCCGGGCGGCAGCTCCACCGGCGGACCGTCGTGCGGGTGCGTCAGCAGCACCTGCCGTACGCCGGCCAGGGAATGCCCCGCACGAGCCCCGGCCAGCACCGCGCCGGGGGTCAGGTCGAGCAGCAGCGCCCCGTCGACGAGGACGGAGGTCGCGGCCCGGGCCCGGGGGCCCACGGAGACGGCGCAGGCGGCGCAGGGACAGCCGGGGCGGGGCAGTCCTTCGGGTGTGCCGGTGCCGAGCAGGGTGAGTTCCACACGGAGATCTTCCCGCGTCCCCGGGAGTGGTGCGCGCCCGGTTACTCTGCGGGCACACTCAAGGTGAGAAGCGGACGAGCATCGGAGGCGGACATGGCGTGGACGTGGCGGTTCGAGAAGGCCGACGGCACCGAGACGAGCCCGGCGGTGGAGCCGGAGGAGTTCACGACCCAGGGCGACGCCGAGTCGTGGATCGGTGAGGTCTGGAAGGAGCTGCTGGACGGCGGCGCCGAGCAGGTCACCCTCTTCGAGGACGACACGCAGATCTACGTGATGAGCCTGCGCGCGGCCGCGGAGGCCTGAGCCGGCTCCGGGCGGGACCACGTCCGTCGAGGCCCGCTCCGGGTCTCGACGGACCTGTCCTCAGCCCCGTACGCCGCACAGGTGCAGCAGCGCCGCCACCGACCGGTAGGGGTCGCTGCGGCCGGCGCGTTCCTCGGCGGCGAGCAGCCGCTCCAGCTCCTCCTCCGGCGGCAGGGCCTCCCCGGCCTCGGTGCCGTCGGTGAAGACCCGTACGCCGTACCAGGCGTGCAGCGGGGCGCCGATCCCCGACAGGGTGGCCGTCAGGTCCGCCAGCCGGTCCGCCCGTACCTCCAGGCCGAGCCGGTTGGTGTAGTCGACGGTGTCGAAGGCGGCCAGGGCGCCGGCCCAGTCCCCGGACAGGCCGGGGCGCAGCGCGAGCGCGTCCCCGTTGCGCACCAGCAGGGACAGCAGTCCGCCAGGCGCGAGCATCCGGGCCAGCCCGGCGAGCATCGCGTCGGCCTCGGAGACGTACATCAGGACGCCGTGGCAGAGCACCACGTCGAAGCCGCCCGGGCCGAAGTGCGCGCCGGTCTCGCGGCCGTCGCCCTCCAGCAGGCGGACGCGGTCGCGGATCCCGGCGGGCTCGGCGGCCAGCGCGGCGTGCGCCACCGCCAGCATGGCCGGGTCCTGTTCCAGCCCGGTGACCTTGTGCCCGGCACGGGCGAGGCGCAACGCCTGGGTGCCCTGGCCCATGCCGACGTCGAGGACCCGCAGCCGCTGCCCGACCGGGAAGCGGTGCGTGATCTGTTCCTCGACCTGCCGGCCCACGAGTTCCTGGCGGACGGCGTTGCGCAGTCCCCCCAGACCCTCCAGCCAGAGCCGGGCTCCCCCCGAGAAGCCCTCCGGCGACGCCCCGTCCGTACCGGGCGTCGCTCGGCTCAGGGTCGTTCCCCGCGCTTGACCTGCGGCTTGGGAAGACGCAGTCGGCGCATCTGGAGGGTGCGCATGAGGCCGTACGCGACGGCGCCGCGGCGGGGCTCGTTCGGGAAGCGGGCGGTGAGCGCCTTGCGCAGGCGGAACACCAGGCCGATGGAGTCGATGACGATCAGGACGATCACGCCGAGCCACAGCATCAGCGCGATGTTCTGGATCGAGGGGACCCGGACCATGCTGAGGATCAGGATGACCACGGCCAGCGGCAGGAACATCTCGGCGACGGAGAAGCGGGAGTCCACGAAGTCGCGGACGTACCGGCGGACCGGTCCCTTGTCGCGGGCGGGCAGATAGCGCTCGTCACCGCTGGCCAGGGCCTCGCGCTGCTTGGCCATCTCCTCGCGGCGACGCTCGCGGGCTCGCCGCGCGTCCTCCTTGCGGTTGCCGGTCGAGGCCACGACGGCCTTGCGCTGCGACTGGGCCACAGCACGCTTCGGCGTCGGGCGGCCCTTCGGGGCCTGCGGGTCACGGGGCTGCGAGAGGTCGGCGCTCACCTTGTCGGTGGCGGCGGCCTTCTCTTCCTTGGAGGAGCGGCTACCAAACACACGAGCAAGCCTACGTGGTCGAGGGCACGGGCCCCACCTCGGCGGGGAACGATCCGGCAACGGCGGGCGTCTTACGGGTACGCGGGTCCCGCCGGGGATCCGGGCTCCACCTCGGGGATCACCTACTCCTTACGCCTGACACGGGGCCGGCGTAGTCGTCCTGGAGGAGGAGCGCATCCGCACTCGATCGGTGCGGTAATAGAGACAGGGCCCGTAGTGTGGGTCTTGTTGGTGACCTGGAGCGAAGTCCGTCAGAAGGGGGCGCGCGAAGCCCATGAGCGGTGTCATGAAGCGTATGGGGATGATCTTCCGCGCGAAGGCGAACAAGGCCCTGGACCGGGCCGAGGACCCGCGCGAGACCCTCGACTACTCCTACCAGAAGCAGCTGGAGCTGCTCCAGAAGGTCCGCCGGGGCGTCGCCGACGTGGCGACCTCCCGCAAGCGCCTCGAACTCCAGCTCAACCAGCTCCAGGGGCAGTCCTCCAAGCTGGAGGACCAGGGCCGCAAGGCGCTCGCCCTGGGGCGAGAGGACCTCGCCCGCGAGGCCCTCTCCCGTCGCGCCGCGCTCCAGCAGCAGGTCAGCGACCTGGAGGTGCAGCACCAGACCCTCCAGGGCGAGGAGGAGAAGCTGACGCTCGCCGCCCAGCGCCTCCAGGCCAAGGTGGACGCCTTCCGTACGAAGAAGGAGACCATCAAGGCCACCTACACGGCCGCGCAGGCGCAGACCCGCATCGCCGAGTCCTTCTCCGGCATCTCGGAGGAGATGAGCGACGTCGGTCTGGCCATCCAGCGGGCCGAGGACAAGACGGCCCAGCTCCAGGCGCGCGCCGGCGCGATCGACGAGCTGCTCGCCTCGGGCGCCCTGGACGACCAGAGCGGCCTCGGCTCCAAGGACGACATCCAGGCCGAGCTCGACCGGCTCTCCGGCGGCACTGACGTGGAGCTGGAGCTCCAGCGCATGAAGGCCGAGCTGGCGGGCGGTCCGTCCGCGCAGCAGCAGGCCATCGAGGGCGGCGCCCAGGGCGACGCCCGGCCGCAGTCCGAGAACCGGCACCGGTTCGACAAGCAGTAGGACGGGGTCCGTCATGATTGTCCGCATCATGGGGGAGGGGCAGGTGGAGCTGGCCGACGGCCACCTCGCCGAGCTCAACAGGCTGGACGACGAACTCCTCGCGGAGATGGAGAGCGGCGACGAGGCGGGCTTCCGGCGCACGCTGGGCGCGCTCCTCGGCGCCGTGCGGAGCCTGGGCACGCCGCTCCCGGACGAGGCGCTGGAGCCGTCGGAGCTGATCCTCCCCGCCCCGGACGCCACGCTGGAGGAGGTCAGGCGGATGCTCCGTGACGACGGCCTGATCCCGGGCTGACACCTGACACCTGACACCGACCCGCGCGGGGCCCGCGCCCGGAACACCCGGGAAGGCGGGCCCTTCGCCGTTCCCGGCCCGGGGACGTCACGGCCGTCCCGTCACGGCCGTTCGCGCTCGGAGCGGTCCGGTTCGGGTCGGTCCGGGGCGGCGTGCGCGTCGGGCTTCGCGGAGCGGTGGTCCGGGTCCGGGGTCCCGCCGATGAAGTTCTCGAACCGGCGGCGCGGTCGCGCCCAGCGCCGGTCGTGGTGGAAGGCCCGCAGCCCCGCCTTGGCGCGGGCCCGCGGCCGGTTCGCGTAGAACTTCCGCGCGTAGGGCGAATCGGGTCGGGCCAGGCGGACGGCGCCGATCAGCGCGACGAAGGGGATGACCGTCCCGAACACCGCGGTGCGCGGTTTCCCCTTCCACAGGGCGACCAGGGCCAGGAAGAAGTTCGTCGCGGTGTTCATGACCACCAGGCCCCGGCTGTGCCGCTCGTCCACGGTGAGCTCGTTGACGCCGAAGGGCAGGAAGCCGCCCAGGACCAGGGCGACCACGGCGGCCGTCAGCACGACGATCTCCACGCTCTTGCGGCCCTGCTCGCTCCAGTAGACGTCGTCCAGGTGCAGGATCAACGCGAACTCGTCCAGCACCAGCCCGGCGCCCAGCCCGAACAGCACGGCCGACAGCCCCGCCCCGAAGCTGTGCCGGGAGCTGCCGATCGCCCCGAACCCGCCCACGATCACCAGCACCACGCCCGGCACCACGTGGTGGACGTGCAGCCCGCCCGGCGTGATGTTCTTGAACGGACCCTTCCCGGCCCGGATGAGCCGCGTGATCACGCGCGTGACCAGGAACGAGGTCACGAAGGCCAGCAACGCCAGCAGCAACGGGAGCTTCCCCGGCTCGATGATGTTGCGATACCACCAGTGACCCACGACACCAGCTCCCGATTTGACATCTAATGCGTAATTTAACGCCCACCGTAAGCGGGTAGCGTTCGCGCCGATGACAGATTCGATCGACGATCCGGAGCCGGCGCCCCCCGGCGAGCGGGCCTCCCTCCCCGACGGGATCCGCTTCGCCTTCGGCACGCTCACCGTGCTGCCCGCCCGGATCACCCGCTGGGACCGCCCCGCCGCCCGCACCGGCATGGCCTGCGCCCCCCTCGCCGGCCTCGTCCTCGGCCTGCTCGCCGCCCTGGCCGGCACGCTGCTGCTCGCCCTCGGCGGCGGCGCCCTCCTCGCGGCCTCGCTCACCGTCGCCGTCCCGGCCGCCCTCACCCGCGCCCTGCACCTCGACGGCCTGGCCGACACCGCCGACGGGCTGGGCAGCGCCAAGCCCGCCGAGTCCGCCCTGCGGATCATGAAGCAGTCCGACATCGGCCCCTTCGGCGTCGTCACCCTGGTCCTCGCCCTGCTCGTCCAGGTCGCCGCCCTCGCCCACGCCTACGCCGACGACTGGACCCGCGGCGCCCTCGCCGTCGTCACCGCCGCCGTCGTCGGCCGCCTCGCCATGACCCTGGCCTCCCGCGACGGCGTGCCCGCCGCCCGGCCCGAAGGACTGGGCGCGGCCGTCGCCGGCGTCGTGCCCCGCCGCACGGCCGCCGCCGTCACCGCCCTGGTCCTCGTCCTGGCCGGCCTGGCGGGCCTGGCGGCCGGACCGCTCGCCGCCGTCCGCCAGGTCGCCGCCGTCCTGCTCGCCCTGCTCGTCGCCGAACTGCTGCTGCGCCGCTGCGTCCGCCGCTTCGACGGAGTCACCGGCGACGTCTTCGGCGCGCTCTGCGAGAGCGCCGTCACCACCGCCCTCGTGGTCCTCGCCCTGGGCTGAGGCCCGGCGCCGGACACGTACCCTCGGGGGGTGGACGACACCGTGGACCAGACGCACGACGGGAACCCCATCCGGGTGCTCCTCGCCGACGACCAGGCCCTGCTGCGCAGCGCGTTCAAGGTGCTGGTCGACTCGGAGCCCGACATGGAGGTCGTCGGCGAGGCCTCCGACGGGGCCGAGGCCTACGCCCTGGCCCGCGACCGGCGGGCCGACGTGGTCCTCATGGACATCCGGATGCCCGGCACCGACGGACTCGCCGCCACCCGCATGATCACCGCCGACCCGGCGCTGTGCGCCGTCCGCGTCGTCATGCTGACGACCTTCGAGGTCGACGAGTACGTGGTCCAGGCCCTGCGCGCCGGCGCCTCCGGCTTCCTCGGCAAGGGCGCCGAGCCCGACGAACTGCTCAACGCCATCCGCGTCGCCGCCGCCGGCGAGGCCCTCCTGTCCCCGGCCGCGACCAAGGGGCTCATCGCCAGCTTCCTCGCCCAGGGCGGCCCCGCCGAAGCACCCGCCGGGGGGTCCGCGCACGCCGAACGCCTCGCCACGCTGACCGGACGCGAGCGCGAGGTCCTCGTCCACGTCGCCGCCGGACTCTCCAACGACGGCATCGCCACCCGCCTGGAGGTCAGCCCCCTGACCGTCAAGACGCACGTCAACCGGGCCATGGCCAAGCTCGGCGCCCGCGACCGGGCGCAACTGGTGGTCGTCGCGTACGAGTCGGGACTGGTCCGGCCCCGCTCCGAGTGAGCCGCCGCCCCGCCGACCGGCGGGGCGCAGTACGGCGGAGTACTGCGGACGCGGTATGCCGCACATAAGGACACTCCCCGGGAACGACGCAGGGGCGTCATCGCGTGCGCGAGGCTGAGGAGCCTCGCGCGTGCCCGACGGCACCACCTCGTGTCCGCCCCTGCAGAGAGATCCCACCCATGTCCTGGCTGTCCCGCTTCAGCCTCGCCCAAAGAGCGCTGGTCGGCCTCGTGTCGATCGTGGCGCTCCTCTTCGGCGCCATAGCCATTCCCCAGCTCAAGCAGCAGCTGCTGCCGTCCATCGAACTGCCGATGGTCTCCGTGCTCGCGCCCTACCAGGGCGCCTCGCCCGACGTGGTGGAGAAGCAGGTCGTCGAGCCGATCGAGGCCACCCTCAAGGGCGTCGACGGCATCACGGGCATCACCTCGACCGCCAGTGAGGGCAACGCCCTCATCCGGGCCACCTTCGACTACGGCGACAGCGGCACCAAGCAGCTCGTCGCCGACGTCCAGCAGGCCGTCAACCGGGCCCGCGTCAGGCTGCCCGCCGAGGTCGACCCGCAGGTCGTGGCCGGCTCCACCGACGACATCCCCACCGTCGTCCTGGCCGTCACCTCCGACAAGGACCAGCAGGCCCTCGCCGACCAGCTGAACCGCTCCGTGGTCCCCGCCTTGGAGGACGTCGACGGCGTCGGCCAGGTCAGCGTGGACGGCGTGCGCGACATCCAGGTCACGGTCACCCCCGACGACGCGAAGCTCGCCGCCGCCGGACTCGACGCCGCGAAGCTCTCCGAGGGCCTCAAGGCGGGCGGCGCGGCCGTCCCCGCCGGCTCCTTCGACGAGGAGGGCAAGAACCGCACCGTCCGCGTCGGTTCCGGCTACGGATCCCTCGCGCAGCTGGAGGACCTGCGCCTGACCGCCGGCCCCGGCAAGGGCGCCGTCCGCCTCGGCGACGTGGCCACCGTCAGGCAGGAACCCGCCAAGGCCGACTCCCTCACCCGCACCAACGGCAAGCCCAGCCTCGCCCTCGTCCTGACCATGGACAAGGACGGCAGCGCCGTCGCGATCTCCGACGCCGTCAAGGACAAGCTCCCCGAACTGCGCTCCACCCTCGGTTCCGGCGCCGAGCTGACCGTCGTCAGCGACCAGGGTCCCGCCGTCGCCCGCTCCATCTCGGGCCTCACCACCGAGGGCCTCCTCGGCCTGGTCTTCGCGGTCATCGTGATCCTGGTGTTCCTGACCTCGATCCGTTCGACCCTGGTGACCGCGGTCTCCATTCCGCTGTCCGTGGTCCTCGCCCTGATCGTGCTGTGGACCCGGGACCTGTCCCTCAACATGCTGACGCTGGGCGCGCTCACCATCGCCATCGGCCGTGTCGTGGACGACTCGATCGTGGTCCTGGAGAACATCAAGCGCCACCTCGGCTACGGCGAGGAGCGCGAGGCCGCGATCGTCACCGCGGTCAAGGAGGTCGCCGGCGCGGTCACCTCCTCCACCCTGACGACCGTCGCCGTCTTCCTGCCGATCGGCCTGGTCGGCGGCATGATCGGCGAACTGTTCGGTTCCTTCTCGCTCACCGTCACCGCCGCCCTGCTGGCCTCGCTGCTGGTCTCCCTCACCGTGGTGCCGGTGCTGTCGTTCTGGTTCCTGCGCGCCCCCAAGGGCACCTCCGAGGACCCGGAGCGGGCCCGCCGCGAGGCCGAGGAGAAGGAGGCGCGCAGCCGCCTCCAGAAGCTCTACGTACGGGTCCTGGGCTTCGCCACCCGCCGCCGGCTGACCAGCGTGGCCATCGCGATCGTGGTGCTGGTCGTCACCTTCGGGATGACCCCGCTGCTGAAGACCAACTTCTTCGACCAGGGCGACCAGGACGTCCTGACGGTCAAGCAGCAGCTGCCCGTCGGCACCTCCCTGGCCGCCTCCGACGAGGCCGCCCGCAAGGTGGAGAAGGCCCTCGACTCCGTCGACGGGGTCAAGGACCACCAGGTCACCGTCGGCTCCTCCGGCTTCCTCGCGGCCTTCGGCGGCGGTACGGGCACCAACCAGGCCTCCTTCCAGGTCACCCTGGAGGACGCCGGCGAGTCCGACGCCGTCAAGCGGCGCATCCAGGACGCCCTGGCCGGCCTCGACGGCATCGGCGACACCTCCCTCTCGGCGGGCGGCGGCTTCGGCGGCCAGAACCTGAGCGTGGTCGTCAAGGCCGGGGACGCCGGCGTGCTCGCCCGGGCCGCCGAGCAGGTCCGCGCCGAGGTCGCCACCCTCGACGACGTCACCGACGTCCAGAGCGACCTGGCCCAGTCCGTGCCCCGCATCTCCGTCACCGCCACCCCCAAGGCCGCCGAGGCGGGCCTGAACCAGATGGCGCTCGGCGCGGTCGTCGCCCAGGCCGTACGCGGCAACCCGGTGGGCAAGGCCGTACTGGAGAACACCGAGCGGGACATCGTCGTACGCTCCGCCCACCCGGCCTCCACCCTCGCCGAACTCCAGGCCCTGCCCGTCGGCCCCGTCCGGCTCGGCGACATCGCCGAGGTCAAGGTGGTTCCCGGCCCGGTCGCCATGACCCGGATCGACGGCGCCCGCGCCGCCACCATCACGGCCAAGCCGGTCGGTGAGAACACCGGTGCCATCAGCTCCGCGCTCCAGACCAGGCTCAAGGCGCTGGACCTGCCCGAGGGAGCCACCGCCTCCATCGGCGGGGTCTCCGAAGACCAGGACGAGGCCTTCGGCTCGCTGGGCCTGGCCATGCTCGCGGCCATCGCGATCGTGTTCATGCTGCTGGTCGCGACGTTCCGCTCGCTGATCCAGCCGCTGATCCTGCTGGTCTCCATCCCCTTCGCCGCCACCGGCGCGCTGGGCCTGCTCATCGTCACCGGCACCCCGCTGGGCGTCCCGGCGATGATCGGCATGCTGATGCTCATCGGCATCGTCGTGACCAACGCGATCGTCCTGATCGACCTCGTCAACCAGTACCGCGCCCAGGGCCTGGGCGTGATCGAGGCGGTCGTCGAGGGCGGCCGGCACCGGCTCCGTCCGATCCTGATGACGGCCCTGGCGACGATCTTCGCCCTGCTGCCGATGGCGCTCGGCGTCACCGGCGAGGGCGGGTTCATCTCGCAGCCGCTCGCCGTCGTGGTCATCGGCGGCCTGGTCAGCTCCACCCTGCTGACGCTGCTCCTGGTGCCGACCCTCTACACGATGGTCGAACTGCGCAAGGAACGCCGCCGCGCGAAGAAGACGGCCCGTCTCTCGGTGGTCCCGTCGCCCACGGCCGCCGAGGAGACCCCGGCCAAGGTCTGACCCGCGGAAAACGCCGAAGGGCGCCCGGCCCTGGGCCGGGCGCCCTTCGGGGCGTGTGCGGGCTCCGCTACGGGAGCGAGAGCATCCGCTCCAGCGCGAGCTTCGCGAAGCTCTCGGTCTCCTTGTCGACCTGGATGCGGTTGACGAGGTTGCCCTCGGCCAGGGACTCCAGGGTCCACACCAGGTGCGGCAGGTCGATGCGGTTCATCGTCGAGCAGAAGCAGACCGTCTTGTCGAGGAAGACGACCTCCTTGTCCTCCGCCGCGAAACGATTCGCCAGGCGGCGGACCAGGTTCAGCTCCGTGCCGATGGCCCACTTCGAGCCGGCCGGGGCCGCCTCCAGGGCCTTGATGATGTACTCCGTCGAGCCGACGTAGTCGGCGGCGGCCACGACCTCGTGCTTGCACTCCGGGTGGACGAGGACGTTCACGCCCGGGATGCGCTCGCGCACGTCGTTGACCGAGTCGACCGAGAACCGGCCGTGCACCGAGCAGTGCCCGCGCCACAGGATCATCTTGGCGCCGCGCAGCTGCTCGACGGTCAGGCCGCCGTTCGGCTTGTGCGGGTTGTAGACCACGCAGTCGTCCAGGGACATGCCCATGTCGCGGACGGCGGTGTTGCGGCCCAGGTGCTGGTCCGGCAGGAAGAGCACCTTCTCGCCCTGCTCGAAGGCCCAGTCCAGGGCCTTCTTCGCGTTGGACGAGGTGCAGATCGTGCCGCCGTGCTTGCCGGTGAAGGCCTTGATGTCGGCGGAGGAGTTCATGTACGAGACGGGCACCGTGACGTCGGCGATGCCGGCGTCCGTCAGCGCGTCCCAGCACTCCGCGACCTGCTCGGCGGTGGCCATGTCGGCCATCGAGCAGCCGGCGGCCAGGTCGGGCAGGACGACCTTCTGGTCGTCGGACGTGAGGATGTCCGCGGACTCGGCCATGAAGTGCACGCCGCAGAAGACGATGTACTCGGCCTCCGGCTTGGCGGCCGCGTCCTTGGCCAGCTTGAAGGAGTCACCGGTGACGTCGGCGAACTCGATGACCTCGTCACGCTGGTAGTGGTGTCCGAGGATGAACACCTTGTCCCCGAGCTTCTCCTTGGCCGCGCGGGCGCGGGCCACCAGGTTCGGGTCGGACGGCGAGGGCAGGTCGCCGGGGCACTCCACCCCGCGCTCGCTCTTGGGGTCGGCCTCACGGCCGAGCAGCAGCAGGGCAAGGGGCGTCGGCTGGACGTCCAAAGGCTGGGCGGTGGTCACGACACGCACCCTTTCTGTTCCGCGACAAGGGAAATCCCGAAGCCTTCGCTTCGACTTCACTCACGACTTCTCGTCTATATGACGCTATCTATCATAACCGGTTCACGTCACTTTGACGATGGCCGCTCGTGTCGATGTGACGCATTCGCCCGTCCCGGAGGGCTCTCTCCACCGTCCCTCGTCGAGGGGTCCACCGCTCCGCGTGGGTGTGCGAGCATGAATGTCTGAAACAAGGAGCCGGATCCGGAATGAATCCGTGGACCGGCTGGTTGCCACCGACGGCAAGAGTCCGACGTTTCCCCAGCCTCCGGCGGGGAGCCGCCCACTTCGGGAGTGAATGCAGATGTCCGTACAGGACGACAAGACCACTGTGAGCGACGGCATCCTCCTGTCCGACGCCGCCGCCGAGAAGGTCAGGACCCTGCTGGAGCAGGAAGGCCGCGATGACCTCGCGCTGCGCGTCGCCGTCCAGCCCGGCGGTTGCTCCGGCCTGCGCTACCAGCTCTTCTTCGACGAGCGCTCCCTCGACGGCGACGTCGTCAAGGACTTCGACGGCGTGAAGGTCGTCACGGACCGGATGAGCTCCCCGTACCTGCACGGCGCCTCGATCGACTTCGTCGACACCATCGAGAAGCAGGGCTTCACCATCGACAACCCGAACGCCACCGGCTCCTGCGCCTGCGGCGACTCGTTCAGCTAGGCAGCGGCGGGTCCGGCCCTCGCGGCCGGACCCGTACGACGAAGGCCTCGGTGCCGGTCGATCCCGACCGGCACCGAGGCCTTCGTCCGTTCGGCCGTTCCCGTTCAGCCGCTCCCGCTCACTGGCGGGTCAGCGGCTTGCCCGTCGTCGCGTCGACCACCTTGCGGTCGCCGAGCGGCTGCTTCAGGTCCGCCGTCAGGGACATGTCCTGCGCGATCAGGATGCAGGCCTGACCGGGGTTGGTGGGCGTGTCCGTGATCTTCACCATCACCGAGGCGGCCTCCTCCCGCACCTCCAGGGCGTAGGTGCTGCACGCCCCGCCCCAGAAGTTCACGGTCAGCTTCCGGTCGGCTGCGGCGTACGAGAACCCGGGCACCGTCCGTCCCGCCGGCGGGACCGGGGCGGTCTTGGCGCCCTCGTCGGCGCCGGCCGGCTGGACCACCGTGCGGCCCGGGGCCCCCGCCTTGCCCGCCACCTCGAACAGCCAGGCCGGTACGAGCCCCCGGCCGCCGTCGACCGTTCCCGGCGCCAGCCCCAGCACGGCGCTGCGGACCGTCTCGGTCCGCGGCGGCTTCATCGGGCGCGGCTCCGGGTTGCAGGGCAGCGTGTCCGTGGCCCCCGTCGGGGTGTCCGGGGTCAGCGGGACGGACGTGGCGCAGCCGCTGGGGCCCGGGCCCGTACCGTCGCCGCCCTTGCCGGCCTCGTTGAGCCGGGCCAGCGCCTCGACGGCCCCGACCACCGCCTGCTCGGCCGCCCGGACCGGGGCCTTCAGCTCACCGCTGCCCGTCACGACCTGACCGTCGGCGCCCACGCTCACCTTGCTCGACCAGCCCTGGGTCGGCAGCCCGCCCACCACCGGGTCGGCGCTCACCACCCGCACCGCGCCCTGGGTGAGGTGGGCGTCCACCTTGGCGTCGGCCTGTCCGGCGGCGGCCAGCACCGGCGCGGCGGCGGCCTTGGCCGCCTGCTCGGACACCGGCCCGCCGGCCGCGCCGTCGGCGGCCTGCGGGAGGGTGGCCGGGCCGCAGGTGTCCTTGCCCCGTACGCAGTCGTCGCCGGCGCCGGCCGCCTGGAAGCGGGTGAAGCTCCAGGTGCCGGGGGCCTTGCGGGTCACGGTGAGTCGGGGGCCGGAGCCGTCGGCGACCTCGCCGGCCGTCCAGGTGTCGCCGCTCAGCCGGGGGATGCCCGCGATGCCGAGGGACTTCGCGAGCCGGGCCACCTCGTCGGAGGTGACCTCACCGGACGCGGCGAAGGAGGGCGCGGTGCCCGGTCCCTCGGGCAGCTTCGTCTCGGCCCGGTAGACCACCGCGCCGCCGGAGGGGTCCGGCTCGCCGGGCGCGATGCCGGGGCCGGAGGGGGTGCCGGCCGCGCGGGGCGCCGAGGCCGCGCTGTCACCCGTACGGCCGCCGCCGGTCGAGGCGTCGCCGTGGGCCGTCGTCGCCCAGTAGGCCGTACCGCCGCCGGCCAGGAGGACGGCGGCCGCGACCGAGCCGATGGCCCAGGACGGCCGCCGTCGTGTGGGGCGTGCTGTGTCGGGTTGTTCGCTGGTCACCGATTCGCTCCTTCGCGTGTCCCGCCGTACGTGATGCGGGTGTGACGCGGCGGACGCCGAACCGGTTCCCCGGGTCCGGTCGGGTCAGTCGCCGTACGCCGCGGTGGAGGCGATCAGACGCGCGGAGGCCGGCGGGACGCGCACGCCGTGGATCCGGGAGGGGTCGACCCGGGCCGGTCGCGGCTCGTGCGGGACCGGCCAGTGTGGTGCCATCCGTGCGCAGTCGCCGAGCAGTCGCGCGAAGCCGGGACGGGCGTCGGCGGTGTACTCGGCGTACCCGAAGCCATCGGTATAGGTCATGGGGGCACGTTAGGCACGCCACCGCGAGCGAAGGAAGTCCTACTACGGGGTAGTTTCGTACGGTCGGCCGGGGGTCCGTGACCGGGTAGCTTTGACTGTCCCCTCGCCGTCCTCCGCAGGAGCATCCACGCCGTGCGCATCGCAGTCACCGGCTCCATCGCCACCGACCACCTCATGACCTTCCCGGGCCGCTTCGCCGACCAGTTCGTCGCCGATCAGCTCCACACGGTCTCCCTCTCCTTCCTCGTCGACAACCTCGACGTGCGGCGGGGCGGGGTCGGCCCGAACATCTGCTTCGGCATGGGGCAGCTCGGCAGCCGCCCGATCCTCGTCGGCGCCGCCGGCTCGGACTTCGACGAGTACCGCGCCTGGCTCGACCGGCACGGCGTCGACACCGAATCCGTGCGGATCTCCGAGGTCCTGCACACCGCGCGCTTCGTCTGCACGACGGACGCCGACCACAACCAGATCGGCTCCTTCTACACGGGCGCGATGAGCGAGGCCCGACAGATCGAGCTGAAGGCCGTCGCCGACCGCGTGGGCGGGCTGGACCTCGTCCTCATCGGCGCCGACGACCCCGAGGCGATGCTCCGCCACACGGAGGAGTGCCGTACGCGCGGCATCCCCTTCGCCGCGGACTTCTCGCAGCAGATCGCGCGCATGGACGGCGAGAACATCCGCACCCTGATGGAGGGCGCGACCTACCTCTTCTCGAACGAGTACGAGAAGGGGCTCATCGAGTCGAAGTCCGGCTGGACCGACGAGGAGATCCTCGCGAAGGTCGGCACCCGGGTCACCACCCTGGGATCGCAGGGCGTGCGCATCGAGCGCGTCGGGCACGAGCCCATCCTGGTCGGATGCCCCGAGGAGACCGCGAAGGTCGACCCGACCGGCGTCGGCGACGCGTTCCGCGCGGGCTTCCTGACCGGCCTTGGCTGGGGCGTCGGCCTGGAGCGGGCCGCGCAGGTGGGCTGCATGCTGGCGACGCTCGTGATCGAGACCCTGGGCACGCAGGAGTACACCCTGGCGCGCGCCCACTTCATGGAGCGCTTCACGAAGGCCTACGGGGACGACGCCGCCGCCGAGGTGCGGGCGCACCTGACGGTCTGATCCGACCCCTCCCTCGACGCCTCGCCCGCGCCGCTCGGCCCCCGGCCGCGGCGCGGGCGTCGGCGTTCGGGAGCGGGGCCGGCCCCGGGGGAGGACGCGGCCGGCGCGGCGGCCGGCCGGGGCGTCAGACCAGGCGGCGGACCGTGTACGCCACTCCGGCGGGGGCGTCGGCCTCGCCGAGGTACGCCTGGCCGCGGATCGCGCACCACGCCGGGATGTCCAGCCGCGCGACCTCGTCGTCCGACAGGACGGTCACGGTGCCCCCGACCGGCACCCGCCCGATCGCCCGGGCCAGCTCGATCACCGGCTGCGGGCAGCGCAGCCCGAGGGCGTCCAGCTCCAGGGACTCCGCCACCGGCGCGACCGTCACCGGCTCCCCGACCCCCAGCTTCTCCCGGACGCCGGCCACCGCGCCCGGCAACACCTCCAGTAAGCCGTTGACCTCGTCGGCGGAGGTCCCGACCGGCAGGGACACCCGTACGTTCCCCTCCGACAGCACCCCCATCGCCCGCAGCACGTGACTGGGGGTCAGCGTCGAGCTGGTGCAGGAGGACCCGGAGGAGACGGAGTAGCCCGCCCGGTCCAGTTCGTGCAGCAGGCTCTCGCCGTCGACGTACAGGCAGGAGAAGGTGACCAGGTGCGGCAGCCGCCGGTCCGGGTCGCCGACGACCTCCACGTCCGGCACCAGCCGGGCGACCCGCCGCCGGATCCGGTCCACCAGCACCCGCAGCCGCGCCGCCTCCGTGTCGGCCTCCGCCCGCACCGCCCGCAGCGAGGCCGCCGCGGCGACGATCGCCGGCAGGTTGGCGAAACCGGGGGAGCGGCCCGACTCCCTTTCGTCGGCGGGCCCTTGGGGGGAGAAGCGGACCCCCTTGCGGACCGCGAGGAGCCCCACCCCGGGCGGCCCGCCCCACTTGTGCGCACTGCCCGTCAGCACCGACCAGTCGGCCTGCACCCGTCCCCAGGCCAGCGACTGCGCCGCGTCCACCAGAAGGGGGACCCCGGCCCCGGCGCACAGCTCGGCGACCTCCGCGACCGGCTGGACCGTGCCCACCTCGTGGTTGGCCGACTGGAGGCAGGCCAGCGCCGTGCCCTCGCCGAGCGCGGCGGCGTACCCGTCGGGCGTCACCGCGCCGAAGCGGTCCACCGCGACCTCCGTCACCGTCCCGCCGTCCGCCGCGTGCAGCTCCGCCGCGTGGAGTACAGAACTGTGTTCGACCGCGGACACGACCAGTCGGTCGCCGACACGCCGGCGCCCGGCGAGGACCCCCGCCACCCCCGTGTGAACCGCGTGCGTCCCCGAAGGAGTGAACACGAGCTCGTCGGCGCGACAGCCCACCGCCTCGGCCGCCGCCTCCCGGGCCGCGTCCAACAACAGTCGTGCCCGGCGCCCCTCGCGGTAGAGCCTGGCCGGATCCGCCCAGCCCTCGTCCAGTGCGGCCTGCAACGCCTGCCGGGCGACGGGGTGCAGCGGGGCGGCGGACGCGGTGTCGAAGTAGGGCATCGGGCCACGCTAACCCGGGCGTTCGGCGGGTCCGGGTCAGGGTCCGTCAGATGTCCCGCCGAGCCCGCGGTTCAGGGCCGTATGGACCGTCCCCCGTACGGCGGATCCATCCCTTCGGGGGCAGTAGCGGCGCGTTGGGCACCCTCCCCGCGCGACCCCAAATAGCGTCCAGTAGGGTTTGGTCCGCATAAACATCCAAACCCCTGCCTGCGTCAGGGCCGGCGACCGACCCGAACACGGCCGCGGCCGGCCGCGCGGGCCGAGACTCTCGGGAAGGCGCTACGTGAGTCCCTACGGCTCCGACCGCTCGCCGCGGCGCCCGATGCGGCGGAAGCTGCTGCAGGCGCTGACTGCGGGCGTGGTCCTGGCGACCGCCACTGGTTGCTCGTACACCTGGAAAGACTTCCCCCGCCTCGGAATGCCCACCCCGGTCACGGAGGAGGCGCCTCGCATCCTCTCCCTGTGGCAGGGATCCTGGGCGGCCGCTCTCATCACGGGCATCCTGGTGTGGGGCCTGATCATGTGGAGCGTCATCTTCCACCGGCGTAGCCGGACGAAGATCGAGGTCCCCGCGCAGACCCGGTACAACATGCCGATCGAGGCGCTGTACACCGTGGTCCCGCTCATCATCGTCTCGGTGCTCTTCTACTTCACCGCGCGTGACGAGTCGAAGCTGCTCTCCCTCTCCGCCAAGCCGGCGCACACGATCAACGTGATCGGCTTCCAGTGGAGCTGGGGCTTCAACTACGTCGAGAACGTCGACGGTGACGCCGCGACGCCGAAGGCGGGCGTGGTTCCGAAGGAACTCGCCACCCTGCCGGACCGCTACACCAAGGCCTTCCCCGCGGGCGCCGAAGGCGTCTACGAGAAGGGCGTTCCCGGCGACCGGAACCCGGACACCAACAACCCGGGGCCGACCCTCTACCTGCCCAAGGGCGAGAAGGTCCGCTTCATCCTGTCGTCGAACGACGTCATCCACTCCTTCTGGGTGGTGCCCTTCCTGTTCAAGCAGGACGTGATCCCCGGCCACACCAATGTCTTCGAGGTCACCCCGACCCAGGAAGGCACCTTCATGGGCAAGTGTGCCGAGCTGTGTGGTGTCGACCACTCCCGCATGCTCTTCAACGTGAAGGTCGTCTCTCCGGCGGAGTACAAGGCGCACCTCAAGGAGCTGGCGGAGAAGGGTCAGACCGGCTTCCTGCCGGCCGGCATCAAGCAGACTGACCCGGCCCGGAATGCGGAGACGAACAAACTGTGAGCATCCTCAACGAATCCCAGGGTGCCGCCGCCGACTCGTACGAGAACGAGCTGCCGGTCAGGCGCAAGCAGCCGGGTAACGTGGTCGTGAAGTGGCTTACCACGACCGACCACAAGACCATCGGCACGATGTACCTGGTCACGTCGTTCGTGTTCTTCATCATCGGCGGCGTCATGGCGCTGTTCATGCGCGCCGAGCTGGCCCGTCCGGGCACGCAGATCATGTCGAACGAGCAGTTCAACCAGGCGTTCACCATGCATGGCACGATCATGCTGCTGATGTTCGCCACCCCGCTCTTCGCGGGCTTCGCCAACTGGATCATGCCGCTGCAGATCGGCGCGCCCGACGTGGCGTTCCCGCGGCTGAACATGTTCGCGTACTGGCTGTACCTCTTCGGCTCGACCATCGCGGTGGCCGGCTTCGTCACCCCCTCGGGTGCCGCCGACTTCGGTTGGTTCGCCTACTCCCCGCTGTCGGACGCCGTCCGCTCGCCGGGCATCGGCGCCGACATGTGGATCATGGGTCTGGCCTTCTCCGGCTTCGGCACGATCCTCGGTTCGGTCAACTTCATCACCACGATCATCTGCATGCGCGCTCCCGGCATGACGATGTTCCGCATGCCGATCTTCACCTGGAACGTCCTGCTGACCGGTGTCCTGGTCCTGCTCGCCTTCCCGGTCCTCGCCGCCGCGCTCTTCGCGCTGGAGGCCGACCGGAAGTTCGGTGCGCACGTCTTCGACGCGGCCAACGGTGGCGCACTCCTGTGGCAGCACCTCTTCTGGTTCTTCGGACACCCAGAGGTGTACATCATCGCGCTGCCGTTCTTCGGCATCATCTCCGAGGTCATCCCGGTCTTCTCGCGCAAGCCGATGTTCGGTTACATCGGTCTGATCGCCGCGACGATCGCGATCGCCGGTCTGTCCGTGACGGTGTGGGCCCACCACATGTACGTCACCGGTGGTGTGCTGCTGCCGTTCTTCTCCTTCATGACCTTCCTGATCGCGGTACCGACCGGTGTGAAGTTCTTCAACTGGATCGGCACCATGTGGAAGGGCTCGTTGTCCTTCGAGACCCCGATGCTCTGGGCCGTCGGCTTCCTGATCACCTTCACCTTCGGTGGTCTGACCGGCGTCATCCTGGCCTCGCCCCCGATGGACTTCCACGTCTCCGACTCGTACTTCGTCGTCGCGCACTTCCACTACGTCATCTTCGGCACCGTGGTCTTCGCGATGTTCTCCGGCTTCCACTTCTGGTGGCCGAAGTTCACGGGCAAGATGCTGGACGAGCGCCTGGGCAAGATCACCTTCTGGACGCTGTTCATCGGCTTCCACGGCACCTTCCTGGTGCAGCACTGGCTCGGTGCCGAGGGCATGCCGCGTCGTTACGCGGACTACCTCGCCGCCGACGGCTTCACCGCGCTGAACACGATCTCCACGATCAGCTCGTTCCTGCTCGGCCTGTCGATGCTTCCGTTCATGTACAACGTCTGGAAGACCGCCAAGTACGGCAAGAAGATCGAGGTCGACGACCCGTGGGGCTACGGCCGTTCGCTGGAGTGGGCGACCTCCTGCCCGCCGCCGCGGCACAACTTCCTCACCCTGCCGCGCATCCGCAGTGAATCGCCGGCGTTCGACCTGCACCACCCGGAGATCGCTGCCCTCGACCACCTCGAGGACCACAGCGCCGGCACCAAGGCCGTCACCGGTGGCAAGGAGGCCGGCAAGTGAAGATCCAGGGCAAGATGTTCCTCTGGCTCGCCGTCTTCATCCTGATCATGACCGTCGTGTACGGCGTGTGGTCGAAGGAGCCGGTCGGCACCACCGCTCTCGCGCTGGCCTTCGGCCTGAGCGCCATGATCGGCTACTACCTGGCCTTCACGGCCAAGCGCGTGGACGAGATGGCCCAGGACAACCTGGAGGCCGACGTCGCCGACGAGGCGGGCGAGCTGGGGTTCTTCGCCCCGCACAGCTGGCAGCCGCTCTCGCTGGCGATCGGTGGCGCGCTCGCCTTCATGGGCGTCGTCTTCGGCTGGTGGCTCATGTACTTCTCGGCCCCGATCATCCTGATCGGCCTGTGGGGCTGGGTGTACGAGTACTACCGCGGTGAGAACCAGAACCAGTAACGAGCAGTACGGCACGGCGACGCCGTGACGCCTTGAGGGGCCCGGACACCTTTTCGGAGGAGTCCGGGCCCCTCGTTTGCAGTCACCCCGCGCGCCGTAAATGTCATATCTTCATAGCGTTGGCTCCATGAAGCACTCACCGCGTCTCTGGACGGTCATCGGCTGCTCCCTGCTGGTCGCGTCCCTCGGTGCCGGCGCCACCGCGTGCGGGTCGGAAGAGGACAACCCGCTGTCCGTCCGCCCGTACGACGCGGCGGACCAGGTCGCCTTCAACCGGACCGCCGGTGGTCGGGCCGTCGATCCCGACAAGCCCCTGGAGGTCACCGTCAAGGCCCCCCGGACCCGGTTGACCGACGTGACCGTCGTGGACACCCACGGGCGGCGTCTGGCGGGTGAACTCTCGGCGAAGGGCGACCGCTGGCACAGCACCGCCCCGATGGCCGCGGGCGTCCACTACACCGTCACCGTGGGCACCGAGGACGAACGCGGCGCCTCGGGGCGCCGCACGCTGGCCTTCGACACCACCCCGGCCAAGAAGGTCCTCCAGGTCGAGTTCGGCCCGGACGGGGGGACGTACGGCGTCGGACAGCCCTTCACCGCCGAACTCAGCGAGCCCGTCAAGGACAAGGCCCAACGGGCCCTCGTCGAACGCGGCCTGGTCGTCGACGCGCCCAGCGGAGTCGAGGGCGCCTGGCACTGGGTCGACGACAAGAACCTGCACTACCGCCCGAAGGACTACTGGCCCGCGAACACCGAGGTCTCCGTACGGAGCAACCTGGAGGGCGTCAAGATCGGCGACGAGCTCCACGGAACCGCGTCCAAGCCGGTGAAGCTGGAGATCGGCGACCGCGTGGAGGTCACCACCGACGCCTCCTCGCACTACCTCACGTTCGAGCGCAACGGAGAAGTGATCAACACCATTCCGGTGACCACCGGGAAGCCGGGCTTCTCCACCCGCAACGGGGTCAAGGTGGTGCTCGGGAAGCAGTACTTCGTCCAGATGCGCGGCGACACCGTCGGCATCGGCGGCAGCGAGTACTACAACTTGCCCGTCTACTACGCCACGCGGGTGACGTGGAGCGGTGAATACGTGCACGCCGCGCCGTGGTCCATCGGCTCCCACGGCTACGAGAACGTCAGCCACGGCTGCACCGGCATGAGCACCGGCAACGCCGCCTGGTTCTACGAGAACATCACCGAGGGCGACATCGTCAAGGTGATCAACAGCATCGGCGACGACATGGACACCTTCGGGAACGGCTACGGCGACTGGAACATGGACTGGAAGGAATGGCGCGAGGGCAGCGCCCTCCTGAAGGGCACCCAGGAAGGCCGCAGCCCCCTCGACCAGGCCCGCCTGCGCCCCACCGTGTAGCCGCGCGCCCGATCCGACGGCCGGGCCGACGCGGCGCCGGGCGGGATCGGGCGGGACCAGACCCCACGGGCGTCCGTACGGGCGCCCGTGGGGCGTTGTGGGGCGCCGCGGGGGCCGCAGGGACCGCGTGGCCCCGGAGAGGCCCTCGGGGGCCCCTCGCGCGCCGCTCAGGCGTCCAGGGACAGCCGGGAGCGCAGGAGGCCCGCCAGGACCTCGGGGAAGTCCACCGGATCCACCGGAAGGGTGACGGCGGCGTCCGCGCGGCTCCAGGTGGCCAACCAGGCGTCCTGCGGGCGCCCCATCAGCAGCAGCACCGGGGGGCACCGGAAGATCTCGTCCTTGATCTGCCGGCACACGCCCATGCCCCCGGCCGGGACCGCCTCGCCGTCCAACACGCACACGTCGACGCCGCCCGCGTCCAGTTCCTTGAGAACCGCCGGAAGCGTGGCGCACTCCAGGAACTCCACCGGCGGCAGGTCCGCCGCCGGCCTGCGCCCGGCCGCCAGCCGCACCTGCTCCCGGGTGCCCGCGTCGTCGCTGTAGACCAGAACCCGCGCAGTCGCCCGCATTTCGTTCCTCCACGTGTCCGTGAATCACGCTGATGATGCGCGGGATGCTACTCCGTCCGACCGGCTGTCAACATCGGTTCGGACAGCCTCCCGATCACTCGTCTGATGGGCCGTTCGGGCCTAGCGCACGCCCCTGACACTCCGAACGGCACCCCCCGGGGTGAGGGCGGGATAAGCGACCGACATAATGTCGGTCGTGGCGACAGCAACGACAGTAGATACCGGGCACGCGCACCCGACGGTCAACCGGCCGAACCTCGTCAGCGTCGGAACCATCATCTGGTTGAGTTCCGAGCTGATGTTCTTCGCGGCCCTCTTCGCGATGTACTTCACCCTGCGATCCGTGACGGGCGCCGAGTACTGGACAGAGCAGGCATCGAGCCTGAACCTGCCCTTCTCGGCGACGAACACCACGATCCTGGTGCTCTCCTCGCTCACCTGCCAGCTCGGCGTATTCGCCGCCGAGCGCGGTGACGTGAAGAAGCTCCGGACGTGGTTCATCATCACGTTCGTCATGGGTGCGATCTTCATTGGCGGCCAGGTGTTCGAGTACACCGAGCTGGTCAAGCACGAGGGCATGTCTCTCTCGTCAGGCCCGTACGGCTCGGTCTTCTACCTGACCACCGGCTTCCACGGTCTGCACGTGACGGGCGGTCTCATCGCCTTCCTGCTGGTCCTCGGCCGGACGTACGCGGCCAAGAGGTTCACCCACGAACAGGCCACGTCGGCCATCGTCGTGTCCTACTACTGGCACTTCGTCGATGTCGTCTGGATCGGCCTCTTCGCCACGATCTACCTGATCAAGTAGCGAACACGTCGCCGGGCCCGCGCCCGGCACTCCATCCAGAAACACCGACGCAGAAGATCCTGACACCGGGGTAATCCGTGAAAAAGCTCTCCGCACGACGACGCCATCCGCTGGCGGCGGTCGTCGTTCTACTCTTCGCGCTGGCGGTCACTGGGGGGCTGTACGCCGCCTTCGCGCCCGCGAGCAAGGCGCAGGCCGATGAAACCGCCCAGTCCCTCGCCATCGAGGAGGGCAAGAAGCTCTACGCCGTGGGTTGCGCAAGCTGCCACGGGACCGGCGGTCAGGGTTCGTCCGACGGCCCCAGCCTGGTCGGCGTCGGCTCCGCGGCCGTCGACTTCCAGGTGAGCACGGGCCGCATGCCGGCCCAGCAGCCCGGCGCGCAGGTGCCGAAGAAGCCGAACATCTACTCCCAGGCCCAGATCGACCAGCTCGCGGCGTACATCGCGTCGCTCGGCGCCGGTCCGATCACGCCCCACGAGAAGCAGTACGACCCGGCTGGTGCCGACATCGCCAACGGTGGTGAGCTCTTCCGCAACAACTGCGCGCAGTGCCACAACTTCACCGGCGAGGGCGGCGCGCTGACGAACGGCAAGTACGCCCCGAACCTCGAGGACGTTTCGCCGAAGCACATCTACGAGGCCATGCTCACCGGCCCGCAGAACATGCCCTCCTTCCCGGACAGCACCATGCCGGAGAAGCAGAAGAAGGACATCATCGCGTACCTCCAGAACGTCAACGGCGAGAAGTCGACGAACCCCGGTGGCCTCAAGCTCGGTGGCCTCGGCCCCGTCTCCGAGGGTCTGTTCGGCTGGATCTTCGGTCTGGGTGCGTTGATCGCTGTCGCCGTCTGGGTCGCGGCCCACACCGCTAAGGCCAAGAAGTCATGAGTAGCCAAGACATTCCCGAAGAGAAGCACCTGCCGAGCGAGCAGGGCGACGCGCACCACGCCGGCGTGGCGGTCGCGGACGACCCGTTCGCCGACCCCGGCCTCCCGGTCCACAAGCCGCGCATCCAGGACATCGACGAGCGGGCCGCCAAGCGGTCCGAGCGCACGGTCGCGATGCTGTTCACGCTGTCGATGCTGGCCACGGTCGGCTTCATCGCGTCGTACGTGGCCCTGCCGGTCGACAAGATCGTCTACATCTTGCCCATCGGGAAGGTGAGCGCCCTGAACTTCGCCCTGGGCCTGACCCTGGGCGTGGCTCTGTTCTGCATCGGCGCGGGCGCGGTCCACTGGGCCCGCACCCTGATGTCCGACGTGGAGGTCGCCGACGACCGTCACGAGATCGCCGCTTCGCCGGAGGTCAAGGCGCAGGTCATGCAGGACTTCGCCGATGGTGCGAACGAGTCCGGCATCGCCCGCCGCCCCCTGATCAAGAACACGATGATCGGCGCGCTGTCCATGCTGCCGCTGTCGGCCCTCGTGATCATGCGCGACCTCGGCCCGCTGCCCGAGGACAAGCTCCGCAAGACCCTGTGGTCCAAGGGCAAGCTGCTCATCAACCAGAACACGATGGAGCCGCTGCGTCCCGAGGACGTCCTGGTCGGTTCGCTGACCTTCGCCATGCCGGAAGGCCTGGAGGAGGACCAGCACGACTTCCAGGTGCAGATCGCCAAGGCCGCCCTGATGATCGTCCGTATCCAGCCGGAGGACATCAAGGACAAGAAGGAACTGGAGTGGTCCCACGACGGCATCGTGGCCTTCTCCAAGATCTGCACCCACGTCGGCTGCCCGATCAGCCTGTACGAGCAGCAGACGCACCACGTGCTCTGCCCGTGCCACCAGTCCACCTTCGACCTCTCCGACGGCGCCCGTGTCATCTTCGGCCCGGCCGGTCACGCCCTTCCGCAGCTGCGGATCGGCGTGAATGACGAAGGCTTCCTCGAGGCGCACGGCGACTTCGACGAGCCCGTCGGTCCTGCATTCTGGGAGCGCGGATGAGCACTGCCACCGAGTCCAAGACGGCGCGCAAAGCGCCGGCCGGCGAGCGCGTAGCGGACTGGGCGGACGGCCGCCTGGGCATCTACACCCTCGCCAAGGCGAACATGCGCAAGATCTTCCCGGACCACTGGTCCTTCATGCTGGGTGAGATCTGCCTCTACGCCTTCATCATCATCATCCTCACGGGTGTGTACCTGACGCTGTTCTTCCACCCGAGCATGAACGAGGTGGAGTACCACGGCTCGTACGTGCCGATGCAGGGCGTCATGATGTCCGAGGCCTTCGCCTCGACCCTGGACATCAGCTTCGACGTCCGCGGTGGTCTGCTCATCCGACAGATCCACCACTGGGCGGCGCTCATCTTCGTCGCGGCCATGGTCGTGCACATGATGCGCGTGTTCTTCACGGGCGCGTTCCGCAAGCCGCGCGAGGTCAACTGGATCTTCGGCTTCCTGCTGCTGGTCCTCGGCATGTTCACCGGCTTCACCGGTTACTCCCTGCCGGACGACCTGCTCTCGGGTACCGGTGTCCGCTTCATGCAGGGCGCCATCCTCTCCGTCCCGATCGTCGGCACCTACCTGTCGATGTTCCTGTTCGGCGGCGAGTTCCCGGGCGGCGACTTCGTCGCACGCTTCTACTCGGTCCACATCCTGCTGCTGCCCGGCATCATGATGGGTCTGCTGGTCGCGCACCTGATCCTGGTCGTGTTCCACAAGCACACCCAGTACGCCGGCCCCGGCAAGACCGAGAAGAACGTCGTCGGCATGCCGCTGCTGCCGGTCTACATGGCCAAGGCCGGAGGCTTCTTCTTCCTGGTCTTCGGTGTCATCGCGGCCATCGCGGCGATCGCCTCGATCAACCCGATCTGGGCGCTCGGCCCGTACCGTCCGGACCACGTGTCCACCGGCGCGCAGCCCGACTGGTACATGGGTATGCCGGAAGGCCTCATCCGAGCCATGCCGGGCTGGGAGATCAACCTGTGGGGCCACACGCTCGTCCTGGGCGTGTTCATCCCGCTGGTGCTCTTCCCGCTGGTCCTGGGCGCCATCGCCGTCTGGCCGTTCATCGAGTCCTGGGTCACCGGGGACAAGCGCGAGCACCACATCCTGGACCGCCCGCGCAACGCCCCGACCCGTACGGCCTTCGGTGTCGCCTGGATCTCGGAGTACATCGTGCTCCTCATCGGCGGCGGCAACGACATGTTCGCCCAGTACTTCCACCTGTCGATCAACTCGATCACCTGGTTCGTCCGGATCGGCTTCTTCGTCGTCCCGGTCCTGGCCTTCATCGCCACCAAGCGGATCTGCCTCGGCCTCCAGCGCCGGGACCACGACAAGGTGCTGCACGGTCGCGAGACCGGCATCATCAAGCGTCTGCCGCACGGTGAGTTCGTCGAGGTCCACGAGCCGCTCTCGCAGGCGAAGCTGCACACGCTCACCTCGCACGATCAGTACGAGCCGCTCGAGATCGGCCCGACGGTCGACGAGAACGGTGTCGAGCGCAAGGTGACGGCCACGGAGAAGCTGCGCGTGAAGCTCAGCAAGGGCATGTTCGCGGAGGGCAACCAGATCCCGAAGCCCACCGTCGAGGAGTACAAGGAGATCCAGAGCGGCCACGGCCACCACTGATCTCCGGCATGACAGCTTGAGGGATTGATTCAGGTCAATCCTGGTGTCGCCACGGCGAGAGCCCCGTCCAGTGTCTGGACGGGGCTCTTCGCCTTCCTCCGGCGCTGGATAGGCTGAGATCGTTCCCATTTCGACGTGGACCCCGACATCGGGTGGCCGACCAACAGCAGGAGCTGACCATGAACGTTGCGACCCCGGCAGGCGGCGACAGCGTGGCGGCCCGTGGCTGGCCGGGCGTCCTCGACGCGCTGCTGACCGGCCAGGACCTCACCGCCGACGACAGCGCCTGGGCCATGGACCGGATCATGCGCGGTGAGGCCACCGACGCGCAGATCGCCGGTTTCGCGGTCGCCCTGCGCGCCAAGGGCGAGACCGTGGCGGAGATCAACGGTCTCGTCCGGGCGATGTACGACCACGCCAACCTGATCGAGGTCCCGGGCCGGACGGTGGACATCGTCGGCACCGGCGGCGACGGAGCGAAGACCGTCAACATCTCGACGATGTCCGCGGTCGTCGTGGCCGGAACCGGCGCCAAGGTCGTCAAGCACGGCAACCGGGCCGCGTCCTCGGCGTCCGGCTCCTCCGACGTCCTGGAGAAGCTCGGCGTCAACCTGGACCTGACCCCGGAAGGGGTGGTCCGGGTGGCCGAGCGGGCGGGCATCACCTTCTGCTTCGCGGTGCGGTTCCACCCCTCGCTGCGGCACGTGGCCGCCGCCCGCAAGGAGCTGGGCATCCGGACCACGTTCAACTTCCTCGGCCCGCTGACCAACCCGGCGAAGGTGCGGGCCCAGGCCACCGGCGTCGCCGACGCCCGGATGGCCCCCATCGTGGCGGGCGTCCTCGCCGAACGCGGCTCCTCGGCGCTCGTCTTCCGCGGTGACGACGGCCTTGACGAGCTGACCACGACCGCCACCTCCCGGGTGTGGTGGGTCCGCGAGGGCACGGTCACCGAGCTGCCCTTCGACCCGCGCGACGTCGGCATCGAGCTCGTCGACGTCTCGCGGCTGCGCGGCGAGGACGCCTCCTACAACGCGGACGTGGCGCGCCGGGTGTTCGCCGGCGAGACCGGCCCCGTACGGGACGCCGTCCTCCTGAACGCGGCGGCGGCGCTCGTGGCCCTGGACCCCGGTACGGGCTCGCTGGAGGAGCAGATCGCGGCGGGCATCGCCCGAGCGGCCGAGGCCATCGACTCGGGCGCGGCCCGTGCGGCCCTGGAGCGCTGGGTGGCGGCCAGCAACGCCTGACCACGCGGGGCGCGGGCCGTCCGCCGCGCGGACGGCCCGCGGTGAGAACGGCGTGAAAGAGGCGTGGAGGAACAGACCCCGGTCCGCATGGCGGACCGGGGTCTTGTCTTCGGAGGATCTTGTGGCAAGATGCTCACAGGTCACGAGTGACAGCGTTTAGGCCCCGGCTTGCTGTCCGGCAACCCTCCTTCCGTGGCGGGGTGCCCCGGGTGATGACCAGGTCGTAGGCAGCAAGGCCTGCGGCAAGCGCGGATCCCTCGACACCAGGGGTCCTGGTCTCTCGAGGAGCTTTTCCGTGAGCAAGCGAATGCGATAGGGCGAATCCGCCCCTTCTTCACCCCTCGGACCAGGGTCGCCTCCGCGCACCCGCCTTCCTCCTCCGAGGCCTTTCCCGTACCCCCGACGGCCGCGCCGCCGTATCCGCGTACGGGCACACCGAAGCCATTCAGCCCTGCCTGCCGGGAGATACCGCCATGTCCGCATCCCTGAACGCCGCCGCTTCCTCCGCCACCGCCACCGTCGCCGCCACGTCCGCCGCCGCGTGCGCCGCTTCCGCGGAGCCCGCCTGTGACGGGCCGCTCCCGGTCCTCGGCCGCGACGTCACCGTCCCCCTCGTGACCGGCGGCGAGGTCACCTACGCGGCCCTGGACTACGCGGCCAGCGCCCCCGCCCTCCAGCGGGTCTGGGACGACGTCGCCGCGTACGCCCCGTACTACGGCAGCGTCCACCGCGGCGCCGGCTACCTCTCGCAGCTGTCCACCGACCTCTTCGAGCAGAGCCGGGTCACGGTCGCCGAGTTCCTCGACTGCCGCCCCACCGACCAGGTGGTCTTCACCCGGTCCACCACCGACTCCCTGAACCTGCTCGCCGCCGTGCTCCCGGCCGACTGCCAGGTCTTCGTCTTCGAGACCGAGCACCACGCCTCGCTCCTGCCGTGGACGAAGGCCCAGGTCACCTACCTCAACGCGCCGCGCACCCCGGGCGAGGCCGTCGCCACCCTGGAGCGGGCGCTGGCCGACCGCGAGCCCTACGGCCCGGCCCTGGTCTGCGTCACCGGCGCCTCCAACGTCACCGGCGAGCTGTGGCCGGTCAAGGAGCTGGCCGCGGCCGCGCACGCGCACGGCGCGCGGATCGTGCTGGACGCCGCCCAGCTGGCGCCCCACCACCCCGTCTCGGTGCGGGAGCTGGACGTGGACTGGGTCGCCTTCTCCGGGCACAAGCTCTACGCGCCCTTCGGCTCGGGCGTCCTCGCCGGCCGCGCCGACTGGCTCCGGGAGGCGCAGCCCTACCTCGCCGGCGGCGGCGCCTCCCGCAAGGTCGCCCGTCGGGAGGACGGCGGCGTCGACGTCGAGTGGCACACCACGGCCGCCCGCCACGAGGCCGGCTCCCCGAACGTGATCGGCGTCTACTCGATCGCCTCCGCCTGCAAGGCTCTGACCGAGGCCGGGTTCGACTCCCTCGTCGCCCGCGAGCGCCACCTCATCGCGAAGGTCCGCGAGGGCCTCGCCGAGGTCCCGGCGGTCCGCGTCCTGTCCCTGTTCGGGGACGACGCGCCGCGCGTCGGCGTCATCTCGTTCGTCGTGGACGGCTGGAACAGCTCCCACTTCGCGGCCGCGCTGTCCGCCGAGTACGGCATCGGCGTCCGCGACGGCCTCTTCTGCGCCCACCCGCTGGTGCGCACCCTGCTCGGCAGCGAGCCGCAGGAGCCGGGCGAGTGCGGGGCGCCCGAGGCGGCGCCCGGCGAGCGGTCCCTGAACGCGATCCGCGTCAGCTTCGGGGCGGGCACCCCCGACGAGCACGTCGAGCGCTTCGTCGGGGCCGTCAAGGAGCTGGTCGCGGACGGCGCCAAGTGGCGCTACCGCACGGAAGAGGGCCGCTGCGTCCCGGCCGTCTGAGGCGCGGCGCGGGCGGGGGCGCCGGGAGCCGGTGGGCCCGGCCGGGGGGAGACCACCCGGCCGGGCCCACCGGCTCCCGTGCCTGCCGGGCGCGGCGCGGGCCGGGCGCGGCGCCGGCCCTCAGGCGTCCAGGCCGATGGCGAAGGCCGCTTCGAGGTCGTGCTGCGAGTAGGTGCGGAACGCGACGTGCGTGTCCGTGGCCTCCACGCCGGGGATCTTGCTGATGCGGCCCGGGATGATGTCCGCCAGGTTCTCGTGGCGGGCCACGCGGACCAGGGCGATGAGGTCGTACGTACCGGTGACGGAGTAGACCTCGCTGACGCTGTCCAGCGCGGCGATGGACTCGGCGATCTCGGGGATGCGGTCCACGCTGGTCTTGATGAGCACGATCGCGGTGATCACGGCTGGCTGTCTCCCTCGACTGCGGTCACTGGTCGTCCCACTCTAGTCGTACGCCGATAACGCACCCACGCGTACAGGAAGCCCACCGAGAAGCCCACGACGTGCGCGAGGTACGCCACTCCGGGGCCGCTCTCCGCCCGGTGCGCGGCCAGCCACTGGAGCCCGAACCAGAACAACAGCACGATCCACGCCGGGAAGCGCAGCGGCAGGAACAGCAGGAACGGGAACAGGCTCGTCACCCGCGCCTTGGGGAAGAGGCACAGGAAGGCGCCGAGGACCGCCGAGATCGCGCCGGAGGCCCCGACCAGCGTCTGGTCCGAGGAGGCGTTGGCCGCCGCGTACGCGGCGAGGGCCAGGTAGCCCGTGGTGACGTAGAAGACGAGGAAGGGGACCCGGCCCATCCGTTGCTCCGTCATCGCCCCGAAGACGTGGAGGAACAGCATGTTCCCCAGCAGGTGGAGCCAACTGCCGTGGACGAAGAGGGCCGTGAGCGGGGTCAGCAGCGGTCGTCCGGCACCCGAGAAGAGCTCGTCGGGGACCACGCCCCAGTGCCGGAAGTACGCGGTGCCGTTCGCGAGCAGCCGCTCGCCCGTGCCGTAGGTCGGATTCAGGCCCGAGGCCGGGCCGAAGAGGAACGCCGCGCAGCAGCCGGCGATCAGCGCGTACGTGACCACGGGGCCGCGTGCGACGTCGGCTACGCTCCGCCACTTTACGATCATGAGACAGAGCATGACGCAGGTGGACCCACCTGACGGCGGTGCCAGGCCGTAGGGTTACGTGCTGCGGTCCGCCGACCGCCGCGGAAGGCTTTGATTGAATGAGCTACGAAGGAGAGAGCGGCCTGATGACGGTTCCCCTGCCGACCGACACCACCCGGTGGCGCTGCACCCTGTGCGGCAACCTCACGCGGTTCGACGTCACCCGATCGTCGAAGGTCGTGGAGTACGTCCACCTGGACCTCGCCGGGGAGCCCAAGGTCGAGGAGCGCGAGGTGGTCAGTGAGACCATCGAGTCGGTGCGCTGTCGCTGGTGCAACGCGGTGGACCAGATCGAGCTCGTGGACAGGCCGGGCGCCGACTCCTGACGGAGCGGGGCCCACAGTAGATCACGGTAGGGGTGACGGATTGTGGAGCCAGCAAGCGGCGCCGGGTCGGCCGACGCGGCCGGCGACGCCGCGGAGGTCCTCGACCGCCCGCTGCCGGAAGGCGTGCGGCGCCGGGTCGTCGCGCTCGTCTCGGACGCCTTCGGCGGACTGACGGTCGCGGACCTCCCGGCGCAGCTGCGCCAGTACGCCCGTTTCACCCCGAGCCGGCGCGCCAAGTTCGCGGGCAACGCGATGGCCGCCGCCGTGGAGAGCGACGCCGTCTTCCGCGGCCGGATCGCGGAGAAGGTGCGCGAGGCGCAGCCGGAGCTGGCCGGGGCGCTGGACGCGGGCGCGCCGCCCGCCGCCGCCGATCCGCTGGACGTGGCGGCCGCCGCGTACGTGCTGCGCCCGGCGGGCTGGGTCAAGTTGGTCGCCGCCGCGGGGGAGGAGGCGCAGCGCGCCGACGCCGAGCGGGTCGGGGACGAGACCCGGCGGGAGCTGGAACGGCTGCGCGAGGAGCTGGCCCACGTACGGGAGAGCCACCGCGCCGGCGGGGACCAGGTACGGGCCGAGCTGGAGGCCGCGCGCAAGGAAGCGGAATCGCTTCAGCGCAAGCTGCGCAGCGCCCTGAGCGACGTCAAGCGGGGCGAGGCGGCCCTGCGCAAGGTGGGCGCCGAGATCGACGGGATCCGTTCGGAGGCGGCGGCCCAGGTGGCGGCGGCCGAGAGCGAGAGCCGCCGGCTCAAGTCCCGCCTGGCGGAGGTGGAGTCGGCGCTGGAGACCTCGCGGCGGGCCACCCGCGAGGGGCGCAGCATCGAGGACATGCGGCTGCGGCTGCTGCTGGACACCGTGTTGGACGCGGCGGCCGGGCTGCGGCGCGAGCTGGCGCTGCCGCCGGTCTCGACGCGCCCCGCGGACACCGTCGAGGCGGTGGAGCCGGGTCGGATGACGCCGAAGGACATCGCGGCGCGGGCGCTTTCGGAGACCGATCCGGCCCTGCTGGACCAGTTGTTGGCGCTGCCGCAGGCGCACCTGGTGGTCGACGGCTACAACGTGACGAAGACCGGCTATCCGACGATGCCGCTGGAGAAGCAGCGACTGCGGCTGCTCGGCGGGCTGTCGATGCTGGCCGCGCAGACGGGCGCCGAGATGACCTGCGTCTTCGACGGGGCGGAGCTGGCGGCGCCGGTGCTGCTCGCGCCGCCGCGCGGGGTGCGGGTGCTGTTCTCCAAGGCCGGTGTGACGGCGGACGAGTTGATCCGCCAGCTGGTGCGCGCGGAGCCGCCGGGCCGGCCGGTGGTCGTGGTCTCCACCGACCGCGAGGTCGCCGACGGGGTGGCGAAGGCGGGGGCCCGGCCCGTGACGTCGGCGCTGCTGCTGAAGCGGCTCGCCCGGGTGTCCTGACTCCGGACGCGGCGCGGGCCGCGTCCGCCGCGCGGGTCGTGTCCGTCGTGGGCGTTCCGGGTGGATCGGCCCCTTCGGGGGCGGGCGCGGGGACGCACCGTGAGCCCGTCGGCACGCGGTGTGCGCCGCGGTTGACGAAGCCGGGCGGTCAAGCGGAATTTTGCGTCCGACCCTTTGAAGTGATCAAGGACTGGTCACTATGGTGCGCCCAAACCTTCGTGCGATGGGTCACCCGTTCGGGGTGTCGGGCGGGGGTGTGCCCGCCGGACGCGCCCCGCGCCCGGCGGCCGGAGGGTGAAGGAGTCCGCCCCCGTGGCGTCCCACCGTCGAACCAAGCCGCCCGCCCGCGCGCGCGTGAGCGTGCTCACCGCCACCGCGGCGGCGGCCGTCGCCCTCTCCTCCCAGTCGGCCGTGGCCGCCCCCGACCGACCGACCAAGGACGAGGTCAAGGCACAGGTCGACGCCCTCTACGAGGAAGCGGAACGGGCCGGCGAACAGTCCAACGGGGCCCGCGAGCGCCAGGAGAAGCTGGAAAAGGAGATCGAGCGGCTCCAGGACCGGGTCGCCCGCGACCAGGGCGAGCTGAACGACCTGCGCAACGCGCTCGGTTCGCTGGCCACCGCCCAGTACCGCGGCGGCGGGCTCGACCCCGCCGTGGCCCTGCTCCTGTCCGCCGACCCGGGCGGCTACCTCGACAGGGCCTCCACCCTCCAGCGGTTGAGCGGCAGGCAGGTCGAGGCGGTCGCGCGGATCCAGGCGAAACAACGCGCCCTCGCGCAGCAGCGCCAGGAGGCCGCCGGCAAGCTCGCCGACCTCGACGCGACCCGCGAGGAACTCGCCGCGAAGAAGAAGACCGCCCAGGACAGGCTGAACCGGGCGCAGACGCTCCTCAACACGCTGACCGCGCGCGAACGCGCCCAGTTGAAGGAGGACGAGGCGAAGGAGGGCCGCGGCGCCGCCCCCGCCGCGCCGGTGGGCGCCTCGGGCCGCGCCGGGGCGGCGCTGGCCGCCGCGAAGACCAAGCTGGGCAGCGCCTACATCATGGGCGCCACCGGCCCCGGCGCCTACGACTGCTCCGGACTCACGCAGTGGGCGTACGGCCAGGCGGGCGTCGCCATCTCCCGCACCACCTACACCCAGGCCAACGACGGCACCCGCATCGGCCGCGACCAACTGCGCCCCGGCGACCTGGTCTTCTTCTACGACGACCTGCACCACGTCGGCCTGTACGCGGGGAACAACACCACCCTGCACGCCTCCAACCCGCGCGGCGGCGTCAAGTACGAGTCCCTGGACAACATGCCGTTCCGGTTCGGCGTCCGCATCTGAGGCCCGCCCCGTCCGGCGTCCCGGCGGGCGCCCCCGTCCGGCGCTCCGGAGGGACGCGCCGCACACCGCCCATCCGGGCGAATTGCGGGGAGCCGACCTGACCGCGCGCCCCGCCGGTGACCTGCGAACGCGGCGGGGCGCCCCCGTACGGGCCCTTCGGAGGTCGTTGGTCGGCGCGTGGTCGCGCGGCTACTGTCTGCCAGCGCGGAACCCCGGCCCACGGCCGTCCACGGGGGGCGGACCCGGGGCCGCGCAGCGGAAGGGAGCGGTTCCACGTGGCGTCCCATCGCCGGACCGGGCTCAGCGGCCCCGACCGGAACACCAAGGTCACCGTCTTCACCGCCGCCGCGGCGGGCGCCGCCGTGGCCCTCGCGGGCGCACCCGCCGGAGCGGCCCCCACGCTCCCGCAAGAACCCCAGGGTTCCCGCGCCCAGGTCGACCGCCTCTTCGAGGAGGCCGAGAAGGCCACCGAGGCCTTCAACGAGGCGGGCGAGAAGGCCGACCGGCTCCGGGCCGAGATCGGCCGGGCCCAGGACGCGGTGGCCCGCGGCCAGGACCGCATCAACACCATGCGCGGGGTCCTGGGCACCTTCGCCGGAGCCCAGTACCGCTCCGGCGGCATCGACCCCACCGTCGAGCTGATGCTCTCCGACGACCCCCGCGACTACCTCGACAAGGCCGCCGTGCTCAACCGGCTCAGCGGTCGCCGGGCCCAGCAGCTCGGCGAACTCCGCGAGGAGCAGCGGCGGATCGGCCAGCAGCGCGAGGAGGCCGGCCGCAAGCTCGCTGCGCTCGACGTCCTGCGCTCCGACGTGGCCCGCCACAAGCGGTCCGTCACCGCGAAGCTCGCCGCCGCCCGCAGGCTCCTCGACGCCATGCCCTCCGGGGAGCGCGCCGACTTCGAGCGGGCCTCCCGGTCGGCGGGCCGCGCCGACGGCCTGCCGGAACCGGCCCCGGCGTACGGCGGCGGCCGGGCCTCCGGGCGGGCCATGACGGCCGTGATGGCGGCCCGCGCGGCCGTCGGCCGGCCGTACGTGTGGGGCTCGACCGGCCCCTCCGGCTTCGACTGCTCGGGGCTGATGGTGTGGTCGTACCGCCAGGCGGGCGTCTCGCTGCCGCGCACCTCCCAGGCCCAGCGCCACGCCGGGCGGCAGGTGCCGCTCTCGCAGGCCCAGCCCGGGGACCTGGTCACGTACCGCTCGGACGCCAGCCACGTCGGCATGTACGTGGGCAACGGCCAGGTGGTGCACGCCCCCTACCCGGGGGCCCGGGTCCGCTACGACCCCGTCGGGATGATGCCGGTGTCCTCGGTGACCCGGCCCTGAGCGCGGGGATGCGTACGATCGGCTGATGATCCCGGTCCCGCGCGCCGTACGACCCCGCGAGCCCGCGCTCCGGCGGCGGCGCGCGCTCCGGAGGCGCGTCCGCTCCCGGCGGGCGCTCCCGGCGCGGGTGTTCCTGGCGGGCCTGCTCCTCGCCGCCGTCGGATGCCAGGCCCCGGCCGGTCCGGACGCCGGTGCCGACGCGCGACCGGTCCGCGAGGCCGTCGCCGCCTGGTCGGCCGAGCCCTCCGGGAAGCCGGCCGGGATCCCCCTGGAGGACTGGTCCTACGAGGTCACCTCCGTGCCCCCGCACCCCGGCGCGCAACTGCGCGTCCCCGCCCTGCTGCGCTACCGGCTGGCCGGCCACGACACGGCGCCCGTCGAGGCGCGCCGCGAGGTCGAGGTCGCGCGCACCGAGGCCGGGGGCGCCTACCGGGTGCTCGGCGACCGACCTGCGCCCGGCGCGCCGCCCCAGCTGTGGGACCAGGGCCCGGTGGAGGTGGTCCGGGGCGCGCACACCCTGGTCCTGGCCTCGGGCCGGCCGCCGGGCGAGGCGGCCGCGCTGGCCGAGGGGGCGGACCGGGCGGTGCCCGCCGTCGGGGCCGCCTGGCCGGGGGAGTGGGCGCGGCGGGTGGTGGTGCTGGCGCCCGCCTCGCTGGACGCGATGGCCGCGCTGCTGGGCCGCCCGGCCGCCGAGTACCGGGGCCTGGGCGCCGTCACCACCGGCCGGGTGGGCGCGGGACCCGCCCCCGCCGACCGGGTGGTGATCAACCCGGAGGGGTGGGCGCAGCTCGGCGAGGAGGGGCGGCGGGTGGTGCTGACCCACGAGGTCACCCACGTCGCCACCCGCGCCGCCACCACCGCCCGCACCCCGCAGTGGCTGTCGGAGGGGTTCGCGGACTGGGCGGCGTACCGGGGTGGCTCCCTCGCCCCGGACCGCGTCGCGCCCACGCTGGCCCGCGCCGTACGCGAGGGCCGGATCCCCGCCACGCTCCCGGCGGACGCCGACTTCGCCTTCGGCGGGGACCCGCAGGCCACGGCGCGCGCCTACGAGGGCGCCTGGCTGGCCTGCCGGCTCATCGCCGACCGGTGGGGCGAGGACAAGCTCGTACGCCTCTACACGGAAGCCGGTCGCGAGGCGCTGCCCGTGGCCTTGGAGCGGGTCCTCGGCATCGACCCGGACGGGTTGGACCGGGCCTGGCGGGAGGCCCTGCGCGAGGAACTGCGCTGAGGTCGTCCGGTACGTTGGCGGGGATGCACAAGACGCTGATCGTGACGAACGACTTCCCGCCGCGCCCGGGCGGCATCCAGGCCTTCCTGCACAACATGGCGCTGCGGCTCGACCCCGAGCGGGTCGTCGTCTACGCCTCCACCTGGAAGCACGGCGCCGAGGGTCGCGCCGCCACCGCCGCCTTCGACGCCGAGCAGCCCTTCACGGTGGTGCGCGACCGCACGACGATGCTGCTGCCGACCCCCCGCGTGACCCGCCGGGCGGTGTCCCTGCTGCGCGAACACGGTTGCGAGTCGGTGTGGTTCGGCGCGGCGGCCCCGCTCGGCCTGATGGGCCCGGCGCTCCGCCGGGCCGGCGCCCGGCGGCTGGTCGCCACCACCCACGGCCACGAGGCGGGTTGGGCGCAGCTGCCGGCCGCGCGACAGCTGCTGCGCAGGATCGGCGAGGGCACCGACACCCTGACCTACCTCGGGGAGTACACGCGCTCGCGGATCGCCTCGGCGCTCACTTCCGAGGCCGCTGCCCGGATGACGCAACTGCCGCCGGGCGTCGACGAGAAGACCTTCCACCCCGACTCCGGCGGGGCGCTGGTCCGGGCCCGCCTCGGGCTCACCGACCGGCCCGTGGTCGTGTGCGTCTCGCGCCTCGTCCCGCGCAAGGGGCAGGACACCCTGATCGCGGCCATGCCGAGGATCCTGGCCGCCGTACCGGACGCCACCCTGCTGATCGTGGGCGGGGGCCCCTACGAGAAGGACCTGAGGGCGCTCGCCGAATCCACCGGGGTCGCGCGGAACGTGGTCTTCACCGGGGCGGTCCCCTGGGAGGAACTGCCCGCCCACTACGGCGCCGGCGACGTCTTCGCCATGCCCTGCCGGACCCGGCGCGGCGGCCTGGACGTCGAGGGGCTCGGGATCGTCTACCTGGAGGCCTCGGCGACGGGCCTGCCGGTGGTCGCCGGGGACTCCGGCGGCGCCCCGGACGCGGTGCTCGACGGGGAGACCGGTTGGGTGGTCCGCGGCGGTGAGCCGGACGAGGCCGCCGACCGGATCGTCGCCCTGCTGCGGGACCCGGAACTGCGGGCCCGCATGGGAGCCCGGGGCCGCGCCTGGGTCGAGGAGAAGTGGCGCTGGGACCTCCTGGCGGAGCGGCTGCGGGAGCTGCTCTAGTCCGCGCGCCCGCGGGCCGCACCGGGCCGGCGGCGCCCGGTGCGCGGGCCGTGTGCCACCCACGACTGTGCCCGCGATGAATGGCGCCACCGTCTCTGGCCGGTTGGCGCGAAGGCGCCCATCATGCCGCCATGACACCCAAACTGACACGCCGTCACTTCCTTGGCGTCACCGCGCTCCAGACGGCCGCGGCGCTCGGTTTCACCCGCATCGGGTTGTCCTCGGCCGAGGCCGCCGAACCCCCCGCCGCCCGGTACGCCCCGGCGATCGTCGTCGGCTCCGGCTACGGGTCGGCCGTGGCCGCGCTGCGCCTCGGGCAGGCGGGGGTGCGCACCGTCGTCCTGGAGATGGGCCGGCTGTGGGACACGCCGGCGGGCGACGGCAAGGTCTTCCCCTCCACCTCCGCGCCCGATCAGCGCTCCATGTGGTTCCGCACCCGCACCGAGGCCCCGCTCGCCCAGTTCCTCTGGCTCGACGTGGTCAACCGCGACATCGACCCCTACCCCGGTGTCCTGGACCGGGTCGACCACGGGGACATGTCCGTGTACGTGGGCCGGGGTGTCGGCGGCGGCTCCCTGGTCAACGGCGGCATGGCCCCGACCCCGCGCCGCTCGTACTTCGCCGAGGTGCTGCCCCGCGTCGACGCCGAGGAGATGTACGGCACCTACTTCCCGCGGGCCCGCGCCATGCTCGGCGTCAACGACATCGACCCGGCCTGGTTCGAGTCCACGCAGTGGTACCGCTTCGCCCGGACCTCCCGCCGGCACGCCCACAACACCGGCCTGCGGACCGCCTTCGTGCCCAACGTCTACGACTTCGACTACATGAAGCGCGAGGCCGCCGGCTCCGTCCCGCGGTCCGCGCTCGCCGGCGAGGTCATCTACGGCAACAACCACGGCAAGAGGAGCCTCGACAAGACCTACCTCGCCGCCGCCCTCGGCACCGGGAACGTCACCATCGAGACCATGCAGCGGGTGGTCGGCGTACGCCCCGACCCGGCGGGCGGGTACGTGGTCACGGTCCGCACGAGCGACCTGACCGGCAAGGTCACCCAGGTCAGGGAACTGGGCTGCCGGCAGCTCTTCCTGGGCGCGGGCAGCCTCGGCACCTCGGAGATCCTGCTGCGCGCCCGCGAGACCGGCACCCTGCCGGAGCTGAGCGAGCAGGTCGGCCGGGGCTGGGGCCCCAACGGAAACGTCATGACCGCCCGTGCCAACCACCTCTGGGACACCGTGGGCGCGCACCAGGCCACCATGCCGGCGCTCGGCATCGACGACTGGGACAACGCCGCCAACCCGGTGTTCGCCGAGATCGCCCCGCTGCCGATGGGCTTCGAGCACTGGATCTCGCTGTACCTGGCGATCACCAGGAACCCGGAGCGCGGCCACTTCACCTACGACGCCGCCACCGACTCCGCCCGCCTGCGCTGGACCCGGGACCAGAACGCCCCGGCCGTACAGGCGGCCAGGAACCTCTTCGACCGGATCAACCGGCGCAACGTCACGATCTACCGCTACGACCTGTTCGGCGGCAACCGGCCCTTCGCCGACGACTTCACCTACCACCCGCTGGGCGGCTGCGTCCTCGGAGAGGCCACCGACCTCTACGGCCGGGCCAAGGGCTACGCGGGGCTGTACGTGGTCGACGGCTCCCTGGTGCCCGGCTCGCTCGGCGTGAACCCGTTCGTGACGATCACGGCCCTCGCCGAACGGAACATGGCGCGGATCCTCGCCGAGGACCCGCGCTGACGTCCCGCCCGGACGGCTCCCGCCCGGACGGCTCCCGACGTGCGGCCTAGGGCCTGTCGTCAAACTCTCGTCGTCGCCCGTAGGGCGGCCCCGCGGCGGCTGGTGCGTGCTCTCGGCGTGCCGGGCGGAAGCCCTTGTACTGGACGTACTCGGTCTTCCGCCCGGTGCGGCGAGAGTGCGTGCCAGGCGTCGCGGGGCAGGCGGGAGTTTGACGACAGGGCCTAGCCCCGGTACAGGGCCTCGATCTCGTCCGCGAAGTCCTTCGCCACCACGTTCCGCTTGAGCTTCAGCGAGGGCGTGATGTGCCCGGACTCCTCCGTGAACTGGGAGGCCAGAATGCGGAACTTCCGCACCGATTCCGCCTTCGAGACCGCCGCGTTGCCGTCGTCGACGGCCTTCTGGACGGCCGCGATCAGATCCGCGTCCTCGCGCAGCTCCGCCGCCGTCACCCCGGCCGGCTTGCCGTTGTCCGCGGCCCACCGGCCGAGGAACTCCTCGTCGATGGTGACCAGCGCCGCCACGAACGGGCGCCCGTCGCCGACCACCATGCACTCGCCGACCAGCGCGTGGGCGCGGATGCGGTCCTCGATCACCGCCGGGGCGACGTTCTTGCCGCCCGCCGTGACGATCAGTTCCTTCTTGCGGCCGGTGATCGCGAGGAAGCCGTCCTCGTCGAGGGTGCCGACGTCACCGGTGTGGAACCAGCCGTCGGTCAGCGCCTCGGCCGTGGCCGACTCGTTCTTCCAGTACTCCTTGAAGATGTGCTCGCCGTGCAGCAGCACCTCGCCGTCGTCGGCGATGCGCACCACGGAGCCGGGCAGCGGCTGGCCGACCGTGCCGATCTTCTGCTTGTCCCACGGGTTGAAGGCCGTGGCCGCGCAGGACTCGGTGAGGCCGTAGCCCTCCAGCACCGTGAAGCCGATGCCGCGGAAGAAGTGGCCGAGCCGCTCGCCGAGCGGGGCGCCGCCGGAGATGGCGTACTCGCCGCGTCCGCCGAGGACCGCGTGCAGCTTCTTGTAGACGAGCCTGGAGAACAGCTTGTGCTTCAGTCGCAGACCGAAGGAGGGGCCGCCGGGGGCGTCGAGCGCCCGGCTGTACGCGATGGCCGTCTCGGCCGCCGCGTCGAAGATCCTGCCCTTGCCGTCGGCCTGGGCCTTGGCGCGCGCCGAGTTGTAGACCTTCTCGAAGACGCGCGGCACGCCGAGGATCAGCGTGGGCCGGAAGGACTGGAGCTCGTCGGTGAGGTTCTTGATGTCCGGTACGCAGCCCAGCCGGATCGGCGCCAGCACCGCCGCCACCTCCACCAGACGGCCGAAGACGTGCGCGGCCGGGAGGAACAGCAGGACGGAGCACTCGCCGGTGCGGAACAGGGGGCTGAGGCGCTCCACGACGTTGCCGCACTCGGCGAAGAAGTTGCGGTGGGTCAGCACGCAGCCCTTGGGGCGGCCGGTGGTGCCCGAGGTGTAGACGATGGTGGCCGGGTCGTCGGCGCCCGCGAGGGCGCTGCGCGCGTCCACCTCCTCGTCGGAGACGGAGAGGCCGGCGGCCTGGAGGGTGCCCACCGCGTCCCGGTCGATCTCCCAGACCTCGCGCAGCTCCGGCAGGCGGTCGCGCAGGGAGGCCACGGCCTCGGCGTGCGCGGGGCTCTCCACGACGACCGCGACGGCGCCGGAGTCGCCGAGGATCCACTGGATCTGCTCGGGGGAGCTGGTCTCGTAGACGGGGACGGTGACCGCGCCCGCGCTCCAGATCGCGAAGTCGAACAGCACCCACTCGTAGCGGGTGCGGGAGATCAGGGCGACCCGGTCGCCCGGCCGGACGCCGGAGGCGATCAGGCCCTTGGCGGTGGCGCGCACCTCGGCGAGGAACTGCGTCGCCGTCACGTCCTGCCACCGGCCGTCGACCTTGCGGGCGATGACGGCGGTGTCGGGATGCTGGGCGGCGTTGCGGCGGATGAGATCCGTCAGGTTCCCGTCCGAAGGGACCTCGTACAGGGCCGGAAGGCTGAACTCGCGCAAGACTGAAGCTCCTCTGGGCGCCATCGCCACCGTGTGGACCGACCGGACGTTACCCACCGGTAGTGGGTTCCGGATAGAGGGAACCGGCCAGATGTTCCGTGCGTCACATTCTGTACATCGTCAGACATTGTCAGGCTGCCCCGGAACCCGGAACGAACGTGCCGACAGTAGTCGACCCGCTGCGCGACTCGGAAGTAACCGCAGGTCCGGCCACCTCTCAGCGGTGCGCGCGGCTCGCCCCGCGACCCCTCCACCGGTCCTCTACCCGTCCTGGCCGTACCCCCCTAGGGTTGCGGACATGGGTGCCAGCAGGATGCGTACGAGGATCCACGTCGTCAGCGACGTACACGGCAACACCGAGGCGCTCGCCCGCGCCGGGGACGGCGCCGACGCGCTGATCTGCCTCGGTGACCTGGTGCTCTTCCTCGACTACGCCGACCACTCGCGCGGCATCTTCCCCGACCTCTTCGGCGTCGAGAACGCCGACCGGATCGTCGAACTGCGCACCGCCCGGCGCTTCGGGGAAGCACGCGAATTCGGCCGCCGCCTGTGGGACGGGCTGGACAGGGAGCGGCTGATCGAGGAGGCCGTACGCCGCCAGTACGCGCAGATGTTCGCGGCCTTCCCCACTCCCACGTACGCCACCTACGGCAACGTCGACATGCCTGCCCTGTGGCAGGAGTACGCCGCACCGGGCACCACCGTCCTCGACGGGCAGCGCGTGGAGATCGGCGGCCGGGTCTTCGGCTTCGTCGGCGGCGGCCTGCCCTCGCCCATGCGCACCCCCTACGAGGTGGACGAGGAGGAGTACGCCGCCAAGGTGGAGGCCCTCGGCGAGGTCGACGTCCTGTGCTCCCACATCCCGCCCGAGGTCCCCGAACTCTGCTACGACACGGTCGCGCGCCGCTTCGAGCGCGGCAGCGAGGCCCTGCTCGCGGCCATCCGCCGCACCCGGCCGCGCTACGCCCTGTTCGGCCACGTCCACCAGCCGCTCGCCCGACGGGTCAGGATCGGCGGCACGGAGTGCGTGAACGTCGGCCACTTCGCCTCGACGGGACGCCCCTGGGCGCTGGAGTGGTGAACGGGGCGGCGCCCGCCGGGGCGCCGCCGGCAGCCCCCGCGGCCCCGGCGGGAGGTGCGGCGGTGGCCGAGGCCGCACGCACGGTAGCCTTCACGCGGCGGCCGGAGGCCGCCCGCACCCTTGTCGAAATCCCCCCGGAGGAGCGACCGCGATGGCGGAACACACCAGCTCGAGCATCACGATCGAGGCCGCGCCGGCCGAGGTCATGGCCGTGATCGCCGACTTCGCCCGCTACCCCGAGTGGACCGGCGAGGTGAAGGAGGCCGAGGTGCTCTCCACCGACGCCGCGGGCCGCGCCGAGAAGGTGCGCCTGCTCCTGGACGCCGGCGCGATCAAGGACGACCACACCCTCGCCTACAGCTGGAAGGGCACGGACGAGGTCAGCTGGACGCTGGACAAGTCCCAGATGCTGCGCCAGCTCGACGGCTCCTACCGGCTGGCCCCGCTGGACGGCGGCCGCACCGAGGTCACCTACCAGCTGACCGTGGACGTCAAGATCCCGATGCTGGGCATGATCAAGCGCAAGGCCGAGAAGGTCATCATCGACCGCGCGCTGGCGGGCCTGAAGAAGCGCGTCGAAAACGCCTGAGCCCCACCGCCTCCGCCGACCCCGGCCGCCCTCCCCGGATCCCGCCCGATCCGGTCGCGTCCGGGGTCCGGTCGTCTCCGGGGCGAATCCGGTGCCGTCCGCGCGCGCCCGGGCCGGCGGCGCGTCGGCCCGGGTCAGAATGGGGTCCGGCCGGATCCCGGCCGACCCCGCGGGGCGCCCTCCGTCGAGCCCTCCCGGCCGGCGGACGCGGTCGGCGGGGCCGCGCCGAGGAGGAAGCGCCACCGCATGCCGCAGACCCTGCTGATCACCGGCCCCGGAGGGGCGGGACGGACCACCGTCGCCGCCGCCACCGCCCTCGCGGCGGCCCGCGCGGGGCGCCGGGTGCTGCTGCTGTCCGCCGACGAGCTCCCGGAGCTCGCCCCCACCCCGGGCCTGCGCCTGGCACGCGTCGACTCCGGCGCGGAGTTCCGCGCCGAACTCGCCGCCCTCCAGGAACGCGGATCCGCCCTCCTCGCCCTGCTCGGCGGACAGCCCCTCGGCGCCGAGGAACTGACCGAACTGCCCGGAGCCGAGGAGTTCTCCCTGCTCCGCGCCCTGCGCCGGGCCGCCGCCGCCCCCGACACCGACCTCGTGGTCGTGGACGCGCCCCCGCTGCACCGGGCGCTGACCACCCTCGCCCTCCCCGCGCAGCTGCGCCGCCACCTGGCCCGGCTGCTGCCCTCCGAGCGGCAGGCGGCCCGCGCCCTGAGACCCGTACTCGCCCAACTCGCCGGGGTCCCGATGCCCGCGCAGTGGCTCTACGAGACCGCCGCCCGCTGGGACGAGGAGCTGGACGCCGTCCGGGCCGTCGTCGAGGCCGACTCCACCCGCGTGCGGATCGTCGTCGAACCGGGGCCGGCCGCCGAGCGGTCCCTGCGCCTCGGCCGGCTCGGGTTCGCCCTGTACGGGCTCGGCGTCGAAGGGATCGTCGCCAACCGCCTCGCCCCCGCCGACTCCACCGACCCCTGGGCGGCCGGCATCGCCGCCGAGCAGGACGCCACCCTCGCCCGCTGGGCCGAGCACCCGGGCGACGCCCTGCCCGTGACCCGGCTGCCGCACCTGGGCCGCGCCCCCCGCGACCACGCGGACGCCGTCGCCCTCGCCGAGGCCGGCGACCTCCTCCCGCGCACGGCCGCGCCCCGCCCGCACTGGGCGGTCGAGGACCGGCTCGCCGAGGACGGGGTCCTGGTCTGGGCGATCCCGCTGCCCGGCGCCCGCAAGAGCGAGCTGGACCTCGTACGACGCGGCGACGAGCTCCTGCTCACGGTCGGCCCGTACCGCAGGACCGTCTCCCTGCCCTCCGCGCTGCGCCGCTGCGCCGTCTCCGGCGCCGCCCTCGCCGACGACGCGCTGCGCGTACGCTTCACCCCCGACCCCGGGCTCTGGCCCCAGGCCCGCTGAAGCCCGTACCGCCGTTCGGGTAAGGTCGAAATACGGCCTTACCGAACGCCCGCAAGGAGAATCCGCGATGAGCGAGGCCACCGACCGCCCCACCGGCCCCGCGGCCGACGAAGACGCCTGGGCGCGGGCCTGCGCCGAGGACCTCGACGCCGAGAAGGCACGCCGCCGGGCCGGACGACAGGACACGGGAGCCGGCACGGGGACCGCCGCCGAGGAGCTGTTCAAGCTCTTCGAGGCCGTCGCCGACAAGGTCTCCTCCCTGGACAACCCGCTCCTGGGAGCCACGGCCCAGGACACGGTGCGCCAGTTCGTCAACCAGGCGAAGCACGCCGCCCGGCCGGTCGTCGAGCGCAACCCGGAGGTCTTCGGCCACCTCGCGGCCGCCGGCTCCGAGTTGCTGGCCGCCTACCGCTCCGCCGTCGAGGGCCACGAACGCCGCTGGACCCGGGAGCGACCCCCCGCGCCCCGCGCCTCCGGGCCCGGCGCCGACCGGCGCGGCGACGGCCCGGACGACGAGGGACCGGGCGCGGGCGAGCGGATCGATCTCGACTGATCCTCCGTCCGCCTCGGGTACGGTGGGCCGTGGCGGGGCTTGACCGGAAACCGAGGGACTAATGGGACTCACCATCGGCGTCGACATCGGCGGCACGAAGATCGCGGCCGGCGTGGTCGACGAAGAGGGCACCATCCTTGAGACGTACAAGGTGCCCACCCCGCCGACCGCGGACGGCGTGACGGAGGCGATCTGCGCCGCCGTCTCCGAGGTCAGCAGCAACCACACCATCGACGCCGTCGGCATCGGCGCCGCCGGCTACGTGGACGACAAGCGCGCGACGGTGCTCTTCGCACCGAACATCAACTGGCGGCACGAGCCGCTCAAGGACAAGGTCGAGCAGCGCATCGGCCTGCCCGTCGTCGTCGAGAACGACGCGAACTGCGCGGCCTGGGGCGAGTACCGCTTCGGCGCGGGCCAGGGCCACGAGGACGTCATCTGCATCACCCTCGGCACCGGCCTCGGCGGCGGCATCATCATCGGCAACAAGCTCCGCCGCGGCCGCTTCGGCGTGGCCGCCGAGTTCGGCCACATCCGGGTCGTCCCCGACGGCCTCCTGTGCGGCTGCGGCAGCCAGGGCTGCTGGGAGCAGTACGCCTCCGGCCGCGCCCTCGTCCGCTACGCGAAGCAGCGCGCGAACGCCACCCCCGAGAACGCGACGGTCCTCCTCGGCCTCGGCGACGGCACCCCCGAGGGCATCGAGGGCCGCCACATCAGCCAGGCCGCGCGGGCCGGCGACCCGGTGGCCGTCGACTCCTTCCGCGAGCTGGCCCGCTGGGCCGGCGCCGGCCTCGCCGACCTGGCCTCCCTCTTCGACCCGTCCGCGTTCATCGTCGGCGGCGGCGTCTCCGACGAGGGAGACCTGGTCCTGGACCCGATCCGCAAGTCCTTCAAGCGCTGGCTGATCGGCGGCGCCTGGCGCCCGCACGCGCAGGTGCTGGCGGCGCGGCTCGGCGGAGAGGCCGGGCTCGTCGGCGCGGCCGACCTGGCCCGCCAGGGCTGATCCCCCTCCTCGCCCGCGTCCGCCCGTCGCGCCCCCTGGGGGAGCGGCGGGCGGACGCATAGGTTGCGGGGCATGCGCATACTGCCGAACTCCCGCACGGAGCCGGACGGTTCAGCCGTGATCCGGGTCCTCAGCTACAACATCCGCTCGCTGCGCGACGACGAGGAGGCGCTGGCCCGGGTGATCCGCGCGTGCGCCCCCGACCTGGTCCTCGTCCAGGAGGCGCCGCGCTTCTTCCGCTGGCGCAAGCACGCCGCCCGGCTGGCGGCCAAGACGGACCTGGTGGTGCTGGGCGGGGGAGCGACGGCGGCCGGGCCGCTGCTGCTGTGCTCGCTACGGGCCTTCGTGGAGCGCGCCGAGGACGTCCTGCTGCCGCTGCGGCCCGGGCTGCACCGGCGCGGCTTCGCGACGGCCGTCGTCCGCTTCGGGGCGGCGCGGGTCGGGGTGGTCAGCGCCCACCTGTCGCTGGACCGGGCGGAACGGATCGCGCACGCCGGGCTGCTGCTGGAGCGGATCGCCGCGCTGGACGTGCCGTACGCCGTCGCTGCGGCCGATGTGAACGAGACGCCCGGGGGAGCGGCGTTCGGGCTGCTCTCCTCGACCCTGCGGGACTGCTGGACGGTCGCCCCCTGGGGCGGCGCGGACACCTTCCCGGCGCGGGCGCCGGACCGGCGCATCGACGCCGTCTTCGCCTCGGCGGGGGTGGAGGTCCTGGCCTGCGGTGTCCCCGCGGGGCTCGCGGGCGTCGACCCGGCGGACCTGCGCGCCGCCACCGACCACCTCCCGGTGCTGGCGACCCTCCGCCTCCCCGCAGCCTGACGCACCCCGGCGCGGCCCGCCGGCGCGCCCGCGCCCCGGTAGACCCGGGCGGGGCGGGAGGACGGGCCGCGCCGCGGAACCCGCCGACGGGCCCGCGGGCGGAGCACACGGCGCAGCCCGGTGGCGGGCCCGAGCTCCGGGCCCCGACCGGCGGGGCCGGGCCCCGGCCCGGCGCGTGCCGGGCCGGAGTGACGACCTAGACGACCGCGCCGCGGCCCGGGTCGTCGTCCTCGTCGTCGCCGTGGTCCATGCGCGCCACCAGGGTGGCGAAGCCGCCCAGGAAGCCGCCGATGCCCAGGGTGGTCAGCCACCAGGTCATGTCCCACTGCAACAGCACCGCCAGCAACAGCAGCACCGGCCCGCCGACCACCGCGAGCCACGCGAACTTCGCCGTCGTGTCGGCCGGCGGCAGCTCCGGCTCCGGCGGGACGAAGTGGCCCTCGTCGGACGCGGTCAGGTCGTCGTCCTTCGGCTCCGCCAGGGAGTGGTCGCGCGGGCCCGCCACGGGCCCGTCCGCGCCCACGCCCGGGGCGAACACCACCGAGCTGCCCAGGGCGGGCGCGGCCGGAGCCGCCGGCGCGGCCGGTGTCGCGGGGGCCTCGGGGGCCTCCGGCGGCTCCGGCTTCACGTCCTCCTCGGGCAGCATCAGGTTCTCGATCGGCCGGAACGGTCTGGCCCCCGGCGGGTCCGGCGGCTCCTGCCCGTACCCGGCGACGATCGCGGCCCACGCCGCCTCCTCGTCCAGCGGGGGTACGCCCCCGGACGGCTCCTCGTGCTCAGCCACCGCTGGCCGCCCCCTCCCTGCCGACGCTCTGTGCGAGCCGTCCGACGAACGCATAGCTGTCCGCGAAGATCCGCTCCGCGTCATGGTCCAACGTCGCGACGTGGTAGCTCTGTTCCAGCAGGGTCTCGGTGACGTCCGTCGAGGACACCCGGGCCAGGATCCGCGCCGAGTCGGCCGGCGGGACGACGTGGTCCTGCGGGCTGTGCAGCAGCAGCACCGGCTGCGTCACCTGCGGCAGCTCGGTGTCCACCAGCCGCAGGAAGGCGCGCAGGGAGTGCGCGGCCCGCGTCGGGACCCGGTCGTATCCCACCTCGGCCGACCCCGGCTTCGCGATGTCGCTGGCGATGCCCGGCGTCGACCGGATGAAGTGCTTGGCCACCGGAAGGGCCACGGCCAGGGGGTCGTGCACCTTGTTGGCGGGGTTGACGAGCACGATGCCGCTGATCGCGTCCCCGTGCCGGGCGGCCAGCCGCAGCGTCAGCGCGCCGCCCATCGACAGCCCGAAGACGAACACCCGCTCGCACCGGTCCAGCAGCTCGCGCAGCGCGCGGTCGACCTCCGCGTACCAGTCCTGCCAGCCGGTGAGCTGCATGTCCTCCCAGCGGGTCCCGTGTCCGGGCAGCAGCGGCAGGGACACCGTCAGACCCCGCTCGGCGAGGTACTCGGCCCACGGGCGCAGGGACTGCGGGGAGCCGGTGAAGCCGTGGCAGAGGAGGACGCCGACCTCTCCGCCCTCGTGGCGGAACGGCTCGGCTCCAGGGAGGACGGGCACCAGGGTCTCCTTAACGGGGGCGGGGGGTGGGGGGTGCGTTGCTCTGTGTGACTTCACCGTACGCGACCGGGGTGGTACCGACCAGGGCCGTCGGGCCGCTCCCGGTGGAGCCAGGGGATAAGGTCTGTTCGACAGACACAGGAAGGCTTTCGAGTTGATCTACGGCGCAATGAAGTTCTCCATCGGCGGTTCCCTGAAGCTCGCCTTCAGGCCGTGGGTGGAGGGCCTCGAGAACATTCCCGCCGAGGGGCCGGCGATCCTCGCGAGCAACCACCTGTCCTTCTCCGACTCCTTCTTCCTGCCGGCGGTCCTGGACCGGAAGGTGACCTTCATCGCGAAGGCCGAGTACTTCACCTCCCCCGGGGTCAAGGGCAAGCTGACGGCGGCCTTCTTCAAGGGCGTCGGCCAGCTGCCGGTGGACCGCTCCGGCGCGCGCGGCGCGGGCGAGGCCGCCATCAAGAGCGGCATCGAGGTCATCGAGCGCGGGGAGCTGTTCGGTATCTACCCCGAGGGGACCCGTTCACCCGACGGCCGGCTCTACCGGGGCAAGCCCGGCGGGCTGGCCCGCGTGGCGCTCGCCACGGGAGCCCCCGTGATCCCGGTGGCGATGATCGACACCGAGAAGATCCAGCCGCCCGGCAAGGTGGTCCCGAAGCTGATGCGGCCGGGCATCCGGATCGGCAAGCCGCTGGACTTCAGCCGCTACCAGGGCATGGACGGGGACCGCTTCATCCTCCGCTCGGTGACCGACGAGGTCATGTACGAGATCATGAAGCTCTCCGGCCAGGAGTACGTGGACATCTACGCCACGGCCGCCAAGCGCCAGATCGCCGACGCCGAGAAGGCGGAGAAGGCCGAGAAGACGGAGAAGGCCAAGGCCGAGAAGGCCGAGAAGGCCGAGGCGGAGAAGGCCGACAGGGCCGAGCAGGGCGAGAAGAACGAGTAGGACGGCGCGGCGGCCCTGACCGCCCGCGCGGGGGGCGGTGGAGATGGCGAAGCGCGAGCGCGTCGTACGCATGTCGGTCGAGCAGCCGTTGTGGCGGGCGCTGACCGCCTACCGCCTGCTGACCATGGTCTACGCGGTGCTGCTCTTCGCCGTCGCGTACCGGCGCTTCGAGCGGCCCTGGATCGCCGCCGGCTACCTGGCGGTGCTCGCCGTGTGGACGCTCGCCACCCACTCCCGGGTGGCGAACGCCGCCCGCTGCACCAAGGGGTTCCTCGGCGCGGACCTCACCGTCGCGATCGTCGGCATCCTGCTGACCCCGCTCACCGACGACCACGAGCGGATCGCCGCCGGCGGGCCCACCCTGCCCACCATCTGGACGGCGGGCGCGGTCCTCGCCTTCGCCCTCAAGGGCGGCTGGCGGTGGGCCGGCTTCGCCTCGACGTTCGTGGCCGCCGCCAACATCCTCGTCCACGGCGGCGACCCCACCAGCGACACCCTGCACAACGTCCTGCTGGTCTGGGTCGCCTCCATCGCGATCGGCTACGTCGTCGAGGTCGCCCGGGCCAGTGAGGCCACCCTGGCCCGCGCCCTGGAGATCGAGGCGGCCACCCGCGAGCGCGAGCGCCTCGCCCGGGACATCCACGACGGGGTCCTCCAGGTCCTCGCCATGGTCCAGCGCCGCGGCACCGAACTGGGCGGCGAGGCCGCCGAACTCGGGCGGATGGCCGGGGAACAGGAGGTGGCGCTGCGCACCCTGGTCTCCAGCGGCCTGGTGCACCCCTCACGGGTCCAGCGCGACGAGTCGCTCGGCGCGCTGGTGGACACCTACGAGGTGGAGGAGCCCGGCGCCGACGACGGCGAGCTGGACCTGCGTTCCCTGCTCGCCCCGCACGCCGGTTCGCGGGTGAGCTTCGCCGAGCCGGGCACCCCCGTACCGCTGCCGGTGCCCGCCGCGCGGGAGCTGGCGGCGGCCGTCGGGGCGGCCCTGGACAACGTGCGCAAGCACGCCGGGGACGAGGCCCGCGCCTGGATCCTGGTCGAGGACTGGGGCGACGAGGTGATCGTGACCGTGCGCGACGACGGTCCGGGCATCCCGGCCGGGCGGCTGGACCAGGCGGAGGGCGAGGGGCGCATGGGCGTGGCCCTGTCGATCCGCGGCCGGCTGCGCGACCTCGGCGGCACCGCCGAGCTGGTGTCCGTCCCCGGGCAGGGCACCGAAGTGGAACTGAAAGTACCGAGGGGGAGGACCCAGTGAGCGAGCCGCACGAGATCAAGGTGATGGTCGTCGACGACCATCCGATGTGGCGGGACGCGGTGGCCCGGGACCTGGCCGCCGCCGGGTTCGACGTGGTGGCCACGGCCGGCGACGGCCCGGAGGCGGTCCGCCGCGCCCGCGCCGCCGGCCCCGCGGTGCTGGTCCTCGACCTGAACCTGCCCGGCATGCCCGGCGTACAGGTCTGCAAGGAGCTGGTCGGCGCCGATCCGGCGCTGCGCGTGCTCGTCCTGTCGGCCAGCGGCGAGCACGCCGACGTCCTGGAGGCGGTGAAGTCCGGGGCCACCGGCTACCTGCTGAAGTCGGCCGGCGCCCAGGAGCTGATCGACGCGGTCCGCCGCACCGCGGCCGGCGACCCGGTGTTCACCCCGGGCCTGGCCGGTCTGGTCCTCGGCGAGTACCGCCGGCTGGCCACCGAGCCGACGCCCGCCACCCCCGACGAGCCGAAGGCCCCCCAACTGACCGACCGCGAGACCGAGGTGCTGCGGCTGGTGGCCAAGGGGCTCTCGTACAAGCAGATCGCGGAGCGCCTGGTCATCTCGCACCGGACGGTGCAGAACCACGTGCAGAACACCCTCGGCAAGCTCCAGCTGCACAACCGGGTCGAGCTGGTCCGGTACGCCATAGAGCGCGGACTCGACGACGCCTAGTCGCGTACGACCGGCTCCCCCGATGGAGTAGCCGGTCGTACTTACGTCTTCGTACGAGTGAACGCGGGGACGCAACGCCCCGCGATTCCACCGGAATTGACTCATCCAGGCCCCTTGTTGTGACCTGGGTCACCACTAGCGTGACCGTCATGGCGAAGGGAGATTCCATGAAGGTCGGAGTGCTCACGGGCGGCGGAGACTGCCCCGGGCTCAACGCGGTGATCAGGGGCGTCGTCCGCAAGGGCGTCCAGGAGTACGGATACGGGTTCGTCGGCTTCAAGGACGGCTGGCGGGGGCCGGTCGAAGGGGACACCGTCCCCCTCGACATCCCCACCGTCCGCGGCATCCTGCCCCGCGGCGGCACCATCCTCGGCTCCTCGCGCACCAACCCCTTCAAGACCGAGCACGGGGTCCGCGAGATCAAGGAGAACCTCGCCAAGTACGAGGTCGACGCGCTCATCGCGATCGGCGGCGAGGACACCCTGGGCGTGGCCGCCCGCCTCTACGAGGAGTACGGCATCCCCTGCGTGGGCGTGCCGAAGACCATCGACAACGACCTGTCGGGCACCGACTACACCTTCGGGTTCGACACGGCCGTCGGCATCGCGACCGAGGCCATCGACCGGCTGCACACCACCGCCGAATCGCACATGCGGGTCCTGGTCGTCGAGGTGATGGGGCGGCACGCGGGCTGGATCGCCCTGCACTCCGGGCTCGCCGGCGGGGCCAACGTCATCCTCATCCCCGAGCAGCGCTTCGACATCGACAAGGTCTGCGCCTGGGTGACCTCCCGGTTCAAGGCGAGCTACGCGCCGATCGTGGTGGTCGCCGAGGGGGCGATGCCCACCGACGGCGAGATGGTGCTCAAGGACGCGACGAAGGACTCCTTCGGTCACGTGCGCCTCTCCGGCGTGGGCGAGTGGCTCGCCAAGGAGATCGAGGGGCGCACCGGCAAGGAGGCCCGCACCACGGTCCTCGGCCACGTCCAGCGCGGCGGCACCCCGAGCGCCTACGACCGCTGGCTGGCCACCCGCTTCGGGCTGCACGCGATCGACGCGGTGCGCGACGGCGACTTCGGCAAGATGGTCGCGCTCAAGGGGACGGACATCGTCCGGGTCCCGATCGTGGAGGCCACCGCGAAGCTCAAGACGGTGGACCCGGCGCTGTACGCGGAGGCCGGCGTCTTCTTCGGCTGAGCCGAGCGGGCCACTCGGGCCCGCACGCGCCCCTGCCGGACGGCGTACGCGCGCCACGGGTCGTATCGTGACGAACGACCCGTGGCGCCCCGGACCATCCCGGATCGCCCGGGTCCGTACCGGGTTCGGACGGATCCACCCGGTTCGAGCGGCTCGACGTACGGGAGCAAGCGTGGAGATCCTGGCCTTCGGAGTGACCGCCGACGAGAAGCCGCTCCTGGAGCGGGCCTTCGAGGGGCTGCACGAGATCCGCTGCCTGGAGGTGTTCCTCAGCGAGGACACCGCCCCCATCGCCGCCGGCTACGAGGTCGTCTCCTCCAGCGTGAACGCCGACCTGAGCGCCCGGGTCCTCAACACCCTCGCCGCCGGCGGGACGAAGATGATCGCCCAGCGCTCCACCGGCTTCAACAACATCGACCTCGACGTGGCCCACCGCCTCGGCATGACCGTCGGCCGCGTCTCCCACTACTCGCCCCACTCGGTGGCCGAGTTCGCCTGGACGCTCGCCCTGGCCGTCAACCGCAAGATCGCCCGCGCCTCCAACCGCACCCGCGACTTCGACTTCCGGCTCAACGGGCTGATGGGCCGCGACTTCCACGGCCGCACGGCGGGCGTCCTCGGCACCGGGAAGATCGGCGCGGCCTTCGCCCGCATCGCCCACGGCTTCGGGATGGACCTGCTCGGCTGGGACCTCGAACCGAACCCGGCCTGCCTGGAACTGGGCATGGAGTACGTGGACAAGCAGGAGCTGTTCGCCCGGTCCGACCTGATCAGCCTGCACGTGCCGCTGCTGGAGTCCACCCGGCACATCGTCGACGGGGCCGCCCTGAGGTCGATGCGCGACGACGCGATCCTCGTCAACTCCAGCCGGGGCGGACTCGTCGACACCGAGGCCCTGGTCACGGAGCTGCGGGCGGGCCGCTTCACCGGCGTCGGCCTCGACGTGTACGAGGCCGAGGCCGGGGTCTTCTTCCTCGACAAGTCCCTGGAGGCGGTCGAGGACGACACCCTGGCCCGGCTGGTCACCTTCCCGCACGTGCTGGTGACCAGCCACCAGGCCTACTACACGGCCGACGCCGTCGGCCAGATCATCGAGGCCACCGTCCGCAACGTGACCGACTACCTCGCCGGCCGCCGCTCCGAGAACACCCTCGTACCCTCCTGACGGCGGCCCCGCCGGGCGGGGCCGCCGCCCGGCGCCGCACCCCCCTCACGCCGGGGCCATGACCCCGCTCAGCAGGTCCCGCACCAGCTCCACCCCGCGCAGGGTCAGCACCGACTCCGGGTGGAACTGCACCCCGGCGACGTTCGCGGCGCCCGAGCGCAGGGCGTGCACCTCCCCGTTGGCCGGGTCCCGGGCCACCTCCACGCCCTCCCCGGCCAGCCGCAGCGCCAGCTCGTCCGAGCACCGCGCCGTGTACGTGTTGTAGAACCCGACCACCTCCTCGGCCCCGAACAGGTCGATCCGGGTCTGCGCCCCCTGCGCCGGCTCCGCCTTGCGCACCAGCGGCAGCCCCAGCTCCGCCGCGAGCAGCTCGTGGCCCAGGCAGACGCCGAGGATCCCGCCCCGGTGCGAGGCCAACAGCTCCCCGGCCAGCGCGCGCAGCATCCGCATCTTCGGGTCGTCCTCCTGCGCCGGGTTGCCCGGCCCCGGACCCAGCACGATCGGTCCGTCCCAGGCCAGGGCCGTCGCCCGCAGCCCGGGATCGTCGTAGCGCAGGACGGTCACGTCCAGCCCCGTCACCCGCAGGACGTGGGCCAGCATCGCGGTGAAGGTGTCCTCCCCGTCCACCACCAGGGCGTGCCCCGTGATCCGCTCGGGCCGCTCCTGCATCCGCAGCCAGAACGGGGCCAGGTCCGCGCGCCGGGCGTCCAGCGCCGCCTGCACCCGCGGGTCGTCGGTCAGCCGCGCCCCCTCGAAGGCCGGCCGGGGCGCGGCCTCCCGCACCCCGAGGGCGGCCAGCACCCCGGCGGCCTTGGCGTGGGTCTCGGCGACCTCGCCCCGCGGGTCGGAGTGGCGCACCAGGGTGGCGCCGACGGCCACGCGCAGGGCCCCGTCGGGGGCGATGTCGGCGGTGCGGATCAGGATCGGGGAGTCCAGGGTCTGCGCCCCGGTGGAGTCCAGGCCCAGCAGGGCCAGCGCGCCCGCGTAGTAGCCGCGGCCGCCGCTCTCGTAGCGCTCGATCACCCGGCAGGCGTTCTGGACGGGGGAGCCCGTCACCGTCGCCGCGAACATGGTCTCCCGCAGCACCTCGCGGGCGTCCAGCGAGGAACGGCCGCGCAGCTCGTACTCGGTGTGCGCGAGGTGGGACATCTCCTTCAGGCGGGGTCCGACGACCACCCCGCCCATGTCCCCGACCGTGCACATCATCTTGAGCTCCTCGTCGACCACCATCGACAGCTCCTCGGTCTCCTTGCGGTCGCCGAGGAAGGTCAGGAGCGACTCGGCCGTGGGGCCTTCGGAGGGGTAGCGGTACGTGCCGCTGATCGGGTTCATCACGACGGTCCCGCCCGACATGCGCACGTGCACCTCCGGGCTGGCCCCGACCAGGGTCCGGTCGCCGGTGTGGACGACGTACGTCCAGTACGCGCCGCGCTCGCCCAGCAGCAGGCGCCGGAACAGGGCCAGGGCGTCGGCCCGCCCGAAGCCGTCGATCCGGCCCTCGTAGGTGCGCCGGATGACGAAGTTCGCCCCCTCGCCCCGGCCGATCTCCTCGCGGATCACCCGCTCGACGGTGGTCGCGTACTCCTCGTCCGAGACGTCGAAGCCGCCGCCCTCCACGCGGACCCCGTGGTCGGGCAGGGCGGCCAGGGCCTCGTCCAGCGGCAGCTCCCAGGCCTCCTCGGCGGCCAGCACGCTCAGCGGGGTGCCGTCGTCGCGGACGTCGAAGCCGCGCTCGCGGATCTGGCGGAACGGAACCAGCGCGAGGGTGGGGAGCTCCCCGACGGGCAGGTCCGCGAGCCGCTCGGCCTCGTGGACCGGGCCGAGGAGCACCTCGACCGTGTCGTGGTCGCGGCCCGGGGTGCGCCGCCGCAGCAGGGCGAAGGGCGGGCAGGAGTCGTCGAGCAGTCGGCCGAGGTCGTGCTGTCGGGCGGTGGCTTCCTGGGTCATGGTGGGGACGGTCCTTCCGGTCGGCCGGTGGGTCCGGCTCGGTGTCGGCGGGAGGGGCGCCCCGGTGCCCGTGTCCTGGAAACACGGAAGGCCGCCCCTCGGGGCGGCCTTCGCGTCGCTCGTGTCAGTGGGTACGCACGAGGGGTGGGCCGCCGGGAGCGGACCACCACCAGTTCTTGGCGAAGTGTGCGTACATGCGAGGCACCCTAACCCAAGCGGACGCGATCCCGCTGCATCCGTTCTATACGGCCGTGTGAACCATGGATTCCGTTCCATTCGGGGCGTCCCGCCTTCGAGCCACGCCGTCTCACCAGGTGGGCGCGGGGCCGGACGGCGCGTGAGACGCCGTAATGTGTACGAGGTGACCGTGAACGCTGAAACCCAAGCCCCCGCCCACCAGGCGACCTGGCGAGACCTTCCCGCGGCGCAGCAGCCTTCGTACCCCGATGCCGAGGCACTGCGCGCTGTCGTCGCGGACCTCGAGTCGTATCCTCCCCTCGTTTTCGCGGGTGAGTGCGATCAGCTGCGCGCCCGTCTGGGAGCCGTCGCCAAGGGCGAGGCGTTCCTGCTCCAGGGTGGCGACTGCGCCGAGGCCTTCGACGCCGTGTCCGCCGACCACATCCGCGCCAAGCTGAAGACGCTGCTCCAGATGAGCGCCGTCCTGACGTACGCGGCCTCCGTGCCCGTCGTCAAGGTCGGGCGCATCGCCGGCCAGTACTCGAAGCCGCGCTCCAAGGACACCGAGACGCGTGACGGCGTCACCCTGCCGACCTACCGCGGCGACTCCGTCAACGGCTTCGCCTTCACCGAAGAGGCCCGCGTCCCGGACCCCGAGCGCCTGAAGCGGATGTACAACGCCTCCGCCTCCACGCTCAACCTGGTCCGCGCCTTCACCACCGGTGGCTACGCCGACCTGCGCCAGGTGCACGCCTGGAACCAGGACTTCGTGAAGTCCTCCCCCTCCGGGCAGCGCTACGAGCAGCTCGCGCGGGAGATCGACAACGCCCTGAACTTCATGAAGGCCTGTGGCACCGACCCGGCCGAGTTCAAGGCCGTGGAGTTCTACGCCTCCCACGAGGCCCTGCTGCTGGACTACGAGGGCGCGCTGACCCGTACGGACTCCCGTACCGGCAAGCTCTACGACACCTCCGGCCACATGGTCTGGATCGGCGAGCGCACCCGCCAGCTGGACCACGCGCACATCGAGTTCTGCTCGCAGATCGCCAACCCGATCGGCATCAAGCTCGGCCCGACCACCACCGTGGACGAGGCGCTGACCTACATCGACCGCCTGGACCCCGAGCGCGAGCCGGGCCGGCTGACCTTCGTCGTCCGCATGGGCGCCGACAAGGTCCGCGACAAGCTCCCCGAGCTGGTCGAGAAGGTCACCGCGTCCGGTGCCACCGTCGCCTGGGTCACCGACCCGATGCACGGCAACACCTTCGAGGCGGCCTCCGGCCACAAGACGCGCCGTTTCGACGACGTGCTCGACGAGGTCAAGGGCTTCTTCGAGGTCCACAAGGCGCTGGGCACCCACCCGGGCGGCATTCACGTCGAGCTCACCGGTGACGACGTCACCGAGTGCGTGGGCGGCGGCGACGAGATCTTCGTCGACGACCTGCACCAGCGCTACGAGACGGCCTGCGACCCGCGCCTCAACCGCAGCCAGTCCCTGGACCTGGCCTTCCTGGTCGCCGAGATGTACCGGGACCAGTAGTCGCGATCAGTAGGTGCCTTCCTACGACGATGGGGCGCGGATCGATGTGATCCGCGCCCCATCGGCGTATCCGGGTCTTTTAGGGGACCCTAAGTTTGGGTACGGTTAGGTAAGCCTCACCGAAATGGGGATGGCTCGCAGGACCGTTCCGCACCAGGGAGGTGAACCGCGTGTACGTCTGCTCTTGCTTCGGGGTCACCGACAAGCAGGTCAAGGAACACGCGGCCGCCGGGGCCTGCACGCCCCGCCAGATCGCCTCGGCCACCAAGGCCGGAACCGACTGCGGCTCCTGCGTACGCACCATCCAGGGCCTTCTGGGCCGCGGGAGCTGCCCGCGCAGGGAGCTGCTGGACCAGGGCAAGGGCGCGGCGGTGCTCGCGACCGACGCCGCGCTCACGCCGGACGTGGCGCGCGTACCCGAGCCGGCACTGGCCGACGCCGCGTAACGTACGCCGCCCCCGGTGCGCCGTCCTCACCGCACCACCGCTCAGCTTTCGGGCTGCTCCAGCAGCTGGGCGATGTAGAGCGGCTCGCCGATGCTCTCGATGAGCTCCAGCTGCGTGTCGAGGTAGTCGATGTGGTGCTCCTCGTCCTCCAGGATGTCCTCGAACAGTCGCGCCGAGGTGACGTCGCCCTTGCCGCGCATGACCTCGATGCCCCGCTTGAGGCGGTCGATGGCCTCCACCTCGACCTGGCGGTCGGCCTGGAACATCTCCGTAAGGGTCTGGCCGACCCGCACGTGGAAGAGGCGCTGGTAGTTCGGCAGGCCGTCCAGCATCAGGATGCGCTCGGTGAGCTTGTCCGCGTGCTTCATCTCGTCGATGGACTCGGCACGGGTGTAGTTGGCGAGCTTCGTCCAACCCTTGTTGTCCTGGATGCGGTAGTGCAGCCAGTACTGGTTGATGGCCGTGAGCTCGCCGGTCAGCTGCTCGTTCAGAAACTCAAGGACCTCGGGGTCGCCCTGCATCGCAGAGGCTCCTTCCAAGCAATGTCAGCTAGTGACTGGGCAGGTGCGCGCATCTTTGCACCGCCGCCGGAGGCCGTCCAGTAAGTGCCTCCTTAGTGGGAGTTACCCTGACTTGCCCGAACCGCCCGCGACCTGGTCATGACCACCCCGCGACGTCTGTCACCATGGAGACATGGGTCAGCCGGAAAGCCGGGAATCTCCGGGAGCAGAGCAGCTTGAGCTTCCTCCGGGGCAGCGGTTGCAGAAGGGTTGGCCCGTCACCCACTACGGTCCCGTCCCCAAGTTCAAGCCGGAGCGCTGGGAGTTCCGCGCCTTCGGCGCGACGGCGGACGGCGAGAAGCACTGCTGGAACCACGAGGAGTTCGCGGCCCTGCCGTTCGAGTCCGTCGTGGCCGACCTGCACTGCGTCACCAAGTTCAGCATGCCGGGCGCCGAATGGGGCGGAGTGCCGGCGCGAACCGTCCTCGACCTGGCGCCCCCGGCCCCGCAGGTCACGCACGTCATGGTGTGGGCCGAGTACGGCTTCAGCTCCAACCTGAGACTGGCCGATTTCGCCTCCGAGCGCACCCTCTTCGCCACCCACATGGGGGGCGAACTCCTGACCGCCGAGCACGGCTTCCCGCTCCGGCTCGTCGTGCCGCACCTGTACGCCTGGAAGGGCCCGAAGTGGGTCCGCGGCATCGAGTACATGACGGCCGACCGCCGCGGGTTCTGGGAGGAACGCGGCTACCACAACATCGGCGACCCCTGGCGCGAGCAGCGCTACTCGTACCAGGAGGAGCCGGGCGACGGCCCGGAACTCTGACCCTGACCCTCAGTGGTGGTAGCGGTGGACGACGGCGTGGCCCTTGCCGCGGCCGATCAGCCACTTGTTGACCGGCGTGGTCACGATGAAGGCGGTCACCAGCGCGATCGCGAGGACCACCCAGAACAGCGGATCCGACAGGTGCGCGTCCATGGCGCCCGGCCACAGCGCGATCACCCCGTTGTCGATCAGTTCCATCACGGCGATCGAAAGGGTGTCCGCCGCCAGCGCCACCCGAACGGCGGAACGGAAGTCCACCCCCGCCGCGAGGATCCCGCGCAGCGTGAGGGCGTAGCCGAAGAAGAACGCCAAGGCGATCGCGAGGACCATCGTCGGGACGTTGCCCCAGCCGAGCGCGGTGCCGATGACCATGCCGAGCACCTCGCCGATGGCGCATCCGGTGAGGCAGTGCAGGGTGGCCCTGGCCGCCATGGCCCAGCCGACGGGGCCGTGGGCGGCGTGGGCGGTGTGGCCGCCGTGGTGCGCGTGGCCCTCGTGGCCCTGGTGCTTGTGTTCCTGGTGCCCGTGGCTCTGGTGATCGTGCCCGTGGGGCCCGTGGGGCCCGTGGGGGCCGTGGTGCTCGTGTTCCTGGTGCTCGTGCCCCTGTTCCTGCTCCATGACAACAACCCCCTGATGGGAAACGCCGGGTAACGGTCCTGTCGACATGACGGAACCGTATACCCCCCAGGGGTATTCCTCAAGGGATCTCGGGATCAGTGGGAGCCGCGCAACTCCTTCAGCAGGGCCACGTCCGCGGCGTGGCCCTCCTTGCCGCCGGGGGTCTCGATGATCAGCGGTACGCCGGCTGTCTCGGGGTGCGCGCACAGTTCGGCGAAGGCCTCCCGACCGATGTGCCCCTGGCCGATGTTGGCGTGCCGGTCCTTGTGCGCGCCGACGCCCTCCTTGGAGTCGTTGGCGTGGATCAGCTTCAGCCGGCCCGAGCCGACCGTCTCCACCAGCAGGTCGAGCGTCTGCTTGGTGCCGCCCGGCTCGGCCAGGTCGTGACCGGCCGCGAAGATGTGGCAGGTGTCCAGGCAGATGCCCAGCTTCGGGTGGTGGTCCAGCGCCTCGAAGTACGGGCCGAAGTCCCAGGTCCGCGAGCACAGCGAGGAACCCTGGCCGGCGGTGGACTCCAGCAGGAGGAACGGGTCGTCCTCGTGCGTCAGCTCCTCCAGCAGGGGCAGCATGTACTGCCTGACCTGCGCGTACGCCGCCTCGCGCGGGCGTCCGCCGGTCGCCGAGCCGGTGTGGACGACCACCCCGAGGGCGCCGATCTCCCGACCCCTGCGCAGCGAATGGCGCAGGGACTCCACCGACTTCTCCACCGTGGCCTCGGTGTGCGACCCGAAGTTGATCAGGTACGGGGCGTGCACGTACGCCGGGATCGAGGCCTCGGCGCACCCGGCGCGGAACAGCTCGTCCTGCGCCGGGTTCCCGGTCGGGGTGGCCCAGCCGCGCGGGTTCGCCACGAAGACCTGGACGGCCTCGGCGCCCATCTCACGGGCGTAGGGGAGGCCGACCGAGGCCAGCCCGCCGGCGACGGGCACGTGCCCGCCCACGGGATTGCGTATCACCGGGCGTCACAGTCCCTTGGTCTTGAGGACGATCAGGGAACCCTCGGGGGCGTTCTGTCCACCGGGCACCGACTGGCTCTCCACCGAATTGCCGAAGGGCAGGAACGGCTTGTCCACCTTCACCTTGAAGCCCAGCGCCTCCAGCGCCTTGCGGGCCGCGTCCGCATCCTGGTTGCGGACGTCCGGCACCTGGACCTGACGCGGACCCTTGGAGACGGTCAGGGTCACCGTGTCGCCGGCCGCGGCCTGCGCGCCCGGGGCCAGGGACTGGTTCGCGACCTGTCCGGCCACCTGCGGGGCGTTCACCGCCTCCGGCGCGGTGGCCGTCTTCAGGCCGATCCCCTCCAGCTGCGCCTTCGCGGCGGCCGCGTCCAGACCCACCAGGTTGGGTACCGGTACCGGCCGGCCCTTGCTGACGACGAGCGCGACGGCGGTGTCGGGGGCCCGCTTCTGGCCGCCCGCCGGGTTCGTCTCGATCACCGAGCCCTGGGCGACGTCCTGGCTGAAGGCCTGGGTGACCACGCCGGGCGCCAGGCCCACCTTGGTCAGCTCGCCCTGCGCCTCCTGGAGGGGGCGCCCCTTCAGGTCGGGGACGCTGACGGTCTCGGGACCCCGCGAGACGGTGAGCGTCACCGCGCCGTTGCCCCGGATCCGCGCCCCGCCGGCGGGATCGCTGTTCATCACCGTGCCGCGCTCGAAGGCGTCGCTGAACTTGCGCTCCACCCGCTTGAGGCCGAGGCCGGACGCGGACAGCTGGGAGCGGGCCTGCTCCTCCGTCTTGCCGAGGAGGTTCGGGACCTTGGTGAACTGCCCGGAGTTGATGTACCAGACGCCGACGCCGATCCCGAGGGCCAGCAGGACCCCCGCCACCACCGCGATCACCCCGCGTCGGGGCATGCGCGACCCCGGGCCCGGGGTCCTCGACGGGGCCGGCGGCGGGGGCGGGGTCGCCAGGCGGGAGGTGTGGTGTACCGACTGCCGCTCCTCGACCGGCCGGGGGATCACGCCGGTGCGGTCCTCGGCCGACGAACGCTCCTGCGTGCGCGCCTGCGGCGGTACGGCGTCCAGCTCGGCGTCGGACAGTCGCGCGCGGGCCTCCAGGGCCAGCCCCAGCAGGGACGCGGCATCGGAGGGGCGCAGCTCGGGGGAGCGGGCCGCGGCGGTCGCGACCAGCTCGTCGAGGGCGACGGGGAGCCCGGGGACGGTGGCCGACGGGGGCGGCACGTCCTCGTGGAGGTGCTGGTAGAGCACCTGAGCGGGGGTGCCGCCGGTGTGCGGCTTGCCGCCCGTGAGCATCTCGTAGAGGACGACGCCGCAGGCGTACACGTCGACGCGGGTGTCGGCGACGCCGTTCTCGATCTGCTCGGGCGCCAGGTAGGAGACGGTGCCGAGGACGGCGCCGGTGGTGCTGGTGACCGTGTCCACGGACCGGACCAGCCCGAAGTCGGCGACCTTGACGCGGCCGTCGTCACCGATGAGCACGTTCTCGGGCTTCATGTCCCGGTGGACGAACCCGGCGCGGTGCGCGGCGCCGAGGGCGGCGAGGACCGGCTCCAGGATGTCGAGGGCGGCCCGGGGCTGGAGGGCGCCGCGCTCGCGGAGCACGTCGCGCAGGGTGCAGCCGGAGACGTACTCCATGGCGAGGTAGACGTACGGCCCGTCCGTGCCCTGGTCGAAGACGGCGACGACGTTGGGGTGCGCGAGGCGGGCCACGGACTTCGCCTCGCGGATGAAACGGTCCACGAAGGCGACGTCGGCTGCGAGGGCCGGGTGCATCACCTTCAGCGCGAGGACGCGGTCCAGGCGGGTGTCGACGGCCCGGTAGACCGTTGCCATGCCGCCGGCCGCGATGCGGGCGTCGATGCGGTAGCGGCCGTCGAGCACGCGCCCGACGAGGGGGTCATCCAGGGTCGTATCCACCCGGCGATTCTACGAGCCGGCACGTTTGAGCCGTCCGGGGCGTCCACGCTTGCAGCGCACCCGTGACACGGCAGGGCCCCCGGGCCCGGTCTCACGCGGCGGACCGGCCGACCGGAACCCCCTGCGCGGCGCCCGCCCGCGACGGATCGCCACGCGCCCCTCACCCCGCGGCGACCGGCCGCCGCCAGGGGCCGGTCAGATGAGTCGGCTGGTGAAACCGTCGGCGATGAGGGATTCATACGCGGCGTGGACGTCGTCCGGGACGTCCTGGGCGATGGCGAAGCCCTGCCGGGGATACTCGATCACCCTCTGGAGGTCGCCGACGAGCATGTCGACCACGAGCCTCTCGTCACCGATGCTCTTGACGTAGTCGTCCAGCTCCAGCGCTTCGGAGGCGCAGACGATCTCGACGGCGGGCCAGAGCTTGCGGGCGGTGGCGAAGGACCGCCGCTCCATGTAGGGCTTGGAGATCAGCATCACGGTCGTGGGAAGGATGCCCGCCGAGGCCAGCAGGTCGCGGGTGAGGGTGATGTTCTGGCCGGTGTTCGTGGCGTTCGGCTCGACCAGGATCGCCTCGTCGGGCACGCCGAGTTCGAGGGCGTGTTCGCGGAAGTGGACGGCCTCGCCACGAGGGAAACGGTTCCTCGTGGTGGGGCTGTTGCCGCCGGTGAACACCAAGGTCGGGAACAGCCCGCGGTGGTAGAGATCGGCAGTGGCCTGGGCGACACCGAGATCGTGACTGCCCAGCCCGATGGCCACGTCGACGGGGCGCGACCGGTGGCCCATGAGGTGGTAGTCCCAGACCAGTTTGGTCTTGCGCCACTGATCCTCGGTCATGCTCTGCCGGTTGTCGCCCACGCCTGTTCTCTCCTTGGTCACCGAGTGAAGGGTCCGGATGGCCTCGTGCTCATGACCATGATGTTCTCGATGCTGGCCAACTGATGCGACAGCCCGAAACGCCCGGCCATGGTCGCGGCCTTGCCGAGGACGTGAAGACCATCATCGCGGGTGGCGGGGTCGCTGAGCAGGATGTGCCCGTGGGCTGTGTCCAGACGGACGGTCTGTATGGGGGTGTCGGTGACCGTGGTGCTGCGGGCGACCCCGATGAAGTGCAGCGCGGAGGAGAGGTCGCCGGCGCCGCGGTGGGCCAAGGCGATCTTCTGGTGCGCCACCGACCAGTCCTCCGGTTCGGAGAGGTCTTCGAAGTCTCGGGTCGCCGCCAGCATGACCCGGGTCGCGTAGCCGTACTGGCCCTCCTTGCTCAAGGTTGTGCCGACCCACAGCCGGGATCTGGCCCGATCGCGGCGTGATAGTCGGTCGTCGACCGCGAGTCGCTTGTAGCTGCGGGCGGCCGCTTCCAGCCGGCCCGACATCTCGGCGACGATGGCCAGCGAAAGATCGAGTTGGGCGATCCGGCGTGGGATGTCGATCTGCGTGAACAGCGACCGGGCCGTGAGATAGGAGCGCCGCGCGGACAGGGGGCCGATCACGTTTCCTTGATCGCGCTGGAGGTCGCCAAGCAGTGCGGTCGAACGGGCGAACAGGTACAGTCCCCGGTGGTCGAGCCGGAGCGGGTTGAAGCGGTTGGTCCACCGGCCGATCAGGCTTTCGCCGAAGGTGAAGTCCTGCCGGGACAGGGCGACCGCGGCTCGTTCCAAATCGTCGGCCCACGACTCGTACTCCCATACGAGCGGCCCCGTCGGCACGTCGCGCGCGCCTGAGGGGCCAGGCCGGCCGGCTTCGGACAGGAACGTCTCGAATCTCAGGTGGGAGGCCGCGTCCGCGCGCGCCAACGCGGTATCCAAAATCGCCTGCGTGTCCGGGCGCGGGACGGTCTCGGCCAGGAGCGCCTCCCATTTGGAAATCGTCCGGATGCCGACGCCGAGCCGGTCTGCGAAGGCTCGAACGCTCAGCCGCAGCGCCAACCTCAGTGCCTTGGCCTCCAGCCCGGTCCAGTGGTGCACGGTCGCCACGCGTCGCTCCCTTCCCATCACCAGCGAACCACGCCGGGCCGGTGAAGGGGGACGCAAGTGCAGCGGAAGTGCAACAGGCGGTCATTCCCGCACGGTTGTGACGAGTCCAGTCTGAGGAACGACACCACCTACCTTCAGAGGAGTCGGCCTTGACCGACCGCATCACGCACAGCTGTGTCTGTGAGGTACCCCGGACCGCGGAAGTGCCGTTCAAGAGGGCGGCTGCCGCGTCCGAGCCCAGCACCGAGCTGCTCGATCGGGCTCAGGTCGGCTGGGAGCGCTTCCTCAGCACCTTCGAGGCGGCTTCCGATGACTGAACGCTACGCGTACGTGCCCCACCGACTCCTGCGGCACCGTGTCCGCGACCTCGCGTCCGGCACCGAGGGGGTGCTGATGGCCGTGATCAACGAGAACGTGTCCGACACCGGCGTGGAGCGTTGGGCGGAGCTCGCCTACATCCGCGACGCCTCCGGCCGCGCGTTCACCACCGCCGTCGCCAACGTCGAACCGGCCGTGGACCAGCCCCCGACGGCCGGCGGTCGCTGAGCGCGGGGGAACCCCCGCCCCCGGCCGGGGGCGGGGGTTCCCGGGTGAGGGTCAGAACGCCGGGCGTTCCGGGTCCAGGGTGGCGCGGCCCTCCGTGGGGGAGGAGGCCTCGGCGAAGCGGCGTTGGGGGATGCGGCCCGCGCGGTGGGCGAGGCGGCCCGCCGAGACGGCGTCCCGCATGGCCGCCGCCATCAGGACGGGGGCCTGCGCCCGGGTCACGGCCGAGGCGAGCATCACTCCCGCGCAACCGAGCTCCATCGCGAGGGCCGCGTCGGACGCGGTGCCGGCTCCCGCGTCGAGGATCACCGGGACCCCGGCCCGCTCCACGATCAACTCGAAGTTGTGCGGGTTGCGGATGCCCATGCCCGACCCGATGGGGGAGCCCAGCGGCATGATCGCCGCGCACCCCACGTCCTCCAGCTTCCGGGCCAGCACCGGGTCGTCGTTGGTGTACGGCAGGACGGTGAAGCCCTCGTCGACCAGGATCTCGGCGGCGTCCAGCAGCTCCACGCCGTCGGGCAGGAGCGTCCGCTCGTCGGCGACGACCTCCAGCTTGATCCAGTCGGTGCCCAGGGCCTCCCGGGCGAGACGGGCGGTGAGGACCGCCTCGCCGGCCGTGAAGCAGCCGGCGGTGTTCGGCAGGACCGCGATGCCCAGCCGGTCCAGCACGGACAGGACCGAGCCCTGCACCGTCGGGTCCAGGCGGCGCATCGCGACCGTGGTCAGTTCGGTGCCGGAGGCGATCAGGGCGCGTTCGAGGACGTCCAGGCTGGGGGCCCCGCCGGTGCCCATGATGAGGCGGGAGGTGAAGGTCCGGCCGCCGAGGGAGAAGACGTCGTCCGCCATCGTGATCAACCTCCCTGTACCGCGGTGAGGACCTCGACCCGGTCGCCGTCGCCCACCTCGGTGAGCGACCACTGCCCGCGCGGGACGACGGTCTCGTTGAGGGCGGCGGCGACGCCCGAGGGCGCCGTGCTCAGGGTGGCGACCACCGCGTCGAGCGTGGTGCCGGCCGCGATCTCGCGCGGCTCGCCGTTGACGGAGATGGTCATGCGTAGGACTCCTGACGCGTGGAGGAGAAGCGGCGCGGGGTGAAGGGGCGGGCGATCTCCGGGACGACCCCGGTGGTCAGCAGCTCGGCCATCACGTCGCCGGTGAGCGGGGTCAGCAGCACCCCGTTGCGGTAGTGCCCGGTGGCCAGGTGCAGGCCCGGCAGGTCGGTCGGGCCGAGCAGCGGCGCGTTGTCCGGGGAGCCGGGGCGCAGGCCGGCGCGGGTCTCGGTGAGGGGGAGTTCGGTGATGCCGGGGACGAGTTCGTGGGCGTCGCGCAGCAGCTCGTACACCCCGCCGGCGGTGACGGTGGTGTCCCAGCCGAGTTCCTCGCTGGTGGCGCCGACGACGAGTTCGCCGTTCTCGCGCGGGACGAGGTAGATGTGGCTGCCGCGGACGACCGCCCGGACGGTCCGCGACAGGAACGGCGCGTACGGGGCCGGCACCGACAGGCGCAGCACCTGTCCCTTCACCGGGCGCACCGGCACCGCCACCTCCGGCGGTACGCCGGCCAGCCGCGAGCTGAGCGAGCCCGCCGCCAGGACCACCTGGTCGGCGCGCAGGGGCGTACCGTCCTCCAGCTCGGCGCCCACCGCCCGGTCGGCGCCGGTCAGCAGGCGGACCGCGCGGGCGCGGTGGACGGTGACGCCGGCCCGTTCGCAGGCGGCGAGCAGGGCGGCCGCCAGCCGGCGCGGGTCCACCTGGTGGTCGCCGTCGACACGGAGCCCACCGCGGACGCCCGGGGCCAGCATCGGCTCCAGTCGGCGGCACTCGCGGCCGGTGAGCCACTCGGACTCCAGTCCGCAGCGGCGCTGGAGGGCGTGCAGTTCCCGCAGGTGGAGGCGGTCGTCGGCGTCGAGGGCCACGGCCAGGGTGCCGCAGGCGCGGTAGCCGAGGTCCATGCCGCCGCTGGCTTCGGTGAGTTCGGCGGCGAAGTGGGGGTAGCGCTCGGCGGAGGCCACGTTGAGCCCGAGGAGGGTTTCCTCGCCGTAGTGCAGTTCGGTGACGGCGGCGAGCATGCCGGCCGCGACCCGGGCGGCGCCGCCGCCGGGGTCCGGGTCGGCGAGCGCGACGCGCAGTCCGGCGCGGGCGGCCCGCCAGGCGGTGACCAGGCCGATGATCCCGCCCCCGATGACGAGGACGTCCGACCCCCGGTCCGCCGGGGTGGTGGAGGTCGTGGAGGTCGTGGGGGATCCGGGGGATCCCTTCGGAGATGAGTGCATGGGCGTCCAGCCCCTCCCTTCGCCGGCATGACCCGGATCAGGTTCGTACGGTCGGAGGCCGGCCAGCCTCCCTCTCAGCCCGGTGCGCCCGGACTCCCGCGATAGGTACGGTGGCCAGACTAACCCCGTGGCCGGCGGCGGGTAAGGCTGCCTCCCCGGGGCCCGCGCGCAGTCGGCTCCCCGCCCCCTGTTCCTGACGAGTCGTCAGTTCATTAGGGTGGGCACGTGAGCGAGCAGACGCATACGCAGGCGCGGGCACGGACGTCGACGGAAGCCGCCCCACGACCGCCGGAGCCCGGCGTCGTCGTGGTCGGGGCCGGCATGGCCGGGGTGCAGACGGCGGTCGCCTTGCGGGAACAGGGCTTCACCGGCCCCGTGACCCTGCTGGGCGCCGAACCCCACCAGCCCTACGACCGGCCCCCGCTGTCCAAGGCGGTCCTCCTCGGCAAGGCCGAGGACTCCGCGTTCGACGTGGACTTCGAGGCGCTCCGGATCGATCTGCGACTGGGAACCGAGGTCACCGGACTGCGCGCCGCCGACCACATGGTGGACACCGAGTCCGGCCCGGTCCCCTACGAGGTCCTCGTCCTGGCCACCGGCGCTCAGCCGCTGACCCTGCCCGGCTCCGAGGGCGTGCCGGGCGTCCACCTCCTGCGCACCCTCGACGACGCCGCCCGGCTGCGCCCCGTACTGGCCGAGGCCCCCGCCACCGTCGTCGTCGGCGCCGGCTGGATCGGCGCCGAGTTCGCCACCGCCGCCCGCGAGGCCGGCTGCGCCGTGACCGTCGTGGAGGCCGCCGACCGGGTCCTGGCCGGTGCCCTGCCCGCCGAGGTCGCCGCCCCCATGGCCCGCTGGTACGCCGACGCGGGCGCCGAACTGCTCACCGCCGCCCGGGTCGCCGGCGTCGAACCGGGCCGCGTCCGGCTCGCGGACGGCCGCGAGCTGCCGGCCGGGGCCGTGGTCGTGGGCATCGGGGCCCGCCCCGCCACCGACTGGCTGGCCGGGACCGGCGTCGAGCGGGGCCCCGACGGCTCCGTCACCGCCGACGCGTACCTGCGCACCACCCTGCCCGGGGTGTACGCCGTGGGCGACTGCGCCTCCTTCCCGTCCGCCCGCTACGGGACCCGGCTGCTGGTGCACCACTGGGACAACGCACTCCAGGGCCCCCGCGCCGTCGCCGAGAACATCCTCGCCGGCGAGCCCGTACGGGCCTACGACCCCGTCCCGTACTTCTGGTCCGAGCAGTTCGGCCGCTTCGTCCAGTACGCGGGCCACCACGGCGGGGCCGACACCCTGCTGTGGCGCGGAGACCCGGCCGAGGACACCTGGTCGGTGTGCTGGCTGCGCGACGGCGCGCTCGTCGCCGTCCTCGCCGTGGGCCGGCCCCGGGACCTGGCGCAGGGCCGCAGGCTGATCGAGTCCGGCGCCCTCCTGGACCCGGCCCGGGTCGCCGACCCGGGCGTGCCCCTGAAGTCCGCCGGCGTCTGAGCCGGTGATCCCGGGCGCCACACGGGTCCGCCCCGTCCCGCGCCGTCCCCACTCCGTCCCCACGCCGTCCCCGCGCCGTCCGTGCCCGCCACGGACGGACGGGGCCGGGTACCGGGTGCCCGTCCGAGGTGGCAGGCTTGTCCCCGTGACCGAGATTGACGCAAAGATCGATGCCCTCGTCCCCTCCTGGCTGTACCTCCCCGACATCGCGGAGATGCTCGACCTCGAGGTGACCCGGGTCCGCCAGATGGTCAAGGAAGGTCAGCTGGTCGCCGTACGCCGCGGCGAGAACCGCTCCCTCCAGGTGCCCGCCCCCTTCATCGACGGCGACAAGGTCGTCAAGGGCCTCGTCGGCCTGCTGACCGTGCTGCGTGACGACGGCTTCTCCGACGAGGAGATCCTGGAGTGGATGTTCACGCCGGACCCCACCCTGCCCGGCACCCCCGCGCAGGCGCTGAGCGAGAATCGCGGCACGGAGGTGAAGCGACGCGCCCAGGCGCTCGCCCTCTGACCGGCTGATCCACAGGGGTACGGGCCCGTACGCGGGCCCGTACCCCGCCACACCACGGGGGGTACTCCCATGCAGCAGCTGTCCGACGCCCGGCTCTACCTGTGCACGGACGCCCGCAAGCGGCAGGGCGACCTCCCCGAGTTCCTCGACGCGGCCCTGTCGGGCGGCGTCGACATCGTCCAGCTCCGCGACAAGGGCATGGAGGCCGCCGAGGAGCTGGAGCACCTCCAGGTCTTCGCCGAGGCAGCGCGCCGCCACGGCAGGCTCCTCGCCGTCAACGACCGCGCCGACGTCGCCCACGCCATCGGCTCCGACGTGCTGCACCTGGGCCAGGGCGACATCCCCGTCCCCGCCGCCCGCGCCATCCTCGGCGAGAACGTCCTGATCGGCCGCTCCTGCCACGCCGAGTCCGAGGTGGACGCCGCCGCCGCCGAACCGGGCGTCGACTACTTCTGCACCGGCCCCTGCTGGCCGACCCCCACCAAGCCCGGCCGCCACGCCCCCGGCCTCGACCTCGTCCGGTACGCGGCCTCGCTGCGCCAAGGCCGCCCCTGGTTCGCCATCGGCGGCATCGACGGCGGCAACCTCGAACAGGTCCTGGACGCCGGCGCCTCCCGGGTCGTCGTCGTCCGCGCCATCACCGAGGCCTCCGACCCGCACGCCGCCGCCGCCGAACTCTCCAAGACGATCCGCGCCCGCCTGGCATAGTGTCCAAATCGCTGTCCAATTGCTGGACAGCGCTTCGGAGTCCGCCGGCCCACGTCTAACCTGCGGGTATGGCTCTTGGTACCGCTTCCACCTGGTCGGACCGTGCACACACGGTCCGCGACCTCCTCGCGTCCGGGAGCTCCTTCTCCTTCGAGTTCTGGGCGCCCAAGACCGAGAAGGGCGAGCGCAACCTCTGGAACGCGCTGCGCCGGATCGAGTCGGTCTCCCCGAGCTTCGTCTCGGTCACCTACGGGGCCGGCGGCTCCACGCGCGGCGGCACCGTCCGCGCCACGCAGCAGATCGCCGCCGACACCACCCTGACGCCCGTCGCGCACCTCACCGCGGTGGACCACTCCGTCGCCGAGCTGCGCCACGTCATCGGCCAGTTCGCCGACGCGGGGATCCGCAACATGCTCGCCCTGCGCGGTGACCCGCCGGGCGACCCCATGGGCCCGTGGGTCAGGCACCCCGAGGGCGTGGACTACGCGGCGGACCTCGTGCGCCTGCTCAAGGAGTCCGGAGATTTCTGCGTGGGCGTCGCGGCCTTCCCCGAGATGCACCCCCGCTCGGAGGACTGGGACACGGACATCCGGCACTTCGTGGACAAGTGCCGCGCCGGCGCGGACTACGCCATCACCCAGATGTTCTTCGATCCGGAGAATTATCTGAGGCTGCGCGACAGCGTCGCGAAGGCGGGCTGCGATACCCCGATCATCCCCGAGGTCATGCCTGTTGTGGGTATCAAGCAGCTCGACCGGCTGCCCCAATTGAGCACCGCGGTCTTCCCCGCGGCCGTGAAAGAGCGCATGCTCGCCGTCAAGGACGATCCGGCCGCTGTACGCTCCATTGGCATCGAGTTCGCCACGGAGTTCTGCGCGCGGCTGCTGTCCGAGGGTGTCCCGGGCTTGCACTTCATCACGCTGAACAATTCCACGGCGACCCTCGAGATCTACGAGAACCTGGGCCTGCACCAGCGGGCCTGATCGGCCGTACCCCGTTCCCGTTCGGGCGGCCGTACCGAGAGGGTGGGCCAGGCATGGGAATGACGGTTCTCTACGTCGCGTTCGGGGTCGTCGCGCTGTGGCTGTTGGCCGAGGTCCTGATGCAGTACAAGGCCCGGCTGCGCTGGCGCCTGCTCGCGTTCGCCGGCTTCCTCGGCGTGGTCGCGGGCGTGGTGCTGCCCTCGGTGCCGGTCATCGCCGCCGGCGCGACGGCGTTCGCCATCGGTCAGACCCTGGTGACGTTGTCCTTCCGCAAGGGCTTCGTCGCCGGTTGGTCCCTGCGCCGGGGTGACGGGCCCGCGAAGCAGGAGTCCGGCCGCCGGCGCGGTTCCAAGGACGCGCCGCGCCGGGAGGCCAAGCTGGAGGTCACCGGACTGGAGTACGAGGACCGGGCCCCGCGGGAGACGGGCCGCCCCGACCGGGACGCGGCCGACCCGGTGTTCACCCCGGAGCCGGTCCCCGACGAGACCGGCACGTACGGGATACAGAGCTTCGCCGACCGCCGGCCCGACGAGACGGCCCCGTTCGCCTCGCCCTACACCACGGCCGAGCAGGACGCCCACCAGTACGCCGCCTACCAGGACCCGCGGCAGGGCCAGGGCGGCTACGACTACCCCGGCGGGTACGTCGGCGGTGACCAGCAGGTCTACGCCGCCTACTCGGACCCGTACATCGGCACGGGCGGCGCCGTCGCCCCCACGCCCCCCTACGGCGGCGCCGACTACCAGCCCTACGCCGACCCCGCGCAGCAGCAGTACTCCATGGACACCCCGCCCGGCGGGGTCTGGGTCCCGCAGCAGCGGGTCACCGACGGCCGCCCGGAGCAGCCCGCGCAGGACCCGTACGACCCCCAGGCGCAGCAGCAACAGCAGCAGCCGCCGCAGGGCTACCCCTACCAGGACAACGGCTACCGCTACTGAGTCCGCGCGCTCCGGGGCCGCGCCCTCACCGCGAGCCCCGGAACTCCGCGCCCTCCACGATGAGCCCCGCCACCAGCGCCCCGGTCATCCCGGAGTGCGCCAGTCCGCCGCCGGGGTGCGCCCAGCCCCCCGCCAGGTAGAGCCCGGGCAGGCCCGTCACGTTGGCGGGGTACAGCTGCTGCCCCCCGGCCCCGGCCAGGGCGGGCGCGGGCACGGCCCCGCCGAGCGCGCCCGTGGCCGCCTCCACGTCCGCCGGGGTGCGCACCTCCTGCCACAGCAGCCTCTCCCGCAGGTCGGGCACGGCCCGCTCGGCGAGCGCCGCCAGCCGCCCGGGGTCGACGACCTCGGTTCCGCCCGACGGGCCGCACGCGGCGCTCACCGTGACCGCCTCGTGGTCGGCGTCGGGCCGGGTCGCCGGGTCGTCCGGGCGCAGGACGGTGACGGTGAGGCCGGGGGAGTGCACGAGGGTGCGGTGGACGGCGTCGGCCGGCCGGGCTCCGCGCAGGGCCAGCAGCAGGGTGATCCGGCCGGGCAGATCGCCGCCCCGGGCCGGCACCCCGTCCGGCGGGAGCGGCACGGAGCCGCCCGGCAGCGCGCGCGGGTCGATCCCGCAGACGACGGAGTCGGCGGGCACCTCGGTGCCGTCGGCCAGCAGCAGCCCGGCGGCCCGACCGTCGCGCGCCAGGACCTCCCGTACGGCCGCGCCGAAGACGAACTCGACCTTCCGCTCCAGGCAGCGCGCGTACACGGCGTTCGCCAGCTCGCGCATGCCGCCGCGGACGTACCAGGTGCCGAAGGTCTGCTCCATGTAGGGCAGCGCCGCCGCGGAGGCGGGCGCGGTCGCGGGGTCGAGCCCGTACGCGGCCACCCGGCCGGTCAGCAGTTCCGCGAGGTCGCCGCCCAGTTCGCGCCGGGCCACCTCGGCCAGGGTCGGCGGTCGGCGGCGCAGCAGGCCGCTGCCGCGCAGCGCCGGGTACGGGTCGCGCTCCAACGCCTGCCGGTCGGGGCGCAGCGGCTCCTCCAGCAGGGGGCGGCGGGTGGCGTCCCAGGTGTCGCGGGCCCGGCCCAGCAGGTCGTTCCAGCGTGCGCCGGCGCCCGCGCCGAAGGCGGTGTCGAGGGCGGCGGCGACCCCGCCGCGCGAGGCGCCCGGAAGGGTGACGGAGGTGTCGCCGACGAGGTGCCGGACGGCCGGGTCGAGCTGGACGAGGTCGACGCTGTCCTCCAGGGACCGCTTGCCCGTCTTCACGAACAGGTCGCGGTAGACGGCGGGCAGGTGCAGGAAGCCGGGCCCGGTGTCGAAGGAGAAGCCGTCCCGCTCGTGGCGGCCGACCGCGCCGCCGTGGGTCTCGCCCCGCTCGTACACCGTCACCCGGTGCCCCGCCACGGCCAGTCGGGCCGCCGTCGCCATCGCGCCCATGCCGGCGCCGATCACCGCAATTCGTGCCATGCGGCCGAGCCTATCGAGGGAGGTCGGGAGGGTAGGGGGGTGGTGCCCCGGTCGTGGTGAGAGCGGCGGCGAGGCGCTTCTCCTCGCGGCGCTGGGCGCGGCGGCGCAGGAAGCGGCGGATCCGGCTCCACAGGAAGGCCAGTATGGCCAGGCCGAGCAGGAGCAGGACGCCGGCGATGATCGCGGCGGCCGTCGGGTGGAACATGGCGAAGGTGACGAGCCCGGCGACCCCGAGGTCCTCGGCGGTGCTGACGACGATGTTGCTGACCGGCTCGGGCGAGGTGTTGATAGCCATCCGGGTGCCGGCCTTGACGAAGTGGCTGGCCAGCGCCGTGGATCCGCCGACGGCCCCGGCGGCGAGGTCGGAGAGCGAACCGCTCTGTCCGGCCAGCAGGGCCCCCACGACGGCGCCGGCGACGGGCCGGATCACCGTGTGGGCGGTGTCCCACAGGGAGTCCACGTAGGGGATCTTGTCGGCGACGGCCTCGCACAGGAACAGCACGGCCGCCACGACGAGCACGTCGGTGCGCTGGAGGGAGGCCGGGACCTCGTCGGTCATGCCGGTCGCGCCGAAGATGCCGAGCAGCAGGACCACGGCGTAGGCGTTGATCCCGCTGGCCCAGCCGCTGGTGAAGACCAGGGGGAGCACACTCATTCGGTCATCATGCCGCAGGTGGAGGCGCCGACACGGCCGAAACGGTGAGGGGACGACCGCACGCGGGCGGCCGTCCCCTCACCGACGGAGTCTGTGTACGGGGCTACTGCCCCTGTTCGTCACGGCGGCGCTGCCACCGCTCCTCGATCCGGGTCATCATCGACCGACGCTGATGTCGGCTGCGGCCACCGTGGGCCGAACCGCCTGTACTTCCGGAGACGGGCTGCTCGCCGGGCTTGGGTGCCTTGCGCCAACCGGTGACCACGAGGACCGTACAGGCCAGCATGACGAGGAATCCCACCACGCTGATCCAGAGCACTTCCTGCCAGATCACACCGGTCATGAGGAGCGCGATACCCACCACAATGCCCACGACTGCCTGGTAGACCCGTCGCCGGGTGTACGTGCGCAGTCCACTGCCCTCAAGCGCTGTCGCGAACTTGGGGTCTTCGGCGTACAGCGCTCGCTCCATCTGCTCGAGCATTCGCTGCTCGTGCTCCGAGAGCGGCACGGGAGTCCTCCTCATCCGTCGGTCGCGGGGGGTAGCGACCAGGGGTCCCCTTCAGGATAGGCGGGGAATCGCCCCCGTGATACCCGCCCTCTACGCCACATTCTGCAAACCACTGCGCCAAAAAACCACTGCGGTGACCACGCCCGTGGCGAACAGCCCCGGGCAGGAGAACTGCGGCGGCAAAGGAGCACGGCTTCAAACGTACCGTCGCCAGCGCGGTCACTGAGGCGCTTATTCCCCACTGAGTCGTCCGCCATGCCGAACGGTGCCCCCGATCATACGGGGACGGGGGCCGGAACGGAGGGTTGTCCGGCCGGCCCGTGCTCCGCATGCGCGCAGATCAGGCGGGCTTCTCGCCCAGGACGTGCAACTGCGTGGCCACCGCGTGGAAGGCGGGCAGCTCGGCGGCGGCCTCCTCCAGACGCAGCAACGCCTCCACGGCGCCCGGCTCGGTGTCCACCAGCACGCCGGGAACCAGGTCCGCGAAGATCCGTACGCCGTGCACCGCGCCGACCTCCAGGCCGGCCCCGCCCACCAGCTCGGAGAGCTGCTCGGCGGTGAAGCGGCGGGGGACCGGGTCGCCGGAGCCCCACCGGCCGGCCGGGTCCGTGAGCGCGGTGCGGGCCTCGGTGAAGTGACCGGCCAGCGCGCGGGCCAGCACGGCCCCGCCGACCCCGGCGCCCAGCAGGCTGAGGACGCCGCCGGGGCGCAGGGCCGCGACGGCGTTGGCCACGCCCTCGACCGGGTCGTCGACGTACTCCAGCACGCCGTGGCACAGCACCACGTCGTACGCGTCCCGCTCGACGACGTCCAGCAGGCCCTGGGCGTCGCCCTGGACGCCGCGCACCAGGTCGGCCACGCCTTCCTCGCCGACCCGACGCTCCAGCCCGAACAGGGCGTTCGGGCTGGGGTCGACCACGGTCACCCGGTGGCCCAGCCGGGCCACGGGCACGGCGAACTTGCCGGTGCCGCCGCCGGTGTCCAGGACGTCCAGGACTTCCCGCCCGGTCGCCTTCACCCGGCGGTCGAGGGCCTCCTTGAGGACCTCCCACACCACGGCGGTGCGGAGCGAGGCACGGGGGCGGGAATTGTCCGACACGACTGATGACTCCTCGGCGGGTTCGGGTGGGGCAAAGACGTCGGCCCCACCCTATTGCCTCGGACAGCCGGGCAGCTCATCCCGCGTGCGGACGCTCCGGTCGGGGTTGCGGCAGGGGTCCGACCACGGGCTGGAGCGCGAGCATCCGCTCCACCAGCCGCACGAACATGCCCACCTCCCGGACGAGGTCGTCCGCGTCACGGGCGGTCGCCGCGTCCGATATGCCGGCCTCGGCCCGGGCCCGACGGGCGGCGCCCGAGGCGAACAGCGCGCTCCACTCGGTCAGCTCCGGCGCTATCTCGGGGAGGACCTCCCACGCGCTGCGGATCCGCGGGCGCCGCTTCGGGCGCACCGGCTCGGGGCGTCCCCGGGCGGCGAGCACGGCCGCGGCGGCGCGCAGCGCGGCGAGGTGGGCGGTGGCGTACCGCTCGTTGGGCCGGGGCAGCAGGGCGGCCTCGGCCAGGCCGGCGCGGGCCTTGGCGAGCAGGTCCAGGGCGGCCGGTGGTGCGGCCGCCCTGCGCGGGACGGGGTGGACAGGGGACGGGGACGGTGTGGCCATGACGAACCTCCTGTCGTGACGTGGTGCTCGTGGACGTGCGCGTGCGTGTTCGTTCGTGCGTCCATCGTGACCTCCCCCACTGACAATCGCGCTGACCTGCGATTTCGCCTTATTTCTCCCTCGGGTGCGCAGCGGTCTACGACACCTGATAGTTTTTGAACTGACTGGTCAGTTCAAAAGAAGGGGGAGGGTGTGGACAGCCCGCACGGCGCCGCCGTCAAGGCGGAGGGCTTCGGACTGAAGGGCCCGCGCGGCTGGGTCTTCCGGGGCGTGGGGATCGACGCCCCGTCCGGTTCGCTCATCGCGCTCGAAGGACCCTCCGGCAGCGGCCGGACCTGCCTGCTGCTGGCCCTCACCGGGCGGATGAAGCCCACCGAGGGCCATGCCGAGATCGGCCGCCACCGGCTCCCCAAGAAGATGGCGGCGGTCCGGCGGATCACCGCCCTGGGCCCGGTGCCCGGCGTCAACGACCTCGACCAGTCCCTGACCGTCGCGGAGCAACTGCGCGAGGGCGCCATGCTCCAGCGCCGCTACGACGGCCCCCTGCGCGCCCTGCTGCGCCCGCGCGGCGAGGCCCGGACCTCCACCGCGGCCCGCGTGGAGGAGGCCCTGGCCGCCGTCGGGCTGGACCTCACCACGCTGCCCAAGGGCCCGCGGACCTCCGTGCGCGACCTGGAGCGGCTGGAGGCACTGCGGCTCTCGCTGGCCATCGCCCTGCTGGGCTCGCCCCGGCTGGTCGCCCTCGACGACCTCGACATCAAGCTCTCGGACGCCGAACGCGCCGAGGCCTGGGACCTGCTCCGCTCGATCGCCGGACGCGGGACCACCGTCCTCGCCGTGTGCAGCGAGGCCCCGCGGGGCGTCACCGTCGTGCGCACGGGCGGGGACCGGGAGCCCGCGGCCCCCGCGCCGGCCGCCCGCCCGACCGCGGCCCCGGCCGTACCGTCCGCCCGCAACCCGAAGGTCACCTGGGGCACCCCGGGCGAGACCACGGACCCGGCGGGCGAGCCGCGCCCGGAGAAGCACCCGGAGCCGGAGCCGGGTCCGGACGCGGGGCCGGAAGCCCGCGCGGACGCCGAGCCGGTCGCGAAGCCGCTCACGAAGCGGGCCGCGAAGTCGAAACCGGAGCCGAAGTCGAAACCGGAAACGGAGCCGGAGCCTGCACCGGACGCCGCACCCGATGGCGCGACCGCCGGCACGGACACCGCCGAGAACACCGAGACCACCGACACCGAGGACACGAAGGGGGCGGACGATGCGATCGCCGAAGCTGGCCGCGCTTGAGCTGAAGCGGTTCGGGCGGGGGAAGCTGCCCAGGGCCGCGCTCGTCGCACTGCTCCTGCTGCCGCTGCTCTACGGCGCCCTGTACCTGTGGTCCTTCTGGGATCCGTACAGCCGCCTCGACAAGGTGCCCGTCGCCCTCGTCAACGCCGACCAAGGCGCCACCGTCGACGGCAAGCGCGTCGACGCGGGCGCCGAGATCACCGGGAAGCTGCACGACAGCAAGACCTTCGACTGGCGCGAGGTCAGCGCGAAGGAGGCGGCCGAGGGGCTGGAGGACGGCACGTACTACCTCTCCCTCACCATGCCCGCCGACTTCAGCGCGAAGATCGCCTCCAGCTCCGGTGACGACCCCACCACCGGCGCCCTCCAGGTCCGCACGAACGACGCGAACAACTACATCGTCGGCTCGATCTCGCGCACCGTCTTCTCCGAGGTCCGCACGGCGGCGTCCACCAACGCCTCCCGCGGGTTCCTCGACAAGATCTTCGTCTCCTTCTCCGACCTGCACGACAAGACCACCGAGGCCGCCGACGGCGCCGACAAGCTCAAGGACGGCGCGGGCAAGGCCCAGAAGGGCGCCAAGGACCTCGCCGACGGCCTGGACACGGCCAAGGAGAAGTCCGGCGAACTCACCGGCGGCATCAAGAAGCTGAACGCGGCGGCCGGTCAGCTCGCGACCGGCAGCAAGGAGATCGCGACCGGCACCCAGACCCTGGCCGACAAGGTCAACGACGCCGCGACCAAGGCCCGTCCCTTCGTCAAGGACCCCAAGAGCCTCGCGGACAGCGCCAAGTTGGTGATGGACACCTCCGTGGTCGTCCAGAACCACCTGGGGAAGTTCGTCGAGAAGGCCCCGGCCGTCGCCGGCGTCACCCAGCGGGCCGCCAACCGCGCCGACGCCTTCCACACCAAGTACTGCCTCACCCCCGGCACGCTCCAGCTGCCGCCGGCCGCCTGCGCCGACGCGAAGATCGCCAAGCAGGACACGGCCGAGGCGGCCCTGCTCGCCGGCGACGTCAGCACCCTCGCCGGCAACTCCAACGGCGACGTGGCCAAGCTGCGCACCCAGCTGAAGGAGCTGGAGAACAAGGCCCGCGAACTCGTGGACAAGGCCCCCGGTCTCGCCGGTGACCTCGACGCGGCCGTCACCAAGGTCAACGCCCTCAACAGCGGCGCCCACAAGGTCGCCGACGGCATGTCCAAGCTGCACTCCGGCCTGGGCACCGCCGCCGGCGGCTCCGGAGCCCTCACCGAGGGCGTCGGCAAGCTCGGCGACGGCGCGCACAACCTCAACGGCGGCATGTTCAAGCTCGTCGACGGAACCGGCGAACTCGCCGGCGGCCTGCACGACGGCGCCGGCAAGATCCCCGACTACGACCAGCGGCAGCGCGACGCCCGCACCCAGGTCATGGCCGACCCGGTCCAGCTCGCCAACCAGTCCCTGCACAAGGCGCCCAACTACGGCACCGGCTTCGCCCCGTACTTCATCCCGCTGTCCCTGTGGGTCGGCGCGATGGTGGCGTACATGCTGATCGCCCCGCTCAACAAGCGGGCCCTCGCCGCCGGGTCCTCGCCCTGGCGGGTCGCCCTCGCGGGCTGGCTGCCCGTGCTCGGCCTCGGCGCCGCGCAGGTGGGCGCGCTGATGTCCGTACTGCACTGGGGACTCGGCCTGGAGATGGCCCGTCCGGCCCTGACCGTCGCCTTCCTCGTCCTGGTCACCGGCTGCTTCGCGTCGATCGTCCAGTGGCTCAACGCCAAGTTCGGCGCGGCCGGCCGCATCCTGGTGCTGGCCGTCCTGATGCTCCAGCTGACCTCGGCGGGCGGCACCTACCCGGTGCAGACCAGCCCCGGGTTCTTCAACGCCATCCACCCGTACCTGCCGATGTCGTACATCGTGGAGAGCCTGCGCCGCCTGATCACCGGCGGCGACCTCACCCCCGTGTGGCAGGGCTGCGCGGTCCTGGCGGCCTTCACGGTCGGCTCCCTGGCCCTCACGGCGCTCGCCGCACGCGGCAAGCAGGTATGGACCATGGACCGACTGCACCCGGAACTGAGCCTGTAAGGAGCTGTTGACCTGTGAGAATCAGCGCCATGGAAAGCAGCAGCGCCGGTACCGGCACGAGGGCGGGAACGGGCCCGGGGGGCGGCCGTCGGGCCGCCACCCGGCAGAAGCTCTACGAGGCCGCCGTCACCCTCATCGCCGAGAAGGGCTTCTCCGCGACCACGGTCGACGAGATCGCGGAGCGGGCCGGAGTCGCCAAGGGCACCGTCTACTACAACTTCGCGAGCAAGACCGAACTCTTCGAGGAGCTGCTCCGGCACGGGGTCGGCCTCCTCACCGCCTCGCTGCGCGACGCCGCCCGCGAGACGGAGGAGCGGGGCGGCAGCCGCGTCGAGGCCCTGGACGGCATGATCCGGGCGGGGCTGGTCTTCATCGACCGCTACCCGGCCTTCACCCAGCTCTACGTCGCCGAACTGTGGCGCACCAACCGGGCCTGGCAGTCCACCCTGATGGTGGTGCGCCAGGAGGCGGTGGCCGTCGTCGAGACGGTGCTGCGCGAGGGCGTCGAACGCGGCGAGCTGAGCGCGGAGATCGACGTGCAACTCACGGCGGCGGCGCTCGTCGGGATGGTCCTGGTCGCGGCGCTGGACTGGCAGGCGTTCCAGAGCGAACGCTCGCTGGACGACGTGCACTCGGCGCTGTCGCTGCTGCTGCGGGGCCGGGTCAGCGGGAGCCGTTGACCCCCGGTCGGCGGTGCCGCTCGCGGTGGCGGGCGGCGTAGAACTGAGTATCCGTACCTACGGCCAGGGATGAGTACGCGTACGGATGGCTCCGACCTGCGCGAACGGCAGACTGGGAGCGACGGACAGGGGACCTCTCCCCACCGCGGACACGGGGCCGCGGAGGGGAGAGGTCCTCCCTGCCCGGTCGGAAGGAAACGCCGGTGACGCCGGGCTCGGGGGGAACGAGCCCGACGTCACCGGCGTTTTCGCGTCCGGACGGCCTGCTCCGGACGGCCTGCTCCGGACGGCCTGCTCTGGACGCCCTGCTCCGGACGGCCGGCCCCGCGCGGTGCGGGCTCGGCCACCGATGGCCCGACATGATCCGGAAGACACCGCCTAGCGGCGCAGCGTTCGCGGCCGGCGCGGGAACGGCAGGCGGGCGGGCAGGCGCGGCAGCGGGATCGCCGCGAGGCGGGCCGAGAGCGCCCAGGAGACCCGCGCCGCCGAGCGGGGCAGGAACAGGGCGCGCAGCCGGGCCCACCGGCCCACTCCCGCGACCAGCGCCACCCGCGCCGCCTCCACGTCCGCGCGCAGGGTCTCGGACGGCGGCGGCGCGCCGGGCGGGGCGTACAGCGCCCGCTCGACCGCGCCCGCGACCCGGTGCACGGCCTGCTCGGCCTCGCGGTCCAGTCCGCCCAGCACCACGATCCGGGCGGCGGCCTGACGCGGTGACAGCGCCTCGTCGGGCGGGATGCCCACGTCCCAGGCGCAGTCGCCCAGCTCCCGCCACGCGGCCAGGGCCTCGCGCGAGCCCAGGCGCCGCGCACGGACCCGGCGGCGCCACAGCACCGGCACCACGGGCAGGCCGACGAGGACCGCCGCGGCGGCGGTCCAGCCCAGCACCGCGCCCACCGAGGGGCCGTCGGAACCGGTGGCGGCGCCCTGCTGCGGCACGGCGCCGCCGCACTCGCCGAGCCTCCTGAGCTCCGGCGGGCAGGCGTCGCTGCGCGAGGGCGCCGGCGCCGGGGCGGCCGCCGACTGCGAGGGCAGTGCGGACGGCGCCGACGGCTGCGGGGCCGGGGCCTCGGGGCGGCTGTAGTCCGGCACGCTGATCCCGGAGCGGGGCGTGGGCTCGAAGCGGGTCCAGCCCATGCCCTCGAAGTACAGCTCGGGCCAGGCGTGCGCGTCGCGCATGGACACGTTCACGCTGCCGTCCGACTGCTTCTCGCCGGGGGTGAAGCCGACCGCGACCCGCGCCGGGATGCCGAGGGTGCGCGACATCGCCGCCATCGAGAAGGCGAAGTGGACGCAGAAGCCCTCCTTGTCGTTCAGGAAGCGGGCGATGGCCTGCGAACCCGTTCCCGAGGACACCTTGGTGTCGTAGCGGAAGCCGCCGTTGACCGCGAACCAGTCCTGGAGCCGCACCGCCCGCGTGTAGTCGTTCCGCGCGCCCTGCGTGATCTGCCGGGCGGTCTCCGCCACCACGGGCGGCAGGTTGTCCGGCAGCTTCGTGTACTCGGCCCGCACGAACGGGTTCGGCTCGGGCGCCGCCTGGAGCTGCTCCGCCGTGGGCCGCAGCAGCAGGCTCCGTACGGTGTACTGCGCGCCCTGCACGTTCTGGAAGCGGTCCTTGCCCAGCTGGTCGCCGACGAGGGTGCGGCCGGCGGGCTCGTAGCGCCACTTGCCGCCGATGTCGATCTGCGTCGCCGGGTAGGGCATGGGCAGGTAGCGCTGGGCGTAGGTGTCCGCGGCCGAGACGGTGGTGCGGACCTCGACGGCGCCCTCGCGGACCTTGTCGCTGAGCCCCGCCGGGTTCGGCAGCCGCGCGGGCACCTCGGTCAGCGGGCGGCCCGACGCCTCCCACTTGACGCCGTTGAACTCGTCCAGCGCCAGGATCCGCAGGTACTGCTCGCCGAGCTGGGGGCTGTCCGTGCGGTACTTCAGGATCACCCGGTTGTCCTGGGCGTTGAGGCTGCTCTGGAGGGACACCAGCGGGTTCACCGCCGAGATCGTGCCGCCCCCGCCGCCGCCCGCGCTGTCGCGGCCCGCGGCGCCGAGGACCCCGCCGCCGAGCGCCGGCAACACGGTCGGCACGGCCAGGGCCAGCCCCAGCGCGGCCACGCCGATGCGGCGGCCGGTGCGTACGGGGGACACGGCCCGCCCGGCCGCCCCGGAGCCGTAGCCGGAGGCGGCCGAGACCCGGCCGCCGGGGGCGCCGCCGAAGACGCGGCCCCACTGGGCGAGCCGGTCGCGTCCCTCGGCCAGCAACAGCAGCAGGTATCCGGCGCCGGCCAGCAGGAAGGCGAACCAGGCGCCGCCCCGACCGGCCGACAGCCCGGCCGCCACCGAGTACAGCGCGAGCAGCGGCAGCCCGGCGGCCGCGGCCGTCCGCATCGTCACCGCGAGGACGTCCACGAGCAGCCCGATCAGCAGCACGCCGGCCAGGAGCAGCAGCCGGATGCCGTCCGTCAGCGGCGCGGGCGTCGCGAACTCGGAGACGTCCCGCACGCCCTGGCGGAACAGGCCGCCGAAGTCGGTGACCAGGAAGGCCAGCGGCCCGCTCCCGGTCGACTCCGCCTTCCCCGCGAAGAGCAGCGCGAGGAGCAGCAGCGACACCAGAGCCTGCGCGGCCACGGTCAGCCACCGGGCCAGCGGGATCCGCCGGCCCCCGGCCCCCACCAGCGCCTGCGCGCCGAGCAGCGCGGCGGCCTGGAGCAGCCAGCCCGAGGTCTCCACCAGCGGGGCCAGCGACCAGGAGGTCAGCAGCGTCGCCAGCATGCCGAAGAGCGTCACGCGCGCCCGCCCGCTCATCCCCGACCTCCGGAGGTTCCCGTGCCGAGGGGTGCGCTCCCGGCCTGTCGCCACAGTTCGCCGAACGCGGCGCCGGGCGGGACGGCCAGGGCCGTCCAGCCCGCGTCGCGCAGCCTGCGCAGTCGTTCCTCCACCCGCGAGGGCTCGCCGGTCCAGGCCGCGGAGTCCAGTACGAAAGCCACGGCGCCCGCGCTGCGCTGCCGCATCCGGGCCGCCATCTCGGTCTGTACGTCGTCCAGGTCGCCGAAGAAGGCGATCAGCAGGCCGTCGCCCCCGGGGGAGCCGAGGCCGGGGCCGCCGCGCAGGGCCTCGTAGGCGCCGGAGAGGCCCTCGCCGGCGGAGTGGCCGACGATCGCGAGGGTGTCCATCATCAGCCCGGCGGCCTCGGCCGACTCCTGTCCGCCGGAGGAGAACCCGCCGGCGCCGTCGCCGGGCACCGAGTCGCCGGTGTCGGTGAGCAGCCGCGCCGAGAACCCCTGTTCCAGGACGTGGAGCAGGGTGGAGGCGGCGGCCGAGACCGCCCACTCGAAGGCGGAGTCGGGGCCCGCGCCCTCGTAGGCGAGGTCGCGGGTGTCCAGCAGGACGGTGGCCTTGCTGCGCTGCGGCTGTTCCTCGCGGCGCACCATCAGCTCGCCGTAGCGGGCGGTGGAGCGCCAGTGGACGCGGCGCAGGTCGTCGCCGCGCCGGTAGCCGCGCGGGATGACGTCGTCCTCGCCGGACAGGGCCAGGGAGCGGCGGCTGCCGTCGCCGTAGCCGCCGGCCTCGCCGGTCATCCGGACCGGGGGCAGGGGCTGGGTGCGCGGGACGACGGTGAGGGTGTCGTAGGAGCTGAAGGAGCGGGTGAGCTCGACCAGCCCGAAGGGGTCGGTCAGGCGCAGCTGGAGCGGGCCCAGCGGGTAGCGGCCGCGCAGGTCGGAGCGGACCCGGTAGGAGACCTCGCGGCGTCCGCCGGCCTCGACCCGGTCGAGGACGAAGCGGGGCCGGGGGCCGAGCACGTAGGGCACCCGGTCCTGGAGCATGAGCAGTCCCGTGGGCATCCGCGAGACGTTCTCCAGCCGCAACCGGACCCGGGCCTCGCCGCCGGCGGGCACCCGCAGCGGGGTGAGCAGGCGGCTGCCGGTTACCCGGTGGCGGGTGAGGTGCAGGGCCAGCACGCACAGCAGCGGCAGGACGACGAGCAGCAGCCCGACGCGCAGCAGCTGGCTCTGGCCCAGGACGTACGCGCACACGGCGGCGGCCGCTCCGGCGGCCAGGAAGGAGCGGCCCCGGGTGGTCAGGCCGGCCAGCGAGGCGCGCAGGCCCCCGGTGTCCCGCACCCGCCCGCCGGCGCCGTGCGGGGCGCCGGCGCCCATCAGAAGCTCCGGGCGGCGGCGCCCGGAGGCATCTCGCCGCGCGCGTGCGCGGCGGGGACCGGGGTGCGCTGGAGGATGTCCTGGACGACCTGTTCGGCGGTGCGCCGGTTGAGCTGGGCCTGGGCGGTGGGCAGCAGGCGGTGCGCGAGGACGGGGGCGGCCAGTTGCTGGACGTCGTCGGGCAGGACGTAGTCCCGGCCGGCCAGCGCGGCGGCGGCCTTCACGGCGCGCAGCAGGTGCAGGGTGGCGCGGGGCGAGGCGCCCAGGCGCAGGTCCGGGTGGTTGCGGGTGGCGCCGACGAGGTCGACCACGTAGCGGCGTACGGGCGCGGCCACGTACACCTCGCGGACGGCCTCGACGAGCTTGACGACGTCGTGGGCGTGCGCGACGGCGGTGAGGTCGTCGAGCGGGGAGAGCCCGCCGTGCACGTCGAGCATCTGGAGCTCGGCCTCGGGGCTGGGGTAGCCGACGGACACCCGGGCCATGAAGCGGTCGCGCTGCGCCTCGGGCAGCGGGTAGGTGCCCTCCATCTCCACCGGGTTCTGGGTGGCGACGACCATGAAGGGGCTGGGCAGGGCGTAGGTGGTGCCGTCGATGGTGACCTGACGTTCCTCCATCGACTCCAGCAGCGCGGACTGGGTCTTCGGCGAGGCGCGGTTGATCTCGTCGCCGATGACGATCTGCGCGAAGATCGCGCCCGGCTTGAACTCGAACTCGCGGCGCTGCTGGTCGTAGATGCTGACGCCGGTGATGTCGGACGGCAGCAGGTCCGGAGTGAACTGGATGCGCTGGACCGTGCAGTCGATGGACTTGGCGAGCGTCTTGGCGAGCATGGTCTTGCCGACGCCGGGCACGTCCTCGATGAGGAGGTGGCCCTCGGCGAGCAGGACGGTCAGCGCCAGGCGGACGACCTCCGGCTTGCCCTCGATCACGCTCTCGACCGAGTGGCGGACCCGCTCGGCCGTGCTGGTCAGATCCGCGAGGCTCGCTCGGTCGTCATAGGTGGTCACCAGGTTCTCCTCGGCCTTTCCAGGGCCGACGCCGCTGGCGTTTGAACCGGCCCACCCCGAAACACGGACGTCGCCCCGGAGGCTTTCCGGGTGACGTCATCCCCGCATTCTTGACGGCGATCCGGTCCCGTGTCACTCAGGAGACGGGATCGATCTCCCTCAGGAGTCCGGTGTGCACGTCGAAGACGAAGCCTCGCACATCGTCCTTGAAGGGCAGGAAGGGGTTGGTGCGCACGCGCTGCATCGACTGGCGGACGTCCTGGTCGACGTCGCGGAAGGCCTCGACGGCCCAGGCGGGGCGCTGGCCGACCTCGTCCTCCAGCTCGTGCCGGAAGTCCTCGGTCAGGCTTTCGAGACCACAGCCGGTGTGGTGGATGAGTATCACCGCGCGGGTGCCCAGGGCACGCTGGCTGATGGTGAGGGAGCGGATGGTGTCGTCGGTCACCACGCCGCCCGCGTTGCGGATGGTGTGGCAGTCGCCGAGCTCCAGGCCCAGGGCCTTGTGCAGGTCGAGGCGGGCGTCCATGCAGGCGACGACGGCCACGCGCAGGACCGGACGGGCGTCCATGCCGGGGTCGGTGAACGCGGACGCGTAGCGACGGTTGGCGGCGACGAGCCGGTCGGTGACGGTTTCGCCGGCCGCCTCGGGAGCGGGGTGGGCGGGCGGGGAGGCTGAAGTCGTCATGACGACGACGTTAGTGCGCACACCCGGGCGGGGCGGGGGGCGAGGAGCGACAAAGAAGGCCGTCCGCCCTTGTTGTGAGCTGCCCCACAGGGGCCGTACGGGTGCCGCCGATCGGGTGATTCGAGGCTTTCGTCGGTTCGTCGGCGCAGGGGCGCACCGGGCGCGGGGCGGTTCGTTGACCGCGGCGACCGTTGCACTAAAGTGACGCGAACCGGCCGGAGCCCGGCCCTCACCGGCCGTCCCGGACCGTGTGAAACCTGGTAAGACTCCGCGTGCGCGGCGCGGCGTACGCCTGCCGCGCCGTTATCTGAGAGGGCGCTTTGAGTAGCGAGTCCCGACATGTCCCGGTGATGCTCCAGCGGTGCCTGGACCTGTTGGCCCCGGCGCTGGAGAGGCCGGGGGCCGTCGTCGTCGACTGCACCCTCGGTCTCGGCGGCCACAGCGAGGCCCTGCTGACCCGGTTCCCCGAGGCCCACCTGATCGGTCTCGACCGCGACAAGGAGGCCCTGCGGCTCTCCGGCGAACGCCTGGCGCCCTTCGGCGACCGGGCCACCCTGGTCCACGCGATCTACGCCGACCTCGCCGAGGTCCTCGACACCCTGGGGATCCCCACCGTCCAGGGCATCCTCTTCGACCTCGGCGTCTCCTCGATGCAGCTCGACGAGGCCGACCGCGGGTTCGCCTACGCGCAGGACGCGCCCCTGGACATGCGCATGGACCAGTCCACGGGCATCAGCGCGGCCGAGGTGCTCAACACCTACGCCCCGGGAGAGCTGGTCCGCATCCTGCGCCAGTACGGCGAGGAGAAGCAGGCCAAGCGGATCGTGTCGGCGATCGTCCGCGAGCGCGACAAGGAGCCCTTCGACCACAGCGCGCGCCTGGTGGAACTGATCCGCGACGCGCTGCCGCAGGCGGCCAAGCGCACCGGCGGCAACCCCGCCAAGCGGACCTTCCAGGCCCTGCGCATCGAGGTCAACGGCGAGCTGTCCGGCCTGGAGCGGGCCGTCCCGGCGGCCGTGGACCGGATCGCCGTCGGTGGCCGCATCGCGGTCCTGTCGTACCACTCCCTGGAGGACCGCCTGGTCAAGCAGGTCTTCGCGGCCGGCGCCACCTCCACCGCCCCGCCCGGTCTGCCGGTCGTGCCGGAGAAGTACCAGCCGAAGCTGAAGCTGCTGACGCGCGGAGCGGAGCTGCCGACCGAGGAGGAGATCGCCGAGAACCGGCGGGCGGCCCCGGCGCGCTTCCGGGGCGTCGAGCGCATCCGCGAGGCGCGACTGTGACCAAGGCCGGGAAGGTGGCCACGCTGACGCGTGGGCAGGCGGCCCGGCTGGTCCGCGGCGGGCGGGGTCCGGCCCCGGCGGGAGGGGCGGCGCGCATGCCGTTCGTCCTGCTGGTCGTGGCCCTGCTCGGCGGCGGACTGATCAGTCTCCTGCTGCTGAACTCGGCCCTCAACGAGGGCTCCTTCCAGCTGTCGAAGCTGAAGCGGGAGACCACCGCGCTCACGGACGAGGAACAGGCCCTCCAGCGCGACGTCGACGCCTACTCCGCCCCGGACGCCCTCCAGCGCCGGGCGCACGAGCTGGGCCTCGTGCCCGGCGGCAGTCCCGTCTTCATCGGCCCCGACGGCAAGGTCGCGGGCACCGTCTCCACCGCGGAGGCCCCGCCCCCGCCCCCGCCGGTCACCCCGAGCCCGGCCCCCTCGACGTCCGGCGCCGCGCCCGCCGCGCCCGCCGCGTCGGGCGGCGCCACGAGTCCGCCGCCGGCCGCCGCGCAGAGCGCGCCGTCCGGCCAGGCGGGCCCGGCCCCCGGCACCGGCCCGCAGCCCACCCCGACCCCAGGCAGGTGACGTCGTGACCCGGACACCCGCGGGACCCCGCCCCACCCCGCCCCCCGACCGCCCCGCCCCCGCGGCCCCGTACGGCGTCCGTTCCGTTCCCGGAGCCCCCCGGTGAGCGCCAAGGAACCGCCGCGACGGCGGGTGCCCGGCCCGCCGAGGCCGCGGCCCGGCGAGCGTTCCCGCGCCGGGGCCCGTCCGGCCTCGCGCCCCGCCACCCGGCGGCCCGCCGCCGCCCGCGCCCCGCACACCATCCGCCTCGGCAACCCCAAGCCGCGCCTGAGGCTGGTCGGCGTGGGCCTGACCCTGGTCATGCTCGCCTTCGTCGTCCGGCTCCTCCAGGTGCAGGCCGTGGACGCCTCCGCGTACTCCGCCAAGGCCTCCGAGAACCGCTTCGCGAGCCACACCCTGGCCGCCGAGCGCGGTGAGATCACCGACCGCAAGGGCGTCGCCCTGGCCACCAGCGTCGACGCGTACGACATCACCGCCGACCCGAAGATGTTCACCCCGCAGGAGAGCAAGGCCCCGGACGCGCCCGAGCAGGCCGCCGCCCTCCTCGCCCCGATCCTCGGCGTGGACGCCAAGGAGATCGCCGGGCGCCTGAAGACGAAGAACACCCGCTACGTGGTCCTCGCCCGCCGCCAGACCCCCCAGGTCTGGAACCAGATCAAGGACCTCAGGAAGCTCTTCGCCGACAAGGCCGCCGCCGACAAGCGGAACAACGGCCCCGGCGCCAACGTCCTGGCCGGCGTGTTCAACGAGAACAGCAGCAAGCGCGTGTACCCCAACGGGGCCCTCGCCGCCGGGATACTGGGTTACGTCAACGCCGAGGGCAAGGGCGGCGGCGGACTGGAGTCCGCCCTGGACAAGAAGCTCGCCGGCAAGGACGGCGAGCTGACCTACGCCCAGTCCGGCGGCCGGCGCGTCCCCACCGCCGGCTCCAGCGAGAAGCCCGCCGTGCCCGGCGACGACATCGAGCTGACCATCGACCGCGACATCCAGTGGGCGGCGCAGTCCGCCATCACCGAGCAGGTCGAGAAGTCCGGCGCCGACCGGGGCTACGTCATCGTCCAGGACACCCGCACCGGCGAGGTCCTCGCCATGGCCAACGCCCCCGGCTTCGACCCCAACGACCTCACCAAGGCCCGTTCCGCCGCCATGGGCAACGCCGCCCTCCAGGACGTGTACGAGCCCGGTTCCACCGCCAAGGTGATCTCCATGGCCGCCGTCCTGGAGGAGAAGAAGGCCACCCCGGCGACGCACGTCGAGGTCCCCAACCGGCTCCACCGCGGCGACCGCCTCTTCAAGGACGACATCGACCACCCGACCTGGTACCTGACCCTCAACGGAGTCCTCGCCAAGTCCTCCAACATCGGCACCATCCTGGCCACCGGCCAGCTCGGCCCCACCCAGCCCGAGGCCAACAAGGTCCTGTACTCCTACCTGGACAAGTTCGGCGTCGGCCGGCCCACCGGCCTCGGCTACCCCGGCGAATCCCGCGGCATCCTCGCCAAGCCCGAGGCCTGGTCCACCTCCCAGCAGTACACGATCCCCTTCGGCCAGGGACTGTCGCTCAACGCCATGCAGGCCGCCTCCGTGTACTCCACCATCGCCAACGGCGGAGAACGCGTCACCCCGACCCTGGTCCGCGGCTCCAAGGGACCCGACGGCCGCTTCAACCCGGCGCCCGCCCCCGAACGGACCCGGGTCATCAGCGCCGAGACCGCCAAGACCCTCGCCGAGATGCTCGAATCGGTCGTCGACGACCAGGAGGGCACCGGCACCAAGGCCCGCATCCCCGGCTACCGGGTCGGCGGCAAGACCGGCACGTCCAACCGGGTGGATCCGGCCACCGGCCGCTACAAGGGCTACACCGCCTCCTTCGCCGGCTTCGCACCGGCCGACAACCCGCGCGTCACCGTCTACTGCGCCATCCAGAACCCCACCAAGGGAAGCTACTTCGGCGGCCAGATCTGCGGCCCGATCTACAAGACGGTCATGGAGTTCGCCCTCAAGACCCTCCAGGTCCCGCCCAGCGGATCGGCCCCCGCCGGCCTCCCGGTGACCTACGACGCCGCCCCGCCGCCCGCCGCCCCGAGCGCCGCCCCGCCCGCCGCCCCCGGCGGTGCGCAGCCCGGTCCGCAGCCCGCACCGTGAACCGACCGCCCAGCCAGGAATGCGTGAGGCACCATCAGTGACATCCATCACTCCGAATCCCGGGAACCGATCCGCCGGGGAGGCCCCCGCCGGGCCCTCGCTTCGCGAGCGGCCCACCGCGCCCGGTACGCTCACCGCCGTGCCCCACGCTGATCAGCCCAGAACCGCCCAGAAAGACGCCCCGGCAGCGCCGCCGGGAGCGCCCCGGCCCGCGACCGCCCGCCCGACCCCCCTGGGCGAGCTGGCCGCACTGCTGGGCCTGCCCGACGCGGGCGACGCCCGGATCACCGGCATCACGCACGATTCCCGTGCCGTACGCCCCGGAGACGTGTACGCGGCCCTGCCCGGCGCCCGGTTGCACGGCGCGGACTTCGCCACGCAGGCGGCCGCCCTCGGCGCCGCCGCCGTGCTGACCGATCCGACGGGCGCCGAACGCGCCGCCGCGACCGGCCTGCCGGTGCTCGCCGTCGCCGACCCGCGCGGCCGGATGGGCGAGCTCGCCGCCGCGATCTACGGCCGGCCCGGTGAGGACCTGCTCCAGATCGGCATCACCGGAACCTCCGGCAAGACCACCACCGCCTACCTCGTCGAGGGCGGACTGCGCGCCGCGGGCCGCACCACCGGTCTCATCGGCACGGTCGAGATGCGCATCGGCGACGAGCGCATCAAGTCCGAGCGCACCACCCCCGAGGCCACCGACCTCCAGGCCCTGTTCGCGGTCATGCGCGAGCGCGGCATCGAGGCCGTCGCCATGGAGGTCTCCAGCCACGCCCTCGCGCTCGGTCGGGTCGACGGCTGCGTCTTCGACGTCGCCGTCTTCAACAACCTGAGCCCGGAGCACATGGAGTTCCACTCCGACATGGAGGACTACTTCCAGGCCAAGGCGCAGCTCTTCACCGAGCGCCGCGCCCGCCTCGGCGTGGTCAACCTCGACGACGAGTACGGCCGCCGCCTGGCCAAGGAGGCGTCGATCCCGGTCGTCACCTTCTCCGCCGCGGGCGACCCGGCCGCCGACTGGCGCGCCGAGGACGTGGTCAGCGGCCACATGGACTCGACGCTGACCCTCGTCGGCCCCGAGGGGCAGCGCGTACGGGCCACCGCCCCGCTGCCCGGCCCCTTCAACGTCGCCAACACCGTCGCCGCGATCGTCACCCTCGCCACCGCCGGCCTCGACCCGCAGACCGCCGCCGACGGCGTCGCCGCGGTCCCCGGGGTCCCGGGCCGGCTGGAGCGGGTCGACGCGGGCCAGCCGTACCTGGCCGTCGTGGACTACGCCCACAAGACGGACGCCGTCGAGTCGGTGCTGCGCGCCCTGCGCGAGGTCACCACCGGTCGGCTGCACATCGTCCTGGGCTGTGGCGGCGACCGTGACACCACCAAGCGCGCCCCCATGGGCGCCGCGGCCGCCCGGTACGCCGACGTGGCCGTCCTGACCTCCGACAACCCGCGTTCCGAGGACCCCCTCGCGATCCTCGCGGCGATGTTCGAGGGCGCCGTGTCCGTGCCGTCCGCCGAGCGGGGCACCGTCCTCGTCGACGCCGACCGGGCCGCGGCCATCGCCGCCGCGGTCGCGCGCGCCGAGGCCGGGGACACCGTCCTCGTCGCCGGCAAGGGCCACGAGCAGGGCCAGGACACCGGGGGCGTCGTACGCCCCTTCGACGACCGTGCCGTGCTGCGCGAGGCCATCGAGAGCCGGCAGCGCGGCGCCCGACAGGCCGAGGTGCAGCAGTGATCGCCCTTACCCTCGCCGAGATCGCCGACATCACCGGCGGGCGGCCCCACGACATACCGGATCCCTCGGTGCGGATCGGCGGTCCGGTCGTCATCGACTCCCGCCAGGTCGAGCCCGGCAGTCTCTTCGCCGCCTTCGACGGCGAGCACGTCGACGGCCACGACTACGCCGAGCGCGCGGTCGCCGCCGGAGCGGCGGCCGTCCTCGCGGCCCGCCCCGTGGGCGTCCCGGCGATCGTCGTGCCCGACGTGGAGAAGGCGCTCGGCGCCCTCGCCCGCGCCGTCGTCGAACGCCTCGGCACCGACGTGGTGGCCCTGACCGGTTCCGCCGGCAAGACCTCCACCAAGGACCTCATCGCGCAGGTGCTCCAGCACCACGCGCCCACCGTGTGGACGCCCGGCTCGCTCAACAACGAGATCGGGCTCCCGCTGACCGCCCTCAAGGCCACCGCCGAAACCCGGCACCTGGTCCTGGAGATGGGTGCCCGCGGCATCGGCCACATCGCCTACCTCACCGGCCTGACCCCACCGCGGATCGGCCTCGTCCTGAACGTCGGAACCGCCCACATCGGCGAGTTCGGCGGTCGCGAGGCCATCGCGCAGGCCAAGGGAGAACTGGTCGAGGCCCTGCCGACCGAGGCCGAGGGCGGCGTCGCCGTCCTCAACGCCGACGACCTCCTCGTGCGGGCCATGTCCGCCCGCACGAAGGCCCGTACGGTCCTGTTCGGCGAGGCCGAGGACGCCGACGTACGCGCCACCGAGGTGCGGATGACGGCCTCGGGACAGCCCTCCTTCACACTCCACACCCCGACCGGGTGCGGCGATGTGACCTTGCGGCTGTACGGTGAGCACCACGTGTCGAACGCGCTCGCCGCGGCGGCCGTCGCCCATGTCCTGGGCATGTCCGCCGAGGAGATCGCCAGCGCGCTCTCCGGAGCGGGCACGCTGTCCCGGTGGCGGATGGAGGTCACCGAGCGGGCGGACGGCGTCACGATCGTCAACGACGCCTACAACGCGAACCCGGAGTCCATGCGGGCCGCCCTGCGCGCACTCGCCGCGATGGGCGGCGCCGCGCAGGCGAAGGGGGGACGGACGTGGGCGGTGCTCGGCCCCATGGCCGAGCTCGGTGACGCGTCGCTGGCGGAGCACGACGCGGTGGGACGGCTTGCCGTCCGGCTCAACGTGAGCAAGCTCGTCGCAGTCGGGGGCAGGGAAGCGTCCTGGCTGCAATTGGGCGCCTATAACGAGGGTTCGTGGGGTGAGGAGTCGGTGCTCGTGTCCGACGCGCAGGCGGCGGTCGACCTGTTGCGCAGTGAACTGCGTCCGGGGGACGTCGTGCTGGTGAAGGCTTCCAGGTCGATCGGCCTGGAGCGGGTCGCGCAGGCGCTGCTCGACAGCGAGGGCGAGGTCGCCGGCCGATGAGGCAGATCCTGTTCGCGGGTGTCATCGGTATGTTCCTCACCGTCATCGGCACCCCGCTTCTGATCAAGCTGCTGGCCCGCAAGGGCTACGGCCAGTTCATCCGCGACGACGGCCCCCGCGGCCACGCCGGGAAGAAGGGCACGCCCACCATGGGCGGCATCTCCTTCATCCTGGCGACGATCATCGCGTACGCCCTGACGAAGGTGATCACGGGCGAGGAGCCGAGCTTCTCGGGCCTGCTCGTCCTGTTCCTGATGGCCGGCATGGGCCTCGTCGGGTACCTGGACGACTACATCAAGATCGTCAAGCGTCGTTCGCTGGGCCTGCGGGCCAAGGCGAAGATGTCCGGCCAGCTGATCGTCGGCATCGCCTTCGCGGTGCTGGCCCTCCAGTTCAAGGACTCGCGGGGACTGACCCCGGCCTCCGACAAGCTGTCGTTCGTCACGGACTTCGGCTGGTCGCTCGGCCCGGTGCTGTTCGTGGTCTGGGCGCTGTTCATGATCCTGGCCATGTCCAACGGCGTGAACCTCACGGACGGTCTGGACGGTCTGGCGACCGGCGCCGCCGTGATGGTCTTCGGCGCCTACACCTTCATCGGTGTCTGGCAGTTCCAGGAGTCCTGCGCCAACGCGGTCGACCTCACCAACCCGAACGCCTGCTTCGAGGTCCGCGACCCGCTCGACCTCGCGGTCGTCGCCTCCGCCCTCATGGGCGCCTGCTTCGGCTTCCTGTGGTGGAACACCTCGCCCGCCAAGATCTTCATGGGTGACACCGGCTCGCTCGCCCTCGGCGGCGCGCTCGCGGGCCTCGCCATCTGCTCCCGCACGGAGTTCCTGATGGCGCTCCTCGGCGGCCTGTTCGTGCTCATCACGATGTCGGTCGTCATCCAGGTCGGCTCCTTCAAGCTGACCGGCAAGCGCGTCTTCCGGATGGCGCCACTCCAGCACCACTTCGAACTCAAGGGCTGGTCCGAGGTCCTCGTCGTGGTCCGCTTCTGGATCATCCAGGGCATGTGCGTGATCGTCGGCCTCGGTCTCTTCTACGCGGGATGGGCAGCAGACAAGTGACCTCCTGGCAGGACAGGAACATCACCGTCGCCGGCCTCGGCGTGAGCGGCATCAGTGCCGCCCGCGCCCTGGCCGGCCTCGGCGCGCGGGTGACCGTCGTCGACAACGGGGACGGCGACGCGCTGCGCGCGCGGTCCGCCGAACTCGACGCCCAGGGCATCGCGGTGCGCCTCGGCCGGCTCGACGACGGACGACGGGCGGGCGAGGTCCTGCCCGAGGGGACCGACCTCGTGGTCACCTCGCCGGGCTGGAAGCCCGACAGCCCCCTGTTCGAGGCCGCCGCCGCGGCCGGCGTGGACGTCGTGGGCGACGTCGAGATCGCCTGGCTGCTGCGGGGCGAGAACGCCGCCCCCTGGCTCGCCATCACCGGCACCAACGGCAAGACCACCACCACCCAGATGCTCGCGTCGATCCTGCGGGCCGCCGGTCTGAAGACCGCGGCCGTCGGCAACATCGGCACCCCGATCATCGACGTGGTCACCGGCGAGGAGACCTACGACGTCCTCGCGGTCGAGCTCTCCAGCTACCAGCTGCACTGGGCGCCCTCCGTGCGCGCCCACTCCGCGGCCGTGCTGAACCTGGCCCCGGACCACCTCGACTGGCACGGCTCCATGGAGGCGTACGCCGCCGACAAGGGCCGCGTCTACGAGGGCAACACGGTCGCCTGCGTCTACAACGTCGCGGACCAGGCCACCGAGGACCTCGTCGTCGAGGCCGACGTCGAGGAGGGCTGCCGCGCCATCGGCTTCACCCTCGGCGCCCCCGGCCCCTCCATGCTCGGAGTGGTCGACGGGATCCTCGTGGACCGCGCCTTCGTGGAGAACCGGCAGAAGAACGCCCAGGAACTCGCGCACGTCGACGACGTCAACCCGCCCGCCCCGCACAACATCGCCAACGCCCTCGCGGCCGCCGCCCTGGCCCGCGCCTTCGGCGTCGAGCCGCGCGCCGTGCGCGACGGACTGCGCGACTTCCGCCCCGACGCGCACCGCGTCGCGCACGTGGACGTGGTCGACGGGGTCACGTACGTCGACGACTCCAAGGCCACCAACACGCACGCGGCGGAGGCCTCCCTCGCCGCCTTCGAACCGGTGGTCTGGATCGCCGGCGGCCTCGCCAAGGGCGCGACCTTCGACGAGACCGTCCGCAAGGCGGCCGACCGGCTGCGCGGCGTCGTCCTGATGGGCGCCGACCGGGCGCTGATCGCCGAGGCGCTGGCGCGACACGCCCCGAAGGTCCCGGTCGTCGACCTCGAACGGACCGACACTGGGGCGATGCTCGCGGCGGTCCGGGAGGCGGCCCGGCTCGCGGAGCCCGGCGACACGGTCCTGCTGGCACCCGCGTGTGCCTCGATGGACATGTTCGCGAACTACAACGAGCGTGGGGACGCATTCGCCGACGCGGTGCGCGAACTGGCCGCCGAGAGCGCCTAGGTCGATCCAGGGGGTTTCCTCCCCGACCCGGCTGCTCGCCTCGTACGAGTGGAGGGGAAGATCACAGATGCCGGCGAAGCAGGTGCTGCCGGGCAGGCGGCCGTCCGCGGTGGGACCGCGCGGCCGCCCTCGCCCGCCCGCCCCGGGCAAAGGATCCCCGCGGGGCGGGCCGCTGGAGCGGCTGCGGCGCACGCAGCAACGACTGCGCCGGGCCTGGGACCGCCCCCTCACCGCGTATTACCTGATTTTCGGCAGCTCGCTGCTCATCACCGTCCTCGGCCTGGTGATGGTGTACTCGGCCTCCATGATCAAGGCCCTCCAGCTCGGCCTGGGGGACGCGTACTTCTTCAAGAAGCAGTTCCTGGCCGCCCTGATCGGCGGCGTCCTGCTCATGGCCGCCTCCCGGATGCCGGTCAAGCTCCACCGGGCGCTGTCCTACCCCGTCCTGGCGGGCACCCTGTTCCTGATGGTCCTGGTCCAGGTCCCCGGGATAGGGGTCTCGATCAACGGCAACCAGAATTGGATCTCCCTTGGCGGTCCGTTCATGCTCCAGCCCAGTGAGTTCGGCAAACTGGCGCTGATCCTGTGGGGCGCCGACCTGCTGGCCCGCAAGGGCGACAAGGGGCTGCTGAGCCAGTGGAAGCACCTGCTGGTGCCGCTGGTGCCGGTGGCCTTCCTGCTGCTCGGACTGATCATGCTCGGCGGGGACATGGGCACCGCGATGATCCTCGGGGCCGTCCTGTTCGGGCTGTTGTGGCTCGCGGGGGCGCCGACGAGGATGTTCGTCGGAGTCCTCCTCTTCGCTGGTGTGATCGTCGCACTGCTGATCAGGACCAGCCCGCACCGCATGGACCGACTCGCCTGCCTCGGGGCCACGGAACCGGGCCGGGGCGACCTCTGCTGGCAGGCCGTGCACGGGATCTACGCCCTCGCGTCCGGCGGCTGGTTCGGTTCCGGTCTGGGTGCCAGTGTGGAAAAATGGGGGCAACTGCCCGAAGCCCACACGGACTTCATCTTTGCCATCACCGGTGAGGAACTGGGTCTGGCAGGGACGCTGTCGGTGCTCGCCCTGTTCGCGGCCCTAGGCTATGCGGGTATCCGCGTGGCCGGACGCACGGAGGACTCCTTCGTACGGTATGCCGCGGGAGGCGTGACCACCTGGATCACGGCACAGGCCGTGATCAACATCGGTGCGGTGCTCGGTCTGCTGCCGATCGCAGGGGTTCCCCTCCCGCTGTTCTCCTACGGGGGGTCCGCCCTGCTCCCGACCATGTTCGCGGTCGGACTGCTCATCGCCTTCGCGCGGGAGGAGCCGGCGGCGCGAGCGGCGCTCGCGATGCGCCGGCCGAAGTCCGGCCGACCGCGGAGCGGGCCGATATGGAAGTCGATGAGACGGCGCGTCAAGAAGCGTCCGTCCGGAGAGCGGTGAATTTCGGTGCATGTCGTACTCGCCGGTGGGGGGACCGCCGGCCACATCGAGCCGGCGCTCGCCCTCGCGGATGCCCTGCGCAGGCAGGACCCGACCGTGGGCATCACCGCCCTCGGCACGGAACGCGGCCTTGAGACCCGTCTGGTGCCCGAACGCGGCTACGAACTGGGACTGATCCCCGCCGTACCGCTGCCCCGCAAGCCCACGCCCGAACTCATCACCGTCCCCGGGCGCCTGCGCGGCACGATCAAGGCCGCCGAGGAGATCCTCACGCGCACCAAGGCCGACTGCGTCGTCGGCTTCGGCGGCTACGTGGCCCTGCCCGGCTACCTGGCCGCCAAGCGGCTCGGGGTGCCGATCATCGTCCACGAGGCCAACGCCCGGCCCGGACTGGCCAACAAGATCGGCTCCCGCTACGCGCACGCCGTCGCGGTCTCCACCCCGGACAGCAAGCTGCGCGGGGCCCGCTACGTCGGCATCCCGCTGCGCCGCTCCATCTCCACCCTCGACCGGGCCGCCGTCCGCCCCGAGGCACGCGCCGCCTTCGGCCTGGACCCCAACCTGCCGACGCTGCTCGTCTCCGGCGGCTCGCAGGGCGCCCGCCGCCTCAACGAGACGATCCAGCAGGTCGCCCCGGTCCTCCAGCGCTCCGGGATCCAGATCCTGCACGCGGTCGGCCCGAAGAACGAACTGCCGCGTGTCGACAACATGCCCGGGATGCCGCCCTACGTCCCGGTACCGTACGTGGACCGGATGGACCTCGCGTACGCCGCCGCCGACATGATGCTGTGCCGCGCGGGCGCGATGACCGTCGCCGAACTCTCCGCCGTCGGACTGCCGGCCGCCTACGTACCGCTGCCCATCGGCAACGGCGAACAGCGGCTCAACGCCCAGCCGGTGGTCAAGGCCGGCGGCGGCCTGCTCGTCGACGACGCGGAGCTGAACCCCGACTGGGTGCTCGGCCAGATCCTCCCGGTGCTGTCCGACCCGCACCGCCTGTACGAGATGTCCCGCGCGGCCTCCGAGTTCGGCCGCCGGGACGCCGACGACCTGCTCGTCGGCCTGGTCCACGAGGCGGTCGCGGCGAGCAGGGCCCGCTGACCACAGACCCAGGAGGCACAGGAGTGGCCGGAGCGACGACGGCACGACCCGGCACGCCCGGCAACGCGGGCCGGGGCAAAGGAGGTCAGGGCGCGCCGAAAGCGCCCAAGCCGCCCAAGTCGGCCAAGCCGGCCGGGCGACCCGGCTCGTCCGAACGCTCCGGCCCCCGGGGCCCCGGCCGCGTCCGTTCGCGCCGGGTCCTCGCCCTGGGCGTCCTGGCCGCCGCGGTGCTCCTCGCCGGCGGCGGCACCTGGGTGCTCTACGGCTCCTCCTGGCTCCGCGTCGAGAAGGTCACGACCTCCGGCACCGAGGTGCTCACCCCCGAGCAGGTCCTCACCGCCGCGGCCGTGCCCGTCGGCGCGCCCCTGGTCGGCGTCGACACCGACGAGATCGCGGCCCGGCTGCGCGGCCGGCTGCCCCGCATCGATTCGGTCGAAGTGGTCCGCACCTGGCCGCACGCAATCGGGCTGAAAGTGACGGAACGCAAACCCGTCCTGCTCATCAGGAAGGACGCGGACTTCGTCGAAGTGGACGCGTCCGGTGTGCGATTCGACACGGTGGCGAAGGCACCGGCGGGCGTTCCGGTCCTCGAACTGGCCGCGGAGCACGCGCCGAGCGCCCGACGTTTCGACGAGGAACGGCTCCTGCGGGAGGCCGTAGGCATCGCCGGCGCGCTGCCCGCGGCCGTCGCCAAGGAGACCTTGCAGGTCAAGGTGCGGTCGTACGATTCGGTCGTACTGGAGCTGACCAAGGGCCGCACGGTGGTGTGGGGGAGCGGCGAACTGGGGGAGGCGAAGGGGCGTGCGCTGACCGCTTTGTTGAAGGCCGCGCCCAAGGGTGAGCGCTTCGACGTGAGCGTCCCCACCGCCCCTGCGGTGTCCGGGAGTTGACGTCGGGTCCAACACCGACGCACCCTGGTTGGCCACCGATACGGGTGATCACATAGGGTGAAAAGAAAAACGGGAGGTTCGGCGTGTTCGTTGAACACGCGCTACTTGTCGACTTAGTGTCCTGTTCGGAAGAGTCCAGAGAACAGACATACCCCTAACCCTAAACTTCAGGGTGAGGGTTCGGGTCGGCGCGTACGGACCGTCCCATTTTCGGCATCAGTCGTCGCAACGCAGGCCCGCGAGGCGGCGACACGTAACTCGAGGCGAGAGGCCTTCGACGTGGCAGCACCGCAGAACTACCTCGCAGTCATCAAGGTCATCGGTGTCGGCGGCGGTGGTGTCAATGCCATCAACCGAATGATCGAGGTCGGTCTCAAGGGCGTCGAGTTCATCGCCATCAACACGGACGCCCAGGCGCTGTTGATGAGCGACGCCGACGTCAAGCTCGACGTCGGTCGGGAACTGACCCGCGGCCTCGGCGCCGGCGCCAACCCGGCCGTCGGTCGCAAGGCGGCAGAGGACCACCGCGAGGAGATCGAGGAGGTCCTCAAGGGGGCCGACATGGTCTTCGTCACCGCCGGTGAGGGTGGCGGCACCGGCACCGGCGGCGCACCCGTCGTCGCCAACATCGCGCGCTCGCTGGGCGCCCTGACGATCGGTGTGGTCACCCGACCGTTCACCTTCGAGGGCCGGCGCCGCGCGAACCAGGCGGAGGACGGCATCGCCGAGCTCCGCGAAGAGGTCGACACCCTCATCGTCATCCCCAACGACCGACTGCTGTCCATCTCGGACCGCCAGGTCTCCGTCCTCGACGCCTTCAAGTCGGCGGACCAGGTCCTGCTGTCGGGCGTCCAGGGCATCACGGACCTCATCACGACCCCGGGTCTGATCAACCTCGACTTCGCCGACGTCAAGTCCGTGATGTCCGAGGCCGGCTCGGCCCTGATGGGCATCGGCTCCGCCCGCGGCGACGACCGCGCGGTGGCCGCCGCCGAGATGGCCATCTCCTCCCCGCTGCTGGAGGCGTCCATCGACGGCGCCCGCGGTGTGCTCCTGTCCATCTCCGGCGGCTCGGACCTCGGTCTCTTCGAGATCAACGAGGCCGCGCAGCTGGTGAGCGAGGCCGCGCACCCCGAGGCGAACATCATCTTCGGCGCCGTCATCGACGACGCGCTCGGCGACGAGGTACGGGTCACCGTCATCGCCGCCGGCTTCGACGGCGGACAGCCCCCGGCCCGCCGGGACAACGTCATCGGCGCCGCGTCCACCAAGCGCGAGGAGCCGGCCCCGGCTCCCGTCCGCGCCCCGGAGCCGGTCCGCCCGGCCTTCGGCGGACTCGGCACCGTTCCCCCGCGCGAAGAGCCCCCGGCTCCCGTGGAGATCCCGGTCGAGGCCCCGGCCCCCGCGCCGCAGGTCCCGACGGCCAGGCCCTACCAGGACAGCCCGGCCGAAGAACTGGATGTTCCGGACTTCTTGAAGTGACACTGGGGCAGCACATCGAGAACGGCGCCCACTTCGCCTTCACCGACCGGTGGGGCGGGGTGAGCGCCGTTCCGTACGAGGAGCTCAATCTCGGCGGCGCGGTCGGAGACGACCCGGCCGCCGTTCGCGCGAACCGGGAGACCGCCGCGCGGGAGCTGGGCGTGGACCCGGCCCGCGTCGTGTGGATGAACCAGGTGCACGGGCGGGACGTCGCGGTGGTGGACGGCCCCTGGGCCGAGGGCGAGGCGATCCCCTCGGTGGACGCGGTGGTGACCGCCCGTCGGGGGCTCGCCCTCGCGGTGCTCACCGCCGACTGCACGCCGGTCCTGCTGGCCGACCCCGTCGCCGGGGTCGTCGGCGCCGCCCACGCCGGGCGGCCCGGACTGGTCGCCGGGGTCGTCCCCGCGGCGGTCGAGGCGATGGTGGCCCTCGGGGCCGACCCCGCGCGCATGGTCGCCCGTACCGGACCGGCCGTCTGCGGTCGGTGCTACGAGGTGCCGGAGGAGATGCGCGAGGCCGTCGCCGCCGTGGTTCCGGCCGCGCGGGCCGAGACCTCCTGGGGGACGCCGGCCGTCGACGTGGTCGCCGGGGTGCACGCGCAGTTGGCGGAGGCGGGGGTGGTGGACCGCCACCGTTCCCCGGTCTGCACACTGGAGTCCCGGGACCACTACTCGTACCGCCGCGACCGGGTGACCGGGCGGCTCGCCGGATATGTCTGGTTGGACTAGAGAATGACAGATCGTAAGTCGGAGCTCGCCGAGAACCTCGTGCGGGTGGAGGAGCGGATCGCCTCCGCCTGCGCCGCCGCGGGGCGGGGTCGGGAGGAGGTGACCCTCATCGTGGTCACCAAGACCTACCCGGCGAGTGACGTACGACTGCTGGCGGAGCTGGGCGTCCGTCATGTTGCGGAAAACCGTGACCAGGACGCCGCCCCCAAGGCCGCGGCCTGCGCGGACCTGCCGCTCGACTGGCACTTCGTGGGCCAGTTGCAGACGAACAAAGTCCGTTCCGTGGCGGGATACGCGCACGTGGTGCAGTCGGTCGACCGACCGAAGCTCGTCACGGCGCTCTCCGCGGCGGCGACGGACCGCGGGCGCGAGCTCGGGGTCCTGGTGCAGATCGCCCTCGACGCCGAGTCGGGCGAGCGGGGGGCCCGCGGAGGCGCGGCGCCGGACCTGCTGCCGGAGTTGGCGGACCTCGTGGCCGCCGCGCCGGGGCTGCGGATCGAGGGTCTCATGACCGTCGCCCCGCTGTCCGGTCCGTACGCGGGACGCGAACAGGCGGCCTTCGAGCGGCTGGTGGAATTGTCATCCGGCCTGCGCGGGGACCATCCGACTGCCACGATGGTCTCGGCCGGAATGAGCGGGGACCTGGAACAGGCGGTGCGGGCGGGTGCGACACATGTACGCGTCGGCACTGCGGTACTCGGCGCGAGACCCCGGCTCGGGTAACGTCGCGAAGAAAGTCGGACCACAGCAGAAAATATGGTCATTTCCGCAGATGAGCGGACAGGCCACGTGGATCGCAGGCAGTTGGTGACTTCGGTGACCCAGCGACTTCGCTGACGCGGCGACACCTGTGACAGGGCGATCCACCACAGAGCGGAGGACTCGGAGAATGGCCGGCGCGATGCGCAAGATGGCGGTCTACCTCGGCCTCGTGGAGGACGACCGGTACGACAACCCGGGGTACGACCCCGATGACGAGTTCGAACCCGAGCCGGAGCCGGAGCGCCCCCGGGAGAGGGATCGTCGACAGCAGCCGGTGCACCAAGCGCCCGTAACGGACGAACCGGTACGAGTCGTACAGCCGCCGGCTCCGCGGGAACCCCTCCCAATTCCGTCAGAAAACGGACGTCCCGCGCGAATTGCCCCCGTGGCATCCATCACACCTGACCGCACCAACCTGGAGAAGAACGCCCCCGTGATCATGCCCAAGGTCGTCTCCGAGCGGGAGCCGTACCGCATCACGACACTGCACCCCCGGACCTACAACGAGGCCCGTACCATCGGGGAACACTTCCGTGAGGGCACTCCGGTGATCATGAATCTCACGGAGATGGACGACACCGACGCGAAGCGTCTGGTCGACTTCGCCGCCGGCCTCGTCTTCGGTCTGCACGGCAGCATTGAACGCGTGACACAGAAGGTGTTCCTGCTGTCGCCTGCTAACGTCGATGTCACGGCGGAGGACAAGGCCCGCATCGCGGAGGGCGGGTTCTTCAACCAAAGCTAGACCGATCCGTCAGATACGGGACCGGGAACAGAGCGGAAAACGGGGAGAGGGAAGCGCGGGATGGGCGTCGCACTGCAAGTGGTCTACATCGCGCTGATGTGCTTCCTGATCGTGCTGATCTTCCGACTGGTCATGGACTACGTGTTCCAGTTCGCACGTTCATGGACACCCGGCAAGGCGATGGTGGTCGTCCTGGAGGCCACCTACACTGTCACCGATCCACCGCTCAAGCTTCTTCGGCGGTTCATCCCGCCGTTGCGTCTCGGGGGCGTGGCACTCGACCTGTCCTTCTTCGTTCTGATGATCATCGTTTACATCCTCATCAGTTTCGTGAGCACCGCTGCGAGAAGCGTGTGAACGATGTGCTCCCCACACGCGCGGGGATGCTCCAGGTCTTGCCGACTGCCGACGACTACGTAGAGGTGAAGAAGAGATGCCGCTGACCCCCGAGGACGTGCGGAACAAGCAGTTCACGACCGTCCGCCTCCGAGAAGGCTATGACGAGGACGAGGTCGATGCCTTCCTCGACGAGGTCGAATCCGAGCTGACGCGTCTGCTGCGCGAGAACGAGGACCTGCGCGCGAAGCTGGCCGCCGCCACGCGTGCCGCCGCGCAGAACCAGCAGCAGCAGAACATGCGCAAGCCGGAACCCCAGGACCAGCGAGGCCCGGGCGCTCCCGTGCCGGCGGCCATATCCGGCCCGCCGCAGCCGCCGCAGCAGCAGCAGCCGCAGATGGGTCCGCCGCAGCTGCCGGGCGGCCAGCCCCAGCTGCCCGCCGGCCCCGGCGGACACGGACCGCAGGGTCCCGGCCCGATGGGCAACCCGATGCAGCAGCAGTCCATGGGTGGCCAGAACCCGATGGGCCAGCCGCAGATGGGCCAGCAGCCCATGGGGCAGCAGATGCAGCCCATGCAGCAGCAGTCCATGGGCGGCCAGAACCCGCTCGGCCAGCCGATGGGCCAGCAGATGCAGCCCATGGGGCAGCAGATGCAGCCGATGGGCCAGCAGATGCAGCCGATGGGTCAGCCGCAGCTCCCGCAGCAGGGCCCCGGTGGCGACAGCGCCGCCCGCGTCCTGTCGCTCGCGCAGCAGACCGCCGACCAGGCGATCGCGGAGGCCCGCTCCGAGGCCAACAAGATCGTCGGCGAGGCGCGCAGCCGCGCCGAGGGCCTGGAGCGCGACGCCCGCGCCAAGGCCGACGCGCTGGAGCGGGACGCCCAGGAGAAGCACCGCGTCGCGATGGGCTCGCTGGAGTCCGCCCGCGCCACGCTGGAGCGCAAGGTCGAGGACCTGCGGGGCTTCGAGCGTGAGTACCGTACGCGTCTGAAGTCCTACCTGGAGTCGCAGCTGCGCCAGCTGGAGACCCAGGCCGACGACTCGCTCGCCCCGCCGCGCACCCCGGCCGGCCCGGCGCTCCCGCCGTCGCCGTCCCCCTCGATGGCTCCGGCCGGCTCGATGGGGCACTCGATGGGTGGCCCCTCCATGGGCGCCCCGTCGCCGATGGGCGGCCCGTCCCCGATGGCCGGCGGTCCCTCGTACGGTGGCCAGCAGCAGATGTCCCCGGCGATGACGCAGCCGATGGCTCCGGTGCGGCCCGCGGGTCCGCAGCCGATGCAGCAGGCGCCGTCTCCCATGCGGGGCTTCCTGATCGACGAGGACGACAACTAGGCGCCGCCGCCGCATCCGTCGGCAGCAGTGTTCGGGCCGGGCCCGGTCCCCCGCGGGGGACCGGGCCCGGCCCGAAGCCGTAAACCGGCGGGGTGCGGCCGGGGC
>NZ_JBEZIB010000016.1:171041-172224 GCF_040650855.1 Streptomyces sp. NPDC048606 | reverse complement strand
CAGATGTGGAAGCCCGGTAACGGGTGGAGCTGACTGGTACTAATAGGCCGAGGGCTTGTCCTCAGTTGCTCGCGTCCACTGTGTTAGTTCTGAAGCAACGAACGGTTGCTGGTTTCTGGAGCTAGAACACAACTACAGAGTGTGCTTGTTCGCTCGAAACCGATAGGGTTTCGGTGGTCATAGCGTTAGGGAAACGCCCGGTTACATTCCGAACCCGGAAGCTAAGCCTTTCAGCGCCGATGGTACTGCAGGGGGGACCCTGTGGGAGAGTAGGACGCCGCCGAACAATCTTTCAAAGGACCCTTGGTCCAGCGTTCAACGCTGGACCAAGGGTCCTTTTTGTTTTGTACCTTTTTACGCCGAAGCGCGGCCATGGGCTGGTTGCGCGAGAATGACTAGCGGTACCCCGAAGACAGGAGTCACACCCATGTCCAACTCTCCCGACGATCGTCCGGAGCGCGAGCCTCGTCGCAACGACGGCGGTGACAGGGGCGGCTACCGAGGGGGCCGTGACGACCGTGGCGGTGACCGTGGTGGCTTCCGCCGCGACGACCGCGGCGGCCGGCCGTCTGGTGGCGGCTTCCGCCGTGACGACCGTGGCGGGGACCGTCCGTCGTACCCGCGTCGTGACGATGACCGTGGTGGGCGTCCCTCCGGCGGTGGCTTCCGTCGTGACGACCGGGGCGACCGTCCGTCGTACCCGCGTCGTGACGATGACCGTGGTGGGCGTCCTTCCTACCCGCGTCGTGATGACGACCGTGGTGGTTTCCGCGGCGGTCGTGACGACCGTGGTGGCGACCGTCCCTCCTACCCGCGCCGTGACGACGACCGTGGCGGCCGTCCCTCCGGCGGTGGCTTCCGCGGTGGCGACCGTCCGTCGTACCCCCGTCGCGATGACGACCGTGGTGGTCGTCCCTCCGGCGGTGGCTTCCGCCGTGACGACCGGGGCGACCGTCCGTCCTTCCCGCGTCGGGACGATGACCGTGGTGGGCGTCCTTCCTACCCGCGTCGTGATGACGACCGTGGTGGTTTCCGTGGCGGTCGTGACGACCGTGGTGGCGACCGTCCGTCGTACCCGCGCCGTGACGACGACCGTGGTGGTCGTCCCTCCGGCGGTGGCTTCCGCCGTGACGACCGGGGCGACCGTCCGTCCTTCCCGCGTCGGGACGATGACCGTGGTGGG
>NZ_JBEZIB010000016.1:0-170943 GCF_040650855.1 Streptomyces sp. NPDC048606 | reverse complement strand
GGCGTCCTTCCTACCCGCGTCGTGATGACGACCGTGGTGGTTTCCGTGGCGGTCGCGATGACCGCGGTGGCGACCGTCCGTCGTACCCGCGCCGTGACGACGACCGTGGCGGTCGTCCTTCCTACCCGCGTCGTGATGACGACCGTGGTGGTTTCCGTGGCGGTCGCGACGACCGTGGCGGCGACCGTCCGTCGTACCCGCGTCGGGACGACCGTCCGTCGTACCCCCGTCGTGACGACGACCGTGGCGGCCGTCCCTCCGGTGGCGGCTTCCGCCGTGACGACCGGGGCGACCGTCCCTCGTACCCCCGTCGCGATGACGACCGTGGCGGTTTCCGTGGCGGTCGTGACGACCGTGGTGGGGACCGTCCCTCCTACCCGCGTCGGGACGACCGTCCGTCGTACCCCCGTCGTGACGACGACCGTGGCGGCCGTCCCTCCGGTGGCGGCTTCCGCCGTGACGACCGCGGTGACCGCGGTGGGGACCGCCCGTCCTACCCGCGTCGTGACGACCGGGGTGGCGACCGTGGTGGGTACCGTGGCGGCCGCGATGACCGTGGTGGCGACCGCGACTTCCGCGCGGACCGCGACCGTGACCCGGTCAAGCGTCTGCCCATCGACGAGGACGTCACCGGCCACGAGATCGACGCCGACGTGCGTCAGGAGCTCCTGAGCCTGCCCAAGGGCCTGGCCGAAGAGGTCTCGCGCAACCTGGTCATGGTCGCCCGGCTCATCGACGAGGACCCGGAGCAGGCGTACGCGTACGCCCGCATCGCCCTGCGTCTGGCCTCCCGCGTCGCCGCCGTCCGCGAGGCCGCCGGCTTCGCCGCGTACGCCACGCAGAAGTACAGCGAGGCGCTCGCCGAGTTCCGTGCCGCCAAGCGCATGACCGGTTCCGTCGAGCTGTGGCCCGTCATGGCCGACTGCGAGCGCGGCCTCGGCCGCCCGGAGCGGGCCCTGGCCATGGCCGGCGAGCCCGAGGTGCAGAAGCTGGACAAGGCCGGTCAGGTCGAGATGCGTCTCGTCGCCGCCGGTGCCCGCCGGGACATGGGCGAGCTCGACGCCGCCATCGTGACCCTGCAGAGCCCGGAGCTGGCCTCCAACGCCGTCCAGCCGTGGACCGCGCGCCTGCGGTACGCCTACGCCGACGCCCTGCTGGCCGCCGGCCGTGAGGACGAGGCGCGCGAGTGGTTCGGCAAGACCATCGAGGCCGACAAGGACGGGGCTACGGACGCCTCCGACCGACTCGCCGAGCTCGACGGCGTGGAGTTCGTGGACGCCGCCGTGACCGAGGCCGACGCCGACGTGGACTTCGAGGACGACGAGGACGAGGACGACGAGGACGCGGCGGAGATCGCCGCGGCCGAGCGCGCCTCCGACATGGCCGAGTACTACGACGAGGACGACGAGGAGTACGAGCCCGTCGCCGCGGCCGACGCCGAAGTCGACGTGACCGACGAACTGGTCGTCGTCGAGGACGACGAGCGCGACCGCGCCTAGCCGATGACGAAAGGGCGGTACCCCCTCGGGGGTACCGCCCTTTCGCATGTCCGGGGCCGGGTCGGCGCCCGGTCAGTCCAGGCTGCGCAGGACCAGTCCGGTGGCCGGCTTCGGGCCGAAGGAGGTCGACTTGCGGGGCATCGTGACGCCTTGGCGGGCCAGGCCCCGTACGACGTCCTCGCGGACCGGGTGCAGCAGGACGGCCGTGCCGCCGTGCCGCTCGGCCATCGCCACCGTGGCGGCGCTGTCGTGGATGTAGGTGATGTGGTCCGGGGTGTCCGGGACCTCCCACAGGGTGTCCAGCAGGGAGGCGTGCAGGACCGTCGCGTCCAGCCGGCGCCAGGCCTCGGGCCGGTCGTGGCGGACGGTGCGCGCGATGAGCGCCGGATCCGGGTCGGTGACCAGGTGGAAGGTGCCGTCGCCGGTGAGGAGGAAGGCGTTGCCGCGCTCCGAGGCGTCCGCGAGGGTCTCCAGGGCCAGCGGCAGCGGGCCGTCGACGGGACGCACCCGGAAGGAGCCCTCCAGGGCGGCCAGGGCCCGGGCCGGGGGGAGGCGGCGCAGCATGCGGTGGATGGCGCGGACCTGGAGCGGGTAGCGGACGGTGTCGACGAGGAGGACCAGTCCGAAGTCCCACGGCGTCGGCGAGCCGTGCTCCTCCTGGAGGCGCAGGTACGTCGCCCAGCGGTGGTGTCCGTCGGCGATGAGGGCCTGGCGGGTGGCGAGGTCGGCGGTGACGGCCTTCAGGTCGTCGGGGTCGGTGATGGCCCACAGGCTGTGGCGGAAGCCGTCCTCGGTGACCGTCGACAGCAGGGGTTCGCCGGCGGCGGTGGCCTCGATGATCGCGGCGGCGCCCGTGCCCGGACCGTTGCCCCGGTAGGTGAGCAGCAGCGGTTCGAGATTGGCCGAAGTGGCACGCATCAGACCGGCCCGGTCGGTGACCACCTCGGGCATGACGTCCTCGTGGGGGAGGACGACGCCGGCCTCGGCGCCGGACAGGGCCAGGGCGCCGATGACGCCGCGTTGCAGGACTCCGGCCTTGCGCTGCTCGTACACGTAGAGCGCGGGGCGGGGGTCGGCGCTCAGGACGCCCTCGGCGAGCCAGTCGCGCAGGGTGCGGGCGGCCTGCTCGTTGCGGGCGGCCGGGGTCTCGGCCTGCGGGAGGATCAGCCGGACGATGTTGTGCGGGTCGGCGGATTCGAGGTAGTCGACTCCGTCGGGGCGCACGACCACGTCGTACGGCGGGGAGGTGACGGCGGCCAGACTGCCGACGCGCTCCGGGACATAGCGCAGTCCGTGGAAGGGGATCAGGCGCAGCCCGTGCTCCGCGTTGCCAGGTGTGGTCATTGGTGCATGGTAAGACGCGTCTCGCCATACGGGATGAGCGGGGCGGTACCGGGGCAGTGCAAACTCGGACAAGATCGATCACAAGAATCGTCAGCGGTGTAGGAACGGTATAGAGGAGTGGCCAGATGACCCGGCAGAGCAGGACCAGTCCCGCGGGCAGCGAGCGGAGCCTCCACCAGGCGTACGACACGGCCCTGCTGGACCTGGACGGGGTGGTGTACGCGGGCGGGCGGGCCATCGCGCACGCGGTGGAGTCCCTGGCGGTGGCCCGGGCCGACGGGATGCACCTCGCGTACGTCACGAACAACGCGCTGCGCACTCCGGACGCGGTCGCGGAGCACTTGAGCGAGCTCGGCGTCCCGACGGAGGCCGGGGAGGTGATCACCTCGGCGCAGGCGGTGGCGCGGCTGATCGCGGAGGAGGTGGCGCCGGGGTCCAAGGTGCTGGTGATCGGTGGCGAGGGGCTGCGGGTCGCGCTGCGCGAGCGCGGGCTGGTGCCGGTGGACTCGGCCGACGAGGAGGGGCTCGCGGCCGTGGTGCAGGGGTACGGCGGTCCGACGCTGGCGTGGGAGCGGTTCGCGGAGGCCTCGTACGCGATCAACCGGGGGGTGCCCTGGTACGCGTCCAACACGGACCTGACGATCCCGGGGGCGCGGGGCATCGCTCCGGGCAACGGGGCGGCCGTGGAGGTCGTCCGGATCGCCACGGGCGCCGAGCCGAGGGTGGCGGGCAAGCCGTTGCCGCCGATGCACCGGGAGACGGTGCTGCGGACCGGGGCGAAGCGGCCGCTGGTGGTCGGGGACCGGCTGGACACCGACATCGAGGGCGCGTTCAACGGGGACGTGGACTCGCTGCTGGTGTTGACCGGGGTGACGGACGGGGCGCGGCTGCTGAGGGCGGAGCCGAAGTACCGGCCGACGTACGTGGACCGGGACCTGCGCGGGTTGCTGACCGGGCAGCCGGAGGTGACGCCGGTCGGGGAGGGCTTCCGCTGCGGCGGCTGGACGGCGTTCGCGGGGCCGGAGGCGTTGGAGCTGCGGGGCGAGGGCGATCCGCTCGACGGGCTGCGGGCGCTGTGCGCGGCGGCGTGGACGCGGGCCGGTGAGGGCTCCTGCGGGCTGGACGCGGGCAAGGCGCTGGCGCTGCTGGGGCTGTAGCCGATCGCGTCGCGGGGCGGGGCGTCGGCCGTGCGGTGGGTCGCCCCGCGCGGCGTCGCGCGGGGTGTTCGGGTCCTTCGCGTGCGGAAGAGGGGCTGTTCAGAGGGGCGTTTCGGTCGGAGGGTAGGCTAACCTAACCTGCGTGTTGGTCGAGAGTCCCCCAGAACAGAGCGCGGCCCAGGCCGTAGCCCCCCGCACGCGGAACGGCGCGCGCGCGGCCGGTCTGCTCGCAGCCGTCGTCGTGCTGGCCCTGGTCGCGGTCGCGAGCATCGCCGTGGGCGCCAAGCCCATGCCGCTCGACCACGTGTGGCACGGCCTGTTCCACTACGCGGGCACCCCCGACGACGTCGTGGTGCGGGACCTGCGGGTCCCGCGCACCGTCCTCGGGGTGCTGGTCGGCATGGGGCTCGGGCTGTCCGGCGCGGTGATGCAGGCGCTGGCCCGCAACCCGCTGGCCGAGCCCGGCATCCTCGGCGTCAACGCCGGCGCCGCCGCGGCCGTCGTGTCCGCGATCAGCTTCTTCGGCGCCGCGACCCTGAACGAGTTCGTCTGGTGGGCCTTCCTGGGTGCCGCGGTCGTCTCCGTCGTCGTGTACGTGCTCGGCGGCAGCCGCAGCGCCACCCCGGTCCGTCTCGCGCTCGCCGGTACGGCGGCCAGCGCGGCACTGGTCGGCTACATCAACGCCGTGCAGCTGATGGACAGCAAGGCGCTGGACAAGCTGCGCTTCTGGACCGTCGGTTCGCTGGCCTCCGCCAACATGGACACCGTCCGGCAGGTCGCGCCCTTCCTGGTGGTCGGCGCCGCACTGGCGCTGGCGCTGGGCCGGTCGCTCAACGCGATGGCGATGGGCGACGACACCGCGCGGGCGCTCGGCGCGCACCTGACGCGGACCCGGATCGGCGCCATGGTCGCCATCACCCTGCTGTGCGGGGCCGCGACCGCCGCCTGCGGTCCGATCGTCTTCGTCGGCCTGATGATCCCGCACCTGGTGCGCATCATCACCGGGCCGGACATGCGCTGGGTGCTCGCGTACTCGGCGGTCCTGTCGCCCGTGCTGCTCCTCGGGGCCGACGTGGTCGGACGGGTCGTCACCCGGCCCGGTGAACTCCAGGTCGGCATCGTCACGGCGCTCATCGGCGGGCCCGTCTTCATCTACCTGGTTCGGCGCAAGAGGATGGCCCAGCTGTGAGCGCGACCCCCACCGCCCCGACGAAGCCGGCGCCGAAGCCGGCGCGGGTGCCGAAGCCGGCGCTGCGGGCGCTGCGCGGCCCCGGCCGGCTCTCGCTGCGCGTCGAGCCGCGCGCCCAACTGGTCGGCCTGGTCCTGGCGGTCGCGACGTTCGCCCTGGCCGTGGTCCTGATCGGCACCGGCGACTTCGAGATCGCCCCGCTGGACGTCGTCCGGACCCTGCTCGGCAACGGCACCCCCGCGAACGACTTCATCGTCAACGACCTGCGCCTGCCCAGGGTGTTGGTGGCGGTGCTGGTGGGCGCGGCCCTCGGCATGTCGGGGGCGGTCTTCCAGTCCGTCTCGCGCAATCCGCTCGGCTCCCCCGACATGTTGGGCTTCGCGTACGGCTCGGCGGTGGGCGCGCTCGTCGCGATCGTCCTGTTCAAGGCCGACGCGAACGGGGTCGCGGTGGGCGCGGTCGTCGGTGGCGTGCTGACCGGTGTCGTCGTCTACCTGCTGGCCTACAAGCGGGGCATCAACGGCTACCGGCTGGTGCTGGTCGGCATCGGTGCCTCGGCCGTGCTCGTCGCCGTGATCCAGTACCTGATCGCCAAGGCGCAGCTCGTCGAGGCCACCCGGGCGATGGTCTGGCTGACCGGCTCGCTGGCCGGGCGGGACTGGGCGCAGGTGTGGCCGCTGCTGGTGACCTGCGCGGTGCTGTTCCCGCTGATCCTCGCGCAGGGTCCGGCCCTGCGCATGATCGAGATGGGTGACGACGCGGCGTACGCCGTGGGCGTGCCCGTGGAGCGGACCCGGATGCTGCTGATGCTGGCGGCGATCGTCCTGACCACCGCCGCCGCCGCGGCGGCCGGTCCGATCAGCTTCGTCGCGCTGGCGGCGCCCCAGCTGGCCCGCCGGCTGACCCGCTCGCCGGGCTCGAACCTGCTGACGGGCGCGCTGATGGGCGCCGTCCTGCTGCTGGCCTCCGACCTGGCCTCGCAGCGGGCCTTCGGCGCGGACCAGTTGCCGGTGGGCGTGGTGACCGGGCTGGTCGGCGGCGTGTACCTGCTGTGGCTGCTCGTCGTCGAGCGCAAGGCGGGACGGATATGAGCGGGCGGGACGGGGTCGTCGGCACGGCCGAGGACCACGGCGGGACCGGCGGGGCGGGCGACCGCGGTCGCATCGGTGACAACGGCTTGAACGGCAACACGAGGAGTACGCGAGTGCAGCGGCTGTCCGCGGAGAACGTCACCCTGGGCTACGACCAGCGGGTCATCGCCGAGGGCCTGTCGGTGGAGATACCCGACAACTCCTTCACGGTGATCGTCGGCCCCAACGCCTGTGGCAAGTCCACGCTGCTGCGGGCGCTGTCGCGGATGCTGAAGCCGTCCGTCGGGCGGGTGCTGCTGGACGGTCAGTCCATCGGCTCGATGCCCGCGAAGAAGGTCGCCAAGACGCTGGGCCTGCTCCCGCAGAGCTCGATCGCCCCGGACGGGATCACCGTCGCCGACCTGGTCTCGCGCGGCCGGTACCCGCACCAGGGTCTGCTGCGCCAGTGGTCGGCGGAGGACGAGCGGATCGTCGTCGAGTCGATGACGTCCACCGGGGTCGCCGAGCTGGCCGACCGGGCCGTGGACGAGCTGTCGGGCGGTCAGCGCCAGCGCGTGTGGATCGCGATGGCCCTGGCCCAGCAGACGCCGCTGCTGCTGCTGGACGAGCCGACGACGTACCTGGACATCCAGCACCAGCTCGACGTGCTCGACCTGTGCGCGGAGCTCCACGAGAACCAGGGCCGGACGCTGGTGGCGGTGCTGCACGACCTCAACCAGGCCGCGCGCTACGCCACGCACCTGATCGCCATGCGCGGCGGCGTGGTCGTCGCCGAGGGGCCGCCCGCCGAGGTGGTCACCTCCGAGCTGGTCGAGGAGGTGTTCGGGGTGCGCTGCCGGATCATCGACGACCCGGAGACCGGTACCCCGCTGGTGGTCCCGGCCGCGCGCCAGGCGCGTACCGCGGTGGTCGCCCACAGCGCGTAGCCGCGGCGGGGGAGGGCGCCGGCGCGCGGCTCCGGCGCCTCGGGCCCGTGTGGCCCGGCAGGCCCGTACCGCACGGCAGGCCCGTACCGCACGGCAGGCCCGTGCGGCCCGGCAGGCCCGTCCGTACCGCTCGGGCGTCCGTGCGTGCGGTCCGGGCCGGTCGGGGGCGGCTAGAGCATGCTCTTGAGCCGCAGGAGGTCGCGGAAGCCGGCCTCCAGGCGGACCCGGCCGGAGGCCCAGGCCTTCGCGAACTTCAGCTCGCCCGCCACCAGCGCGACCAGGTCGTCGCCGGTCATCGCGAGCCGGATCTCGGCCTTCGCGCGGGGCGGGCCGGGCGCGACGGCCTGGACCGTGATCCGGCCGCCGTCGAGGCGGCCGGTGAAGGTCTCGTCGAGGTCGGTGATGTGACAACTGAGCGAGCGGTCGAAGGCCGCGGCGCCGCGGACGTCGCCGTCGGCACGCCTCAGGTTGTCGGAGAGTCGGTCGAGTGCTTCGCGGCACTCCTCGGTCGTAGCCATGGTGATCACGACCGTACCGCAGAGCCGCGCGTGGTCGCGGCCGCGCTTCGGGGTAGCGTCGGGGCATGACCGACGCAGTGTCCGGAAGCGGTCCGGACGTCCCCGAGGAGCCGACGGACCGGCCCCCGGCGCAGACCCCCGGACAGCCGGTCGGGCCCGCGCCGCTGGGCCTGGAGAGGACCCCCACCGGGCACCCCGGCGTGGACGCGCACCTGGAGCGCCTCGCGGACGCGGACCACCTGGCGACCGACGGGCACCCGCGGGTGTACGAGGATGTGCACGGGGGACTGCGTGAGGCGCTGAGCGCGCTGGACGCACCGCCGGTCCCCGGACCTTACGAAAACAGGAGCTGAACCGAACGTGGCAGGAGTGGCACGCCGCCGCCTGGACGCCGAACTCGTACGCCGCAGCATGGCCCGCTCGCGCGAGCACGCGGCCCAGCTGATCGCCGCGGGCCGGGTGACCGTGGGCGGTACCACCGCGACCAAGCCGGCCACCCAGGTCGAGACCAGCGCGGCCCTGGTCGTCCTCAAGGACGACAGCGACCCCGACTACGTCTCCCGGGGCGGCCACAAGCTCGCGGGCGCCCTCGCGGCGTTCCGCCCGCTGGGACTGGCGGTCGAGGGCCGTCGGGCCCTGGACGCGGGCGCCTCGACCGGCGGGTTCACCGACGTCCTGCTGCGCGCGGGCGTCTCCCACGTGGTCGCCGTCGACGTCGGCTACGGGCAGCTCGCCTGGTCGCTGCAGAGCGACGACCGCGTCACGGTCAAGGACCGCACGAACGTGCGTGAACTGACGGTCGAGCTGATCGACGGGATCCCCGTGGACCTGGTGGTCGGCGACCTGTCCTTCATCTCGATCGGGTTGGTCCTGCCCGCGCTGGTGGGGTGCACCGCGCCCGGCGCGGACCTGGTGCTGATGGTCAAGCCGCAGTTCGAGGTGGGCAAGGAGCGCCTGGGCAGCGGGGGAGTGGTGCGCAGCCCCGAGCTGCGCGCGGAGGCCGTACGGGAGGTCGCGGCGCAGGCCTGGAAGCTGGGGCTGGGGGTGCTCGGGGTGACCGCGAGCCCGTTGCCCGGGCCGTCGGGCAACGTCGAGTACTTTCTGTGGCTGCGGGCGGGCGCACCGGCACTCGACCCGGGGGACGTCGATCGTGCAGTGGCGGAGGGGCCGCAGTGACAGATTCGTCAGAGTCAGCAGCGTCAGCAACGTCGGGAGCCGTGGCGGGGGCGGGAGCGGAACCGGAGGGGGCGCGTACGGTCTTCCTGCTCGCGCACACCGGCCGGCCGGCCGCGATCCGCAGCGCCGAGCTGGTCGTCCAGGGGCTGCTGCGCTCCGGGCTCGGGGTGCGGGTGCTGGAGCACGAGGCGGTGGACCTGCCGCTGCCGCCCGAGGTGGAGCTCGTGGCCGAGTGCACCCCGAAGGTGCTCGACGGGTGCGAGCTGCTGATCGTGCTGGGCGGTGACGGGACGCTGCTGCGCGGCGCGGAGTTCGCGCGCGGCTCCGGGGTGCCGATGCTGGGCGTGAACCTCGGTCGGGTGGGCTTCCTCGCCGAGGCGGAGCGCGACGATCTGGACAAGGTCGTCGACCGGGTGGTCACGAGGGCGTACGAGGTCGAGGAGCGGATGACGCTCGACGTACTCGTCCGGACGAACGGTGACATCGTCCACCGGGACTGGGCGCTGAACGAGGCCGCGGTGCAGAAGGTGTCCCCCGAGCGGATGCTGGAGGTCGTCCTGGAGATCGACGGGCGTCCGGTCACCGGCTTCGGCTGCGACGGCATCGTGTGCGCGACGCCGACCGGCTCGACCGCGTACGCCTTCTCGGCGGGCGGCCCGGTGGTGTGGCCCGAGGTGGAGGCGCTGCTGATGGTGCCGATCAGCGCGCACGCGCTGTTCGCGAAGCCGCTGGTCACCTCGCCGGACTCGGTGCTGGCGGTGGAGGTGCAGACCGGTACCCCGCACGGGGTGCTGTGGTGCGACGGGCGGCGGACGCTGGAGCTGCCGTCGGGCGCCCGGGTGGAGGTGCGGCGGGGTTCGGTGCCGGTGCGACTCGCCCGGCTGCACCACGCGGTGTTCACCGACCGGCTCGTGGCGAAGTTCGCGCTGCCCGTGTCCGGTTGGCGCGGGGCGCCCCACCAGTAACCCCTAAATAGCACACCCGTTCGAGAAGATCCGGCCGGGTGACGTCACATCGCACCCGGGAAACCTCGGTATCGTCGTCCCGTGCTTGAGGAGATGCGGATACGGTCGCTCGGGGTCATCGACGACGCGGTGGTCGAGCTGTCGCCCGGATTCACCGCGGTGACGGGCGAGACCGGCGCGGGCAAGACGATGGTCGTCACCAGCCTCGGGCTGCTGCTCGGCGGGCGCGCCGATCCCGCCCTGGTGCGGATCGGGGCCAAGGCGGCGGTGGTCGAGGGCCGCCTCGTCATGCGCCCCGACGCCCCCGCCGCCCTGCGCGCCGAGGAGGCCGGGGCCGAACTCGACGACGGCGCCCTGCTGATCAGCCGGACGGTGTCCGCCGAGGGGCGCTCGCGCGCCCACGTCGGCGGCCGCTCCGTGCCCGTCGGCCTGCTCGGCGAACTCGCCGACGACCTCGTCGCCGTCCACGGCCAGACCGACCAGCAGGGCCTGCTGCGGCCCGCCCGACAGCGCCAGGCCCTCGACCGGTACGCCGGGGACGCCGTGGCCGTCCCCCTGGAGAAGTACGCGGGCGCCTACCGCCGGCTGCGCACCGTCGCCGGGGAACTCGACACCATCACCACCCGGGCCCGGGAACGCGCCCAGGAGGCGGACCTGCTGCGCTTCGGACTCGACGAGATCGCCGCCGTCGAACCGCTGACCGGCGAGGACGCCGAGCTGGCCTCCGAGGCCGAGCGCCTGGGCCACGCCGAATCGCTGGCCTCGGCCGCGCAGGCCGCCCACGCCGCCCTCGCCGGGGACATGGAGGACCCGGAGGGCGTCGACGCCAACACGCTCGTCGCCGGCGCGCACCGCGCGCTGGAATCCGTACGCTCCCACGACAAGGCGCTCGGCGCGCTCGCCGATCGGATCGGGGAGCTGGGCATCCTCCTCGCCGACGTGGCCGGAGAGCTCGCCGGGTACGCCGACGACCTGGACGCCGATCCGCTGCGGCTGGCCGCCGTGGAGGAGCGGCGGGCGGCCCTGACCCAGCTGGTGCGCAAGTACGGCGACGCCGAAGGCGGCCTGGGCTCCGTACTGCGCTGGGCCGAGACCGGCGCGGCGCGGCTGCTGGAACTCGACGGGGACGACGACCGGATCACCGAACTCACCGCCGAACGCGACGCGCTGCGGGCCGAACTGTCCCAACTGGCGCAGGCGCTGACCGACGCCCGCACGGAGGCCGCCGAACGCTTCGCCTCCGCCGTCACCGAGGAACTCGCCTCCCTGGCCATGCCGCACGCCCGGGTCACCTTCGACATCCGCCAGAGCGAGGACCCCGACGGCGTCGAGGTCGCCGGCCGACCGGTCGCCTACGGGCCTTCGGGCGCCGACGACGTCGAACTGCTGCTGGCCCCGCACCCGGGCGCCCAGCCCCGGCCCATCGCCAAGGGCGCCTCGGGCGGCGAGCTGTCCCGGGTCATGCTGGCGGTGGAGGTCGTCTTCGCCGGCTCCGACCCCGTCCCCACGTACCTCTTCGACGAGGTCGACGCGGGCGTCGGCGGCAAGGCCGCCGTCGAGGTCGGGCGGCGGCTGGCCAAGCTCGCGCGGACCGCCCAGGTGGTCGTCGTCACGCACCTGCCGCAGGTGGCCGCCTTCGCGGACCGCCAACTGCTGGTGGAGAAGACCGTCGACGGATCCGTCACGCGCTCCGGGGTGACCGTGCTGGAGGGCGAGGACCGGGTCCGCGAACTGTCGCGGATGCTGGCCGGCCAGGAGGACTCCCAGACCGCGCGGGCCCACGCCGAGGAACTCCTCGCGGCGGCGCGCGCCGACGCCTGAGCGACGGGTCGCCGAAGGCCCGGGACGGACACCGCCCCGGGCCCTCGGCCCCTCCGCCGGCCGGCGGACCCGGCTCCGGCGGGGCGCGGCGGTAGCCCGTGTGGGTGAGGCTGTGGGGCGGAGTGCGGTATCTCGTACCGGATCCGCACCCGTATGGTCCCGGAACGCGCGTGCGGACTGGCATCCTGGGCGACGTCCCTGACGTCTCACCCTGGAGCTTCGGCCCGTGAGCAGCTCCCCGGTCCCGATCCCGGTCCCCGCACAACCGTACGGGCGACCCCCGCTGCGCACCGTCCAGGTCCTCGGCGGCGCGGGCGCGGGCAGCAGCGCGCACGTACGGTCCCTGACCACGGGGCTGGCCGCCAGGGGCGTGCGCGTCACCGTGTGCGCCCCCGTCGCGGCCGAGGGGGAGTACGACTTCACCGGCGCCGGAGCGGAGTTCACCCCGGACGCGGTGGCCGCCCTGCGGGCCGCCTGCGCACGCGCCGACCTCGTCCACGCCCACGGGGTACGGGCCGGCCTGCGGGCCGCGCTGGCCCTGAGCGGACGCCGGGCGGGGCGCAGGGTCCCGCTCGTGGTCACCTGGCACGGCGGCGCCCCCGAGCCGCAGGGGATGCTGGGCCGGCTGAGCCGCCTCCTGGAGGGCCGGGTGGCCCGGGCGGCGGCCGTCGTCCTGGGCGCCTCCTTCGACCAGGTCGACCTCGCCCGGCGGCGCGGGGCGCGCGACGCGCGACTGGCCGCGCCCGCCGTACCGAGCACGGCCGGCGCCGTGGACGCCGACAAGACCCGGGCGGAACTGGGCGCCGTGGACAGACCGCTGGTGGTGGCCGTCGGCAGCCTGGTCCCGCGCCGCGGCTACTCCGTCCTGATGGACGCGGCACGGGCGTGGCGGGTCATGGAACCGCTGCCGCTGCTCGTGATCGCCGGGGAGGGGCCGCTACGTCCCGAACTGACGCGGCGCATCGAGGAGGAGGGGCTTCCGGTCCGGCTGCTGGGACGGCGCCCGGACGCGGACCGGCTGCTCGCCGCGGCGGACGTGGCGGTGCTGCCGAGCCGCTGGGAGGGCCGCTCCCCGCTGGCCCAGGAGGCCCTGCGGGCCGGGGTGGCGCTGGTGGCGACCGAGGTCGGCGCGGTACCGGAACTGGTCGGGGACGCGGCCGTGCTCGTGCCCTACGGGGATTCCGGGGCGCTGGCGGGCGCGGTGGCCGCGCTGCTGGCGGATCCGGGGCGGCGGGCGGAGCTGGGGGAGGCGGGGCGGGCGCAGGCCGCGACGTGGCCGTCGGAGGACGAGACGGTGGCGCAGGTCCTGGCCGTCTACGACGAACTGATGGAACGCGGCCGCTGACCCTGCCGGGTGCCGGCGGCGGGGCGGTCTCGCTGCCGGGTGCCGGTGTGGGTGCCGCTGCGCGGTGCCGTCTCCCCGCCCCGCCCTTTCTCCGTTTCCCGGGGCCGCGCCCCGGCCCCCGTTTCGGGGGCTCCGCCCCCGGACCCCCGCGCAACGAACTCCGGCGGGGCGGGGGGTGGGGCTGCGCCCCGGGCCCTGCGTATCGAGCGCCGGCGGGGCTGGGAGGGGTAGGGCTGCGGCCCGGGCCCCAGGCCCCTCGGCGTGGCTGGGGCAGTCACCCCGACCCCCGGCGCGTCGAGCGCCGGCGGGGTGCGCCCCGGCTCCCGCGCGGCACGGGGTGGCGCGGTGGTCGATCGGTCCGCCGGGCCGGTCACGGGGTGGTTGTCAGCCGCGCCGGCGTTTGAGGCGGGAACGGTGGAAGGGCGGGTAGGGGACGAGCCCCGCGCAGCGGAACCCCGGCCGGGAACCGGCACACGCCAACCGGCCCCGGCCGGGATTCGGTTGCCCAGCCCGTCGGCAGCGGCCACATGCCAACCGGCCCCGGCCCGGACCCCGTCCGGCGGTCGACGGACGGAGTCCGGCGCAGCGGCGCGAAGCCCGAGAGGCCGGCCGCGGCCGAGCGGTGCGAGCGGCGCGTCGAGGAGGCACAGCCCGGCGCAGCGGCGCGAAGCCCGGGAGGCCGGCCGCGGCCGAGCGGTGCGAGCGGCGCGTCGAGGAGGCGAGGCGCGGCGCGTCAGGAGGGTTGGGCGTGGCGGCGGGCGCGGAGGGCGAGGCTGAGGGAGAGGACCGTCTCGGGGTCGTCCAGGTCCGTGCCCAGGAGTTCCGAGATGCGGGCCAGGCGGTTGTACAGGGTCTGGCGGTTGAGGTGGAGCTCGCGGGCCGTCTCCGCCTTGCGGCCCGCGTGCGCCAGGTACGTCTCCAGCGTCGGGAGCAACGGCGGCCGCGAGTGCGCGTCGTGCACGCGCAGCGCCCCGATCGCCCGGTCGACGAACGCCGCCAGGTCCGGGTGTTCCCGCAGCCGCCACAGCAGCAGGTCGATGTCCAGGCGGCGGGCGTCGTACCAGGGCCGGGCCGGCAGGCCGTGGGCGGCGGTGGCGGTCTCGGCCGCGTGCCGCAGCCCCGCCGAGGCCGCCGCCCAGCTCCCGGAGACGCCGACGACCACCGCCGGCGGGGCCCCGGCCCGGTCCAGCCCGGCGCGTTCGACGCCGGCCCGCAGCGCGGCGGCGACCCGGTCGGCCACGGCGGTGCGTTCGGATTCGGCGCGCAGCGACACCAGCAGCGGGACCCGACCCTCCACGGGCCGGACCCCGAGGAGGACCGGCACTCCGACGGAGGACAGCTCCTCCAGTACGGCGCGGGCCAGCACCGCCCACCCGCCGGCCGCGCCGAGATCGGTGGACAGCCGCATCACGATCGGCAGCAGCGGCCCGGTCCCGGGCCGGAAGCCCAGGACGCGGGCCTGCGCCGGGGCGTCCTCCGCCGAGATGCGGCCCTCGGCCAGGTCGGTGAGGAAGTCGCCCCGGCCGCGCGCGGCCAGTTCGTCCTCCTGGCGCGCCTGCATCAGCACCACCGCCAGCACCCCGGCCGTGCGCTCCGCCGCCATCCGGTGCACCGGCAGCAGCGGGTTGCCGACGCCCAGCAGGACGAGGCGCGCGCGGACGGATCCGGTGCCGGGGCCGCCGCCGGGCACGTCGACGACCACCGCGTTGCCCGGGGGTTCGGCGGCGCGTTGGCCCCGTAGGCCCTCCCAGACCTGGAGCGGGTCGGCGGCGGCCTCGCCGGCGGCCGGGCCGGCCGCGTACAGCAGTTGGCCGTCGGGGGTCTCCAGGAACACCGGGTTGGTGGTGAAGTCGGCGAGGATCCGCAGCACCTGCGGGATCCCGCCGCCGCCCAACAGGGCCTCCGTGCAGCGCCGGTGGACCTCCTCCGCCCGCTGGAGCAGCGCGTAGTGGCCGTTGACGATCTCGGTGTGGACCTCTTCGGTGACGGTGACGAACGGGACCTCGCGGTGCAGTTGCACCAGCGGCAGGCCCGCCGCCCGCGCGGTCTCGACGAGCGTGGCCGGGAGCCGGGTGAAGCGGGGGCCGAGTTCGACGACGAGGGCGGCGATGCCCCGGTCCGCGAGGCGGCGTACGAAGGCCCGCTGTTCGGCGGGGCGGGTGCCCAGGCCCAGGCCGGTGGTGAGCAGCAACTCGCCGCCCTTGAGGAGGGAGGCGATGTTGGGGACCTCGCCGGCGTGCACCCAGCGGACGGTGCGGCCGAGCCGGTCGGCGCAGGCCACCACCTCCGGGAGGCCGCCGCGCAGTCCCGGGAGCTCCAGTGCCCGTTGAACCGTGATCCCGCCCTGGTTGTCCATGTCGCGGGACGCTACCTTCCGGACGGTCGCGGACGCATCACGGGGGGTGGTCCGTGCCTCAGCTCGGGGTGATGTTGTGGTTGAAGCGGAACACGTTGTCCGGGTCGTACTGCCGCTTCAGCGCGCCGAGGCGCCGCATGTGCTCCTCGCCGAGGCCGGCGACGACCCGCTCGGCGCCCTCGTCCCCGGTGAAGTTGAGGTAGATCGCGCCGGTGCTCCACGGGCGGACGTCGGCGCGGACGTCCTTGACCCACTGGCGGGCCCGTTCGTCATCGGCGGGGTCCTCCCAGATCGCGAAGGGGTGCACGCCCCAGGGCGCGTCGCGGAACGCGATCGGGTGGTCGCCGGGGGCCGAGGCGATGGCGCCGCCCTGCGGGAAGAGGAGGTGCTGCGTGTGGGTGGGTACGGGCATGGAGTCGGCGCGGGCGCAGAAGACGTCCACGAGCTCGTCGGGGGCGCCCGTGAGGTACTCCGCGGACCAGTAGTTCCGCAGTCCCGGCGGGTCGTCGATCATGCACTGGAGGTCGGCGTACGGGATGGCCGTGACGATCTCCACCTCGTGCGGGACGGCCAGCAGGGGCGCGGCGAGCCGGCGCATCTCCTCCTCGGGGCCCGCGTAAGTCAGCAGGACGCCCGCCAGCAGCGTGCCCACCAGGTGCGGGGGGACGAACTCCTCCGGCGGCGCGGTCAGGTAGAGCGCGGCACCGCTCGCCTCGGGCGGCCCGGACTCGATGACGTCCCGGTAGGCGCGGACCGCCTCGGGCCCGCGCTCCGGCGCGTAGAGGAGCATGGCGATCGACATGTGCGGCAGTTCGTGCAGCCGCAGGGTCAGGGAGGTCGCGATGCCGAAGTTGCCGCCGCCGCCGTGCAGTCCCCAGAACAGTTCGGGGTTGTCCTCGGCGTTCGCGTGCAGGAGTTCGCCGTCGGCGGTGACCAGGTCGACTCCCAGCAGGTTGTCGACGGCCAGCCCGAACTTCCGGTCGAGCCAGCCGGTGCCCCCGCCCAGGACGAAGCCGCCGACGCCGGTGGTCGAGGCCCGGCCGCCGGTGGTGGCCAGGTCGTACGGTTGGCAGGCCCGGTCGAGGTGGCTCATCGTCGCGCCGCCGCCGACGTGGACGGCCCGTGCGGCCGGATGGACCGTCACCTCGTTCATCCGGCGCAGGTCGACGACCAGCCCGCCGTCGTTGACGGACATGCCGGCGACGCTGTGCCCGCCGCCGCGGACCGCGATCGGCAGGTCGAGCCCCCGGGCGAAACGGACGGCGGTGACCACGTCCTGCGGGTCCGCGCACTCGGCGATCACGGCGGGCCTGCGGTCGATCAGCGCGTTGAAGCGGACCCGGGACTCGTCGTACCCGGGGTCGCCGGGGGCGAACACCGCTCCGGAGAGGTCCTCACGGAGTTCGACGAGCGCCGTACCCGCCTTCGAGAGGGGCGCCATGGCCACCCCCCTTTCGCGAGAGGGGCTGGGACCCCTCCAGCGTAGGCGGGCACGGAACGGGTCGCGCGTCAGCCCCCGTAGGCCCCGCTGGCCGTCAGCCGCAGCGCCGTGTCGATGAGCGGGACGTGGCTGAAGGCCTGCGGGAAGTTGCCGACCTGCCGCTGGAGCTTGGGGTCCCACTCCTCGGCGAGGAGCCCCAGGTCGTTGCGGAGCGAGAGCAGCTTCTCGAAGAGCCGGCGGGCCTCGTCGACCCGGCCGATCATCGCGAGGTCGTCGGCCATCCAGAACGAGCACGCGAGGAAGGCGCCCTCGTCGCCCTCCAGGCCGTCCACGCCCGCCTCCTCGCCGGCCGTCGGGTAGCGCAGGATGAAGCCGTCCGGGGTGGACAGCTCCCGCTGGATCGCCTCGATCGTGCCGATGACCCGCTTGTCGTCGGGGGGCAGGAAGCCCATCTGCGGGATCAGCAGCAGCGAGGCGTCCAGCTCCCGGGAGCCGTAGGACTGCGTGAAGGTGTTGCGGTCCTTGTCGTAGCCCTTCTCGCAGACGTCGGCGTGGATCTCGTCGCGCAGTTGCCGCCAGCGCTCCAGCGGGCCGTCCGCGTCGCCGCTCTCGATCAGCTTGATCGTGCGGTCCACGGCCACCCACGCCATGACCTTCGAGTGCACGAAGTGCCGGCGCGGACCGCGGACCTCCCAGATGCCCTCGTCGGGCTCCATCCAGTGCGTCTCCAGGTAGCGGATCAGCTTGAGCTGGAGCAGCGAGGCGTAGTCGTTGCGGGCCAGGCCGGTCATGTGGCCCAGGTGCAGGGCCTCGGTGACCTCGCCGTACACGTCGAGCTGGAGCTGGTGCGCGGCGCCGTTGCCCACGCGCACGGGGCCGGAGTTCTCGTAGCCGGGGAGCCAGTCCAGTTCGGTCTCGCCGAGCTCGCGCTCGCCCGCGATCCCGTACATGATCTGGAGGTTCTCCGGGTCGCCGGCCACGGCCCGCAGCAGCCAGTCCCGCCAGGCCGAGGCCTCCTCGCGGTAGCCGGTGCGCAGCAGCGAGGAGAGGGTGATGGCGGCGTCGCGCAGCCACGTGTAGCGGTAGTCCCAGTTGCGGACCCCGCCGATCTCCTCCGGCAGGGAGGTGGTGGGGGCGGCGACGATCCCGCCCGTGGGGGCGTACGTGAGGGCCTTGAGGGTGATCAGGGAACGGACCACCGCCTCCCGGTAGGGCCCGTGGTACGTGCAGTGGTCGACCCACTCCCGCCAGAACTCCGAGGTGGCCTCCAGGGCCGCCTCGGCGTCGGGGCACTCGGGGGCGCCCTTGTGGGAGGGCTGCCAGCTGATGGCGAAGGCGACCCGGTCACCGGGGGCGACGGTGAAGTCCGAGTACGTCGTCAGGTCCTTGCCGTAGGTCTGCGCGCGGGTGTCCAGCCACACCGAGTCGGGGCCGGCGACGGCCACGGTGCGCCCGTCGACCTTGTGCACCCACGGCACGATCCGTCCGTAGCTGAAACGCATGCGCAGGGCCGAACGCATCGGGACGCGTCCGCTGACGCCCTCCACGATGCGGATCAGCTGCGGTGCGTGGTCCTCGCGGGGTGGCATGAAGTCGATGACGCGGACGGTCCCCCGCGGGGTGTCCCACTCCGACTCCAGCACCAGCGAATCGCCGCGGTAGCGCCTGCGCGCGGCCCGCGGGGCCTCCGTACCGGGAGCGAAGGCCGGGCCGATGCGCCAGAACCCGTGTTCCTCGGTGCCCAGAAGGCTCGCGAAGACGGCATGGGAGTCGAAGCGTGGCAGGCAGAGCCAGTCCACCGCCCCGTCCCGGCAGACCAGCGCCGCGGTCTGCATGTCCCCGATCAGTGCGTAATCCTCGATGCGCCCGGACACGTTGCTCTCCAGTCGAACGGCCACGTCCGCCCCGTAGGGCGCTTGCAATGCGCTGTCGCGCGGTCTCCTGTGCGCAGGGATCCCCGCGTCGAGTCCTAGATTGCCGGAACGGGCGAGGTTACGCCGTTTGCCGGACTGCTCGGCGGCGATGTGCAGCGGTATCCGAGCAGGGTATGACGGCACCCTAGTGATCTCCTTAAGTCCTGGGACAATGTGACTCGGCTGAACGGGTGACCTGGGAGAACGCCCTCGTCGGGGCGGGTCCGGGGCCCTCGGGAAGCGTGCCGCGCCGCGCGCCCGGAGGCGGACCGTCCCGGGCGCTGATAGGCTGGTACCCCGTGGACCGGTGGTCTGCCTGTGCGAATCAGGAGCCCCGAAACCGCAGCTTCGGCGCCCCCTGAGACCCCTCCGGATCTCCGCGGAACGGCGCCGGACGCACCTCACCTCGCGACCACGGGAGCCCCCTCTTGGCGATGCCGCCCAAATCCATGACGACCAAGCACATCTTCGTCACCGGGGGTGTCGCTTCGTCCCTCGGCAAGGGGCTGACGGCCTCCAGCCTGGGTGCGCTGCTGAAGGCGCGCGGCCTGCGGGTCACGATGCAGAAGCTCGACCCGTACCTGAACGTCGACCCCGGCACGATGAACCCGTTCCAGCACGGCGAGGTGTTCGTCACCAACGACGGCGCCGAGACCGACCTGGACATCGGCCACTACGAGCGCTTCCTCGACGTCGACCTCGACGGCTCGGCGAACGTGACGACCGGCCAGGTCTACAACACGGTCATCGCCAAGGAGCGCCGCGGCGAGTACCTCGGTGACACCGTGCAGGTCATCCCGCACATCACCAACGAGATCAAGCACCGCATCCGCCGCATGGCGACCGACGACGTCGACGTCGTCATCACCGAGGTCGGCGGCACGGTCGGCGACATCGAGTCGCTGCCGTTCCTGGAGACCGTCCGCCAGGTCCGCCACGAGGTCGGCCGCGACAACGTCTTCGTCGTGCACATCTCGCTGCTGCCCTACATCGGCCCCTCGGGCGAGCTGAAGACCAAGCCGACCCAGCACTCGGTCGCCGCCCTGCGCAACATCGGCATCCAGCCCGACGCCATCGTGCTGCGCGCCGACCGCGACGTCCCCACCTCCATCAAGCGCAAGATCTCGCTGATGTGCGACGTCGACGAGGCGGCCGTGGTCGCGGCCATCGACGCCAAGTCGATCTACGACATCCCCAAGGTGCTGCACACCGAGGGCCTCGACGCCTACGTCGTGCGCAAGCTCGACCTGCCGTTCCGCGACGTCGACTGGACGGTGTGGGAGGACCTGCTGGACCGGGTCCACAACCCCGACCACGAGGTCAAGGTCGCGCTGGTCGGCAAGTACATCGACCTGCCCGACGCCTACCTGTCGGTGACCGAGGCGCTGCGCGCCGGCGGTTTCGCCAACAAGGCCCGCGTGCAGATCAAGTGGGTCACCTCCGACGACTGCAAGACCCCGGCCGGCGCCGCGGCGCAGCTGTCCGACGTCGACGCGATCTGCGTGCCCGGCGGGTTCGGCGACCGCGGCGTGAACGGCAAGGTCGGCGCGATCACCTACGCCCGCGAGAACCGGATCCCGCTGCTCGGCCTGTGCCTGGGCCTGCAGTGCGTGGTCATCGAGGCCGCGCGCAGCCTGGCGGGCATCGAGGACGCGAACTCCACCGAGTTCGACGCCTCCACCGCCAACCCGGTGATCTCCACGATGGAGGAGCAGCTGGCCTTCGTCGAGGGCGCGGGCGACCTGGGCGGCACCATGCGCCTGGGCATGTACCCGGCCAAGCTCGCCGAGGGTTCGATCGTGCGCGAGGTGTACGGGGACCAGGCGTACGTGGACGAGCGCCACCGCCACCGCTACGAGGTCAACAACGCCTACCGCTCCGAGCTGGAGAAGAAGGCCGGCCTGGTCTTCTCGGGCACCTCCCCGGACAACAAGCTCGTCGAGTACGTCGAGTACCCGCGCGAGGTCCACCCCTACCTGGTGGCCACGCAGGCCCACCCGGAGCTCCGCTCCCGCCCGACGCGGCCGCACCCCCTCTTCGCCGGTCTGGTCAAGGCCGCCGTGGAGCGTCAGCAGTCCGCGAAGTGACGTGAGCGCCTGAGCGCATAACGTAGGCAGCCGGGGTACGGAAGATCCGTACCCCGGCTGTCGCGCGTTGTGGAGGGCACGGTTCATGGGGATCAGCGATACGTCGGAGTCCTGGGAGACGCTGTCGACCCGGCGGCCCTTCCAGGGCGCCAAGACCGCCGTCGACTCCGACGAGGTGCGGATGCCGGACGGCTCGGTGGCCCGCCGGGACTACCAGGTCCACCCCGGTTCGGTGTGCGTGGTCGCCCTGGACGAGGAGGCGCGCCGGGTCCTGGTGCTGAGCCAGTACCGCCACCCGGTGCGGCGCCGGCTGTGGGAGCTGCCCGCCGGGCTGCTGGACGTGCCGGGGGAGAACCCGCTGGAGGCGGCGCGGCGCGAGCTGTACGAGGAGGCGCACCTCGCGGCCGACGACTGGCGGGTGCTCGTCGACTTCCACCCCTCCCCGGGCGGCTCGGACGAGGCGGTCCGGGTGTTCCTCGCGCGCGGCGTGTCGGAGGCCGAGGGGGAGCGGTACGGGGAGACCGACTCCGAGGAGGCCGACATGGAGGTGGCCTGGGTGGCCCTGGACGAGCTGGTGGACGGGGCCCTGGCGGGCGAGCTGGGCAACGCCGCGCTGGTGGTCGGCGTCCTGGCCCTGAAGGCGGCGCTGACGCGCGACGGCGGTCCGGACGCGCTGCGGCCGGCCCTCGCGCCCTGGCCGGCCCGCCCCTACGAGGCCTCGTAGGGCCTGCCGTCGAACGCCCGGCCGCCCCGCGACCTCCGGGCGGCGACGGGGTTCGACGACGGACACCGGGGCCCGCGCGGAACCTCCGGGACCGGCCCCCGCGGGCCGCGGCAGCGCGGACCGGCCGGGGCGTCCGGGCGGTGCCCGGAGGGAGTGCGGGACGCCTCCGGAGGGCCTACGGAGGGCTTACGGGGGTCCTCCGGGGGTCCTCGGGGTGAAAAGGTGACCATCTGCTGATCCGATCGGGGGATCTGTCCGCCACGCTCCACACGGGCCGTCGCTCTGCGTGAACTACGCTCGGCAACCCGGAGGCAGGGAGAGGAGCGGATCCGTGACGGATTTCGTCGGGCGGCGGCGTGAGCTCAAGGAGCTGCGCGAGGACATCGCACGGACCGGGCTCGACACCCTTTCGGGCCGCAAGGCCAAGGCGCCCCGGGCCCGGGTGCTGCTCATCGCGGGCCGGCCCGGCTCCGGACGCACCGCCCTCGCCGAGGCGCTGGTGCGCGAGGTCGCCGACGAGTACCCCGACGGGCTCGTCCGGGTACGGCTGACCGCCCCCGGCGGCGACACCCTCCCCACCGACCGGGCCGTGCGCACCCTCCTGGAGGGGCTCGGCCGACCGACCCCGCCGGGGGCCGCCGAGGACGACCTGAGCGCCGCGCTGCGCGAGGCCGTGGCGGGGCGGCGCGTCATCCTGCTCGTCGACGACGCCGCCGACCCGTACCAGGTCGACGCGCTGCTCCCGGACACCCCCGAATGCCTGGTCGTCGTCACCGCGGAGGGCCCGCTCACCGGGATCCCGGACGTCCGCCCGTGCACCCTCGGCGGACTGGACACCCCCTCCGCGGTGGCCCTGCTCGGCCGCCTCATCGGCGACACCCGCGTCACCGTCGACCCGCGCGCCGCCGAGGGCCTCGCCGAGGCCTGCGGGGGAGCGCCCGCCGCGCTCGCACTCGCCGGAGGCTGGCTCGCCGCGCACCCCAAGGCCGCCGTCGCCGACGTCGCCAAGCAGCTCCACGACATGCCCTCCGGCGTCCACGGCCCCCTCGGCCGCGCCTTCCGGCTCGTCTACGAGTCCCTGCCGCAGCCGGCCCAGCGCACCCTGAGGCTGCTGCCGCTGGCCCCCGCCGGGATCCTCGACTCGCACACCGCCTCGGCCCTCGCGGGCTGCTCGGTGGCCGCCGCGCAGTCCACCCTGGAGGACTTCGCGGGACTGGGCCTCGTCCGGCACGCCCACGACGGCATGTTCCTGCTGCCGGGCTGCCTCGCGCCGCTGCTCCAGGGCCTGCTGGAGACCAAGGAGCGCCCCGCCGAGGTCGAGCTCGCCCGGGCCAGGATGCTGGAGCGCACGGTACGCCTGCTGACCTCCTGCCGGGCCATGGCGGAGACCGACGAGGACCCGGGCATCGGCGGGCCCGAGAAGCTGGACGGCCTGCCGCGCGCCCTGCGCTTCCCCGACCGGCGGGCCGCCTCCACCTGGCTCGACACCCGACTGCCCGCGCTGACCGGCGCCGCCACACTGGCCGTGGCCGACGGCGGGCTGGACACCCTGGCCCGCAGGCTGGTCGCGGCCCTGGTCCGGGCCCTGGCCGCGCACCGCGGCACCGAGGCCGCCGCCCCGGAGCTCTACGGGCTGCACCGGCTCGTCCTCGACGTGGCCGAGCGGCGCGACCTGCCCCGCGAGCAGGCCGCCGCGCTGCTGAACCTGGCCGACCTGGACGCCGCGACCGGCCGGACCCGCGAGGCGCTGGAGCGCTACCGGGCGGCGCTGGTCGCGGGGAAGGCGGCCCGGGACCCGTACGCGACCGGCCGCGCGATGGAATCCGTAGGCGGTGCCTACCAGGAGCTGGCGGACTGGCCCCGGGCCTCCGACTGGTTCGGGCGGGCGCTGTCGCACGCGCTGGCGCGCGGGGAGCGCGCCGACGAGGCCCGCCTCTACGGCCGGCTGGGCAACGTGCACACCTACGCGGGCCGCTACGGCGAGGCGCTGCGCGCCTGGCGCGCGGCCGCCGCGGGGTACCGCAAGCTCGCCGATGTCCCGGGACAGGCCAAGGCGTTGAGCGAGATGGCCCGGGTCCAGGAGTACGCCGGGCGGCCCGAGGAATCCCTGCACACCTGCCGGGAGGCGATCGAGCTGGCGCGCAGGGCCGGCGACCTGCGGCTTCAGGCCGCGCTCCAGGTCCGCCTCGCCGACACGTTGGACCGGCTCGGGGATCCGGCGGCGGCCAGGCTGCACCGGTCCGCAGCCGACAGATTGCTGGGAGACGACCCCGCAGCCTGCGAAATCCGTAGTACTTCCGACTGAGATTATTCGTTTGCAAGGCTAGACAGCGAGTCATCCTTCATTAGACTGGGTTCACCGCGGCATCCCGTGGTGCATCCCGTTGCGCGTTCTTGTGGGCGGGTATGTATGGAAGTGCCCCCGTTTTTCCCCCTGAGTCAAGGACCGTGATCGACGATGAAGGTCGGCATCCCCCGCGAGGTCAAGAACAACGAGTTCCGGGTCGCCATCACGCCCGCCGGCGTGCATGAGCTGGTCCGCAACGGCCACCAGGTCTTCGTCGAGCAGAACGCCGGTGTGGGCTCCTCGATCACGGACGCCGAGTACGTCGCCGCCGGCGCCGAGATCCTCGGCACCGCCGACGAGGTCTGGGCCACCGCGGACCTGCTGCTCAAGGTCAAGGAGCCGATCGCGGAGGAGTACCACCGCCTCCGCAAGGACCAGACCCTCTTCACCTACCTGCACCTCGCGGCCTCCCGCGAGTGCACGGACGCCCTCCTGGAGTCCGGCACCACCGCCATCGCGTACGAGACGGTCGAGCTCGCCAACCGCGCGCTGCCGCTGCTCGCCCCGATGTCCGAGGTCGCGGGCCGTCTGGCCCCGCAGGTCGGCGCCTACCACCTGATGCGCTCGGCCGGCGGCCGCGGCGTCCTGCCCGGCGGCGTCCCCGGCACCCACGCCGGCGAGTGCGTGGTCATCGGCGGCGGCGTCTCCGGCTGGAACGCCGCGCAGATCGCCATCGGCATGGGCTTCCACGTGACCCTGCTCGACCGCGACATCAACAAGCTCCGCGAGGCCGACAAGATCTTCGGCACGAAGATCAAGACGATCGTCTCCAACGCCTACGAGCTGGAGAAGGCGGTCATCGAGGCCGACCTCGTCATCGGCGCGGTGCTGATTCCGGGTGCGAAGGCCCCGAAGCTGGTCACCAACGAGCTCGTCGCCAAGATGAAGCCCGGAAGTGTCCTTGTCGACATTGCGATCGACCAGGGCGGCTGCTTCGAGGACTCCCGTCCGACCACCCACGCCGAGCCGACCTTCCAGGTCCACAACTCGGTCTTCTACTGCGTCGCCAACATGCCGGGCGCGGTGCCGAACACCTCCACCTACGCGCTCACCAACGCGACCCTGCCCTACATCGTGCAGCTCGCGAACCTCGGCTGGGTCGAGGCGCTGCGTCGCGACCCGGCCCTGGCGCTGGGCCTCAACACCCATGACGGCCAGGTCGTTTACGGTCCGGTCGCCGAGGCCCACGGCCTCGCCACCCTGGAGCTGAGCACCCTCCTCGGCTGAACCGTCAACGATTGACGTCAATCTCACGTATCCGGCCGGACCTTGCCCGCAAGGTCCGGCCGGCCGCGTTCGCGGGGCGGCCGTCGACCCGGCTCAACTCGCCTCGAACGTAACCCTTTAACCCTTTCGCACACCCGCGAAACTTCGCGGTGACGGCTCGGACGCCCTTGACAGAGTGGTGTTCGCTTGCCGACACATCGTGCCGGGTCCGGTGGATTGTGTTGCCGCTGGACGGTGACACGCCATAGAGTCGCCAACCGTCGGCATGGTGCAACGCTGACCTATCGATAAGTGTCCTGGTCACGTCCGAGGAGGTAAGACGACTTGTGAATGAGTCGACATTTGCTCCTGGAGGTGGTCGAGCAGGGACGCCTGAGCGAGGTCAAGGACCCGCCGGGCTCGAAGCCGTCGGCTCCGTCGCAGTCCGCACCTTCGCAAACCACCAGCACATGACGACGCCCCAAAAGAGCATGGACGGCCTAGACGTGAACTCCAGGGCCGGCGACCCGAGCGGCGATACGCCCACGGGTTTCGCCGACTACGAAAACCTGCCCGAAGGGCACTTCTACGACCCGGACGCGGAGTACGAACCGGACCCCGAGTACGCGGCCACCCTCGCCCCCGACGCTGCCCGCCAGCGCCGTGAGCGGATCGGCCCGACCGGACGCCCGCTGCCGTACTTCCCGATCCCGGGTCCGCTGACCGATCACGGTCCGGCGAAGATCATCGCGATGTGCAACCAGAAGGGCGGCGTGGGCAAGACCACGTCGACCATCAACCTGGGCGCCGCACTCGCCGAGTACGGGCGCCGCGTGCTGCTCGTCGACTTCGACCCCCAGGGCGCACTGTCCGTGGGCCTCGGGGTCAACCCGATGGAACTCGACCTGACGGTCTACAACCTGCTCATGGAGCGGGGCATGTCGGCCGACGAGGTGCTGCTCAAGACGGCGGTCCCCAACATGGACCTGCTGCCGAGCAACATCGACCTGTCCGCCGCAGAGGTGCAGTTGGTCAGCGAGGTCGCGCGCGAGTCGACGCTCCAGCGGGCCCTCAAGCCCCTGATGGCCGACTACGACTACATCGTGATCGACTGTCAGCCCTCGCTGGGCCTGCTGACCGTGAACGCCCTGACGGCCGCTCACAAGGTCATCGTGCCGCTGGAATGCGAGTTCTTCGCCCTGCGCGGCGTGGCGCTGCTGACCGAGACCATCGAGAAGGTGCAGGAGCGGCTCAACCCGGAGTTGGAGCTCGACGGCATCCTCGCCACGATGTACGACTCCCGTACGGTGCACAGCCGCGAGGTGCTGGCGCGCGTCGTCGAGGCCTTCGACGACCACGTCTACCACACGGTCATCGGGCGCACGGTCCGCTTCCCGGAGACCACGGTCGCCGGCGAGCCGATCACCACGTACGCCTCCAACTCCGTCGGTGCCGCCGCCTACCGCCAGCTGGCCAGGGAGGTGCTCGCCCGGTGTCCCGCCGAGTGAGTCTGCCCGGAGCCGACGAACTGTTCCGTACGACCGGGGGGACGGCCCTCCAGTCGTCCTCGCCCCGGCGGGGCGGCGACGAGGCGCCGGCCGGCGGCGCGGAGCACGCGGCGGGCCCGGCGGACGGCACGGCCAGGACCACGGGCGACGGTCGGATCCGGGAGTCGGGCGATCCCGGCGTGGGCCCGCAGCGCAGGGCGCAGGAAGGTTCTGCCACCGGCGCCGGGGGCACCGCGCCCCGTTCCGCCAAGGGGCAGGGCCGGGGCGCCAACCGGCGGCCCAGCGGGCGCGAGCGGCACGACGAGAAGATCACGGTCTACGTCTCCGCCGAGGAACTCATGGACCTCGAACACGCCCGGCTCGTCCTGCGCGGGGAGCACGGTCTCGCGGTCGACCGGGGCCGCATCGTCCGCGAGGCGGTCGCGGTGGTCCTCGCGGACCTGGAGTCCCGGGGCGACGCGAGCATCCTGGTCCGCCGCCTGCGCGGCCGCTGATCCGGTCCGATCGGCGGGCCGCCCCGCGGGCCGTGCCCCGGATCATGTCGGGCCCGCCGGTCCGACCCGATCGGAAAGGCACGGCCTAGGCTGCGTCCCGGGCGCCGGCCGGCGCCCCGCGGGGCCCGACGGGCCGCGCAGCCGCCCCCGCACCGCCCTGGACCCCGATGCCCCCGAACGACGACGCAGCCCCCCGACCGGTCCGCCGGAGCCTGGGGCGCGGCCCGGGAGCGGCGGTACGGGGCCCTGTGGGGCCGTCGGGCACGGCGGTGGAGGAAGAGACCCGCGAGGCGGCTCCGGAGCCACAGGCGGCCACAGGGGCCCCCGGGGCGGCTCCGTCGGCCCCGGTGGAACCGGTGACGACGCCCGGGGCGGCTCCGGTGGCCCACCCCGAGGCGACCCCCGCGCCCGCGCCCGTCGCGGAGGCCGCGCCGCAGCCGGCGACGGCGGAGGCGGCGACGGGGACGGACGCAGCCCCGGCGGCGCGCGCGGAGGGAGCCCCTGGTCCGGGCTCCGGCGACGGGCGGTTCACGTTGCGGCTGGACAACTTCGAGGGCCCCTTCGACCTCCTGCTCCAGCTCATCTCCCGGCACCGGCTCGACGTGACCGAAGTGGCCCTGTCCAAGGTCACCGACGAGTTCATGGCCCACATCCGGGCCATGGGCCCCGACTGGGACCTCGACCAGACCACCGAGTTCCTGGTCGTCGCCGCCACCCTCCTCGACCTGAAGGCCGCCCGGCTGCTGCCCGCCGCCGAGGTCGAGGACGAGGCCGACCTCGCCCTCCTGGAGGCCCGGGACCTGCTCTTCGCCCGCCTGCTCCAGTACCGGGCGTACAAGCAGGTCGCCGCGATCTTCGAGGCCCGGGCCGAGGACGAGGGCCGCCGTCACCCCCGCACCGTCGGGCTGGATCCGCCGCACGCCGCGCTGCTGCCCGAGGTGATCCTCGGCCTGGGCCCCGAGGCCTTCGCCCGCCTCGCCGCCCGCGCCCTGCAACCCAAGGCGAAGCCGCAGGTCTACGTCGACCACATCCACGCCCCGCTCGTCAGCGTGCGGGAGCAGGCCGGTTTCGTCGTACGGATGCTCAAGGCCCGGGGCGAGGCCCGCTTCGAGGAGCTCGTCGAGGACGCCCCGGACACCCTGACGGTCGTCGCCCGGTTCCTGGCCCTCCTGGAGCTCTACCGGGAGAGGGCGGTGGCCCTGGACCAGGAGGAGGCGCTGGGGGCGCTCACCGTGCGCTGGAGCGGCGGGGACGGCGACGGGATGCCGAAGATCACCGACGAGTTCGACCAGGTCGTGGAGGCGAGCGAATGACGACGCGGGAGCCGACCCTCAAGGGCGCGCTGGAGGCCGTCCTGATGGTCGTCGACGAACCGGCGACGGTGGACCACCTCGCCCAGGTGTTGCAACGCGCCCCGCGCGAGGTCGCCGGGGCGCTGGCCGAGCTCGCCGACGAGTACACCGCCCAGGGCCGCGGCTTCGAGCTGCGCCAGGTCGCCGGCGGCTGGCGCTTCTACACCCGCCCCGCGTACGCGGCGGCCGTCGAGGCGTTCGTCCTGGACGGCCGGCAGGCCCGTCTCACCCAGGCGGCCCTGGAGACCCTGGCGGTCGTCGCGTACCGCCAGCCGGTGAGCCGATCGCGGCTCTCGGCGGTGCGCGGGGTCAACTGCGACGGGGTCGTGCGGACCCTCCTCCAGCGCGGTCTGGTCGCCGAGGCGGGCACGGAACCCGAAACAGGTGCGATCCTGTACAGGACGACGAACTACTTTCTGGAGCGGATGGGCCTGCGCGGCCTGGACGAGCTCCCGGAGCTCGCGCCCTTCCTCCCCGAGGCGGACGCGATCGAAGCCGAGACGCAAGAAGGTGTGCCGTCGTTCGATCCGGACTCACCGGACACTGACGTAGACGACGACAAGACGACGGAACTTTGATGCGAAGCAGCGGCAACGGCAACGGTGGCGGCAACAGGAACAGCGGCGGCGGTGGCGGCGGACGGGGCAACTCCCGCGGCGCCTCCTCCTCCGGCGGCGGCTACCGCGGCGGCTCCGGCGGTGGTTCCCGCGGCGGCAGCGGCAGCGGCGGCGGCTCCCGCGGGGGTTACCAGGGCGGGGGCGGCTACCAGGGCGGCGGCTCCGACCGCGACCGTGACCGCGACCGTCCGGCGCCGCGCATCCGCAAGCCCCGTCCCGAGGAGCGTCTGTACGACGTCGGCCCCGAGGGCGAGCGCAGCGGCCGCAGCGGCCCCAAGGCCGGCGGTGGCGGCGCCCGCGGCGCGGCCGCGCGCGGTGGTGCCAAGGGCGGCCCCAAGACCTCCAAGACCCCCGGCATCGGCGGCGCCGGCGGCCCGCGCCGCGGTCCGGGCAGCCGCAGCGGCCAGTCCCGCCCCCGCGAGCTGGACGCGCGCATCGAGGAGCGCGTGCGCGACCGGTACGCCGACAAGCCCGTGATCAAGACCCCGAAGACCTTCCCGGGCGCGGAGGAGGAGGGCGAACGCCTCCAGAAGGTCCTCGCCCGCGCCGGCATGGGTTCGCGCCGCGCGTGCGAGGAGCTCATCGAGCAGGCCCGGGTCGAGGTCAACGGCGAGATCGTGCTGTCGCAGGGCAAGCGCGTGCAGCCCAAGGACGAGATCAAGGTGGACGGTCTGACCGTCGCCACCCAGTCGTACCTGTTCTTCGCGCTGAACAAGCCGGCCGGCGTCGTCTCCACCATGGAGGACCCGGACGGCCGCCAGTGCCTGGGCGACTACGTCACCAACCGCGAGACCCGCCTCTTCCACGTCGGCCGCCTCGACACCGAGACGGAGGGCATCATCCTCCTCACCAACCACGGTGAGCTGGCCCACCGCCTCACGCACCCGAAGTACGGCGTGAAGAAGACCTACGTCGCCGCCATCACGGGCTCCCTGCCGCGCGACATCGGCAAGCGCCTGAAGGACGGCATCGAGCTGGAGGACGGTTGGGCGCGCGCCGACCACTTCCGCGTCGTGGACCAGGTCGGCAAGAACTACCTGGTCGAGGTGACCCTCCACGAGGGCCGCAAGCACATCGTGCGCCGGATGCTGGCCGAGGCCGGCTTCCCCGTCGAGAAGCTGGTGCGCACCTCCTTCGGTCCCATCGAGCTCGGTGACCAGAAGTCCGGCTGGCTGCGCCGCCTGACCAACACCGAGGTCGGCATGCTCATGCGCGAGGTCGGCCTGTAGTCACCAGGCCCCATCGAGCGGGAAGGCCCGCGACGCCACAGGCGTCGCGGGCCTTTCGCTTGTCCGGGACCCGCCCCCATGTTTATAGTCAGGGTGACTATTAAAGGGCGGGGAGGTCCACATGGGCTGGAGTACGAGCTGGACCGAGGTCCTCGGCTTCGCCACCGGCGCGGTGTGCGTCTGGCTGGTGGCCCGGCAGCACATCGCGAACTGGCCGATCGGCATCGCCAACAACGTCTTCTTCATCGTGCTGTTCACCCAGGCCGGCCTGTACGCCGACGCCGGTCTGCAGATCGTCTTCATCGCCCTCGCCGCGTACGGCTGGTGGTCCTGGACCCACGGGGGTGGACCGGGAACCACCGGAGCCCTGCCGGTGCGCCGCACCACGCGCACCGAATGGGCCTGGCTGCTCGTGGCGGGGGCGGTGGGGGTCGCCGCCCTCACCCTGCTGCTGGACCGCGTCAGCGACTCCACCGTCCCCTTCTGGGACGCGCTCACCACCGGACTCTCCCTGACCGCCACCTACGGGCAGTGCCGCAAGCTCCTGGAGTCCTGGTGGCTGTGGATCGCCGCCGACCTCGTCTACATCCCGCTGTACGTCTCCAAGGGGCTCCACCTCACCGCCGTCCTCTACGTCGGCTTCCTCGCCCTGTGCGTCGCCGGCCTCGTCGGCTGGCGGCGTACGCTCCCGGCCGGGGCGGCCCGCACCGACGCCCCGGCGGTGACCGCGTGAGCGCCCCGGGCCAGGGCCGGCGCCACGGCCACGGGCTGGTGCTCGGCAAGTTCTACCCGCCGCACGCCGGCCACCACCACCTGGTGCGCACCGCCCAGGACCAGTGCGAGCGGCTCACCGTGCTGGTGTGCGCCGCCTCCGTGGAGTCCGTCCCCCTCGCCGAACGGGTCGCCTGGATGCGCGAGGCGCACCCCGGGGCGCGGGTGGTCGGCGCGGTCGACGACGTCCCCGTCGACCTCCACGACCCCGAGATCTGGGAGGCCCACATGAAGATCTTCAGGGCGGCCGTGGGTCGACGCGTCGACGCCGTCTTCACCTCCGAGGAGTACGGCGGCGAACTCGCCCGCCGCTTCGGCGCCGCCGAGGTCTGCGTGGACCCCGCCCGCGAACTGTTCCCCGTGTCCGGCACGGCCGTGCGCGCCGACCCGATCGCCTGCTGGGAGTTCCTCGGGCCCGCCGTCCGCGCCGCCCTGACCCGGCGGGTCGTCGTACTCGGCGCCGAGTCCACCGGCACCACCACCCTCTCGCGCGACCTCGCCGCCCACTACCGCGCCCGGGGCGCCGTCTGGGCGAAGACCGGGTGGGTCGCCGAATACGGGCGCCGCCACTCCGAGGAGAAGCTCGCCGCGGCCCGCGCGGCCGACCCGACGGCCTCCTGGAGCGACGTCTCCTTCACCTCCGCGGAGTTCCCCGCGATCGCCCGCCGCCAGGACGAGGACGAGGAGCGGGCCGCCCGCACCGGCTCACCGGTGCTGTTCTGCGACACCGACTCCTTCGCCACCGGCGTCTGGCACGAGCGCTACCTGGGCACCCGCCACCACGAGGTCGAGGAGATCGCCGAAGCGACCCGCCGCGACCTCTACCTGCTGACCGACGACGCCGACGTCCCGTTCGAGGACGACGGCCTGCGCGACGCCCCCGGGCTCAGACCCTGGATGACCCGACGGTTCCGCGAACGGCTCGCCGAGACCGACCGGCGCCACCTCGTCCTCACCGGCGACCGACGGACCCGCCTGGAGACGGCCGTCGCGGCCGTCGACGGCCTCCTCGCCGAGGGATGGCACTTCGCCGCCCCGCTGCCGGAGCGCCGGTGAACGCCGCGCCCGCGAGCGGGCCCCCGCCGGGCTACGACCCGTCCGCCTTCGCACCGTTCGCGGTGACCGTCGACCTCGCCGTCCTCACCGTCCGCGCGGGAGCCCTGCACGTCCTGCTGATCCGGCGCGCCCAGGCCCCGTACGCCGGCGCCTGGGCGCTGCCCGGAGGCTTCGTCCTGCCCCGGGAGTCCGCCGAGAGCGCGGCCCGCCGCGAACTGGCCGAGGAGACCGGCCTGCCGCCCGAACTCGTCGGCTCCCTGCACCTGGAGCAGCTGCGCACCTACAGCGAACCGGACCGCGACCCCCGGATGCGGGTGGTGTCCGTCGCCTTCACCGCACTCGTCCCCGACATGCCCGAGCCCGCCCGCGACGGCGGCGGGGACGCCGACCGGGCCCGCTGGGTGCCCGTCGCCGGGACGGGACCGCTCGCCTTCGACCACGCGACGATCCTGGCCGACGCCCGGCAGCGGGTCGGCGCCAAGCTGGAGTACACCTGCCTGGCCACCGCCTTCTGCCCGCCCGAATTCACCCTCGGCGAGCTCCAGGCCGTCTACGAGACCGTCTGGGACACCGCCCTGGACCGCCCCAACTTCCGCCGCAAGGTCCTCGCCACCCCCGGGTTCGTCGAGGCCGTCCCCGGCGCCGCCCGCCTCACCGGCGGCCGGGGCAAACCCGCCGCGCTCCACCGGGCCGGGCCGGCGACCACCCTGCACCCGCCCCTGCTGCGCCCCACGCTCCGCACGCCCCGCTCCACGGAAGGACCCACGAGATGACCACGACCGCCAAACGACCGGCGACGGGCGCCCTCATCGGCCTGGCCCTGGGCGACGCCCTCGGCTTCCCGACGGAGTTCAACGACGTCCCCTCGATCCTCGCCAAGACCGGACCCTGGCGGGAGATGAGGCTGCCGCGCCCGGCGATCGTCACCGACGACACCCAGATGACCCTCGCCCTCGCACGCGGCATACGCACCGCCGGGGAACGCGGCCCGATCGCCCCGCTGCGCCTGGCCCGCCCGGTCCGCGAGGAGTTCGTCGACTGGTACCACTCCCCGGAGAACAACCGCGCCCCCGGCAACACCTGCCTCCAGGCGTGCTCCCTGCTGAACCGGCCCGAACTCGACTGGCGCGACGCCAGCCGCATCGGCTCCAAGGGCTGCGGCGCCAACATGCGGGTCGTCCCCGTCGGCCTCGTTCCCGGCTGGACCGAGACCGAACGCGCGGGCGCCGCCCAACTCCAGGCGGCCCTGACCCACGGCCACCCCACCGCCCTCGCCGCCTCCGACCTCACCGCCCGGGCCGTGTACCTGCTGGCCCGGGGCACCGAGGTGACCGGCCTGGTCGGACAGTTGCGCTCGTACGCCCTGGAGAACCGCACCCGCTACCACGAGGCCTGGCTCGGCGACCTGTGGCAGCGCACGGCCAGTGACGCCACCGAGACCTCCTTCATCGCCCGGGGCTGGGACGAATGCCTCGGGGTCCTCGACCGGCTCGCCGCGGCCCTGCGCGACCCCTCCCCGGAGACCGACCCCTGCCTGACGACGGGCGAGGGCTGGATCGCCGAGGAGGCCCTCGCCACCGCCCTCCAGTGCTTCCTGCTCTTCCCGGACGAGCCCCTCCTCGCCCTGCGCCGCGCCGCCTGCACGGCCGGGGACTCCGACTCGATCGCCTGCCTCGCCGGCGCCTTCGCGGGCGCCCACCTCGGCGCCGACGTCTGGCCCCGCGACTGGGAGGGCCGCATCGAATACCGCGAGGAACTCCTCTCCTTCGGCGCCCTGTGGGACGCCGAGGCCTGAACCCGCCGGGGCCTACGCGCGGTCGGCCGAGGCGCGGCGGGTGCGTACGAGGAAGTCCTCGACGCGGGCGCGGTCCGGCTCCGCGGGCAGGGGGGAGCCGGCGAGGGCTGCCTCCGCCTCCTCCGTGAGGCGGGTCATCCAGGCATCGACCTCCTCCCACGTCAGCTCGCCCCGCCTGACCGCCAGCAACCGGTCGCGGTCGGCCCCCGCGTCGAGCGTGAGCCGGCCCGTGCGCAGCAGGTCGCGGCAGGACCGCAGCAGACGCAGCAGGTGCATGGCGTGCTTCCAGCGCGGGCCGCCGTGCAGGCGGACGTCCGCGAGGAGCTTGCCGTGCTGGGAGGCGGCGTAACGGCCGAAGCTGACGTGGGCTCGGCGGGAGAGGAACGCCCCGCGCAGCGACAGGAGTTCCTCGCCCACCGGGGACGTCCGTTCCACCAGGGGGGAGTGCAGGCACTCCAGGATGTTCGGATTGGCGCGCAGGGCCAGATCGCAGAAGCGCTCCAGCTCCCAGGAGAACTCCTCGTCCCGGGGCCCCTCCACGTGCGTCGGCGGCTTCTCGAAGCGCCAGAAGAGGGGGGTGGGGGCGAGGTAGACACCGCGCCGGTCGGTGTCGCTCGCCTCCGTCGCCAGGCCGAAGGCGCGGGATCCCATCACGCAGGAGTAGATCGTGTGGTCCCGTACCAGGGTGAGGTCGTCCATCCCGGGAGCCTAGGCCGCCGGCCTTCGGTCAGGCGAGCGAAATCCCGCCGTCGGGGGCCACGGTGATCTTCTTCTCGGGCAGCGCGCGGGTGGCCGGGCCCTTGACGACGGCGCCGTCCGTCACCTTGAAGCGGCTGCCGTGGCAGGGGCAGTCGATGGTGCCGTCCGCGACCTTGTCGACCAGGCAACCGGAGTGCGTGCAGACCGCGCTGAAGCCGCGGAACTCCCCGGCCGTCGGCTGGGTCACGACCACCTTCTCCTTCTTCAGGACCACCCCGCCGCCGACCGGCACGGCCGAGGACTTCAGCAGGGCCTCGGCCGCCCCGGCGGGGGCGCCGGCGGAGGAAGCGGCGGAGGGGGTGGCGGCGCCGGACTCGGCGGAGGGGGACTGCCCGCCCCCGCCCCCGCCGCCGCAGGCGGCGAGCGTGCCGCCCGCCAGGGCCGCCGCCCCCGCCGCCAGCACCGTGCGCCGGGCGGTGGGCGTGGGATCGCTCGTACGGGTCGACTCGGTCATGGAGACTCCTTGCCTGTTCGCCAGGATGGCGAGGAGCATCCTGGCGCGTGGCGGGCCCCGGGTGAAGCCCGCCACACCGTGTCACCCCGCGACCGGCCACGGGACCAGGTCCGTCGGGCCGCCGGGGGTGCGTACCACCTCCCACACGCGCACCACCGCGTCCCGGTTCAACGGCCCGTACACGTGCGGGTAGCGGCCGTCCGTCCCCTCCGCCCGACGGACCTCCGCCGTCAGCGCCGCCTCGTCCAGTTCCACGGCGAGCAGGGTGCCCGGGGTGGCGGCGTAGTGGGCCTCGACGACGGCGCGCACGGTCGCGCGGTCCGCCGAGCAGTGCGTGAACCCCTCGGAGACGAGCGAGGCCGGGGCGTAGGGACGCTCCGGGGCGGCGGTCCAGTCGGCGAGCGGAACGATGTGGAAGATCATGCCGCCGTTCTACCGCAGCGGTCCGGGAGGGCCGTGCGCCAAGTGGCGGTACGTCCGGATCCGGGTGACATTGTCCGTGTCCCGAAGCCGGGTACGCCGCTGCCCGCGGGGCCCGGTCCTTCTGCGAAAGGCATCACCATGGCTGGTAACGACCTCGGCTCCCTCCTCGGGTCCCTCCTCGGCGGCGGCCAGGGCGGCGGTCAGGGCGGCGCCGGAGGGGGCGGCGGGAACATCCTCGGCGCCCTCCTCGGCGCGCTGATGGGCGGCGCCGGCGGCGCCCAGGCGGGCGGCGGCCCGGCGGCCGGAGCCCAGGCGGCCGGCGGGAACAACCCGCTCGGCGGACTGCTGGACATGCTGACCAAGTCCGGGCTCGCCGACCAGGCCCAGTCCTGGCTCGGCACCGGCGAGAACAAGCCCGTCAGCGGGGAGCAGATCGCCGGAGCGCTGCCGGACGCCACGCTGCGGGAGGTGGCGGAGCAGACGGGCGTCAGCCCCCAGGAGGCCGCCGACCGGATCGCCGACTCGCTGCCGCGGGCCGTGGACAAGCTGAGCCCCACGGGCGAACTGCCCTCGGGCTCGCTGGAGGACATCATCCGGCAGCAGAAGTTCTAGGGCCTGTCGTCGAACTCCCGTCTGCCCCGCGACGCCCGGCACGCGCTCTCGCCGCACCGGGCGAAAGACCGAGTACGTCCAGTACGCGGACTTCCGCCCGGCACGCCGAGAGCACGCACCGGACGCCGCGGGGCCGCCCTCCGGGCGACGACAGGAGTTCGACGACAGACCCCAGGCCGTACCCCCAAGGGGCCCGGCGGTCGGCCCGAGGGCCGGCCGCCGGGCCCCACCGGTGCACCGGTGGCTACCCTGAGTCAGGACCTGCCGTCACGCGATCACCCTGGAGCACCCCGTGAGAACCGCCGTCGTCATCGGAACCGGACTGATCGGCACCTCGGCGGCGCTCGCCCTGACCGCCCGCGGCATCACCGTCCACCTCGTCGACCACGACGAGGCGCAGGCCCGTACGGCGGCCTCCCTCGGCGCCGGGACGGACGCCGCCCCGGAGTCCAAGGTCGACCTGGCGATCGTGGCCGTACCGCCCGCCCACGTCGCCGCGACGCTGGCCGAGGCCATCGGGCGGGACACGGCCCGGGCGTACGTGGACGTCGCCAGCGTCAAGGGCGGGCCCCGGCGGGAACTGGCGGCGCTGGGCGCCGACACGACCGCCTACATCGGCACGCACCCGATGGCCGGCAAGGAGCGGTCCGGCCCGCTGGCCGCGACGGCCGACCTCTTCGAGGGAAGGCCCTGGGTGCTGACCCCGACCCGGGACACCGACCACGAGGTCCTCAACCTGGCCCTGGAACTCGTCGCGCTGTGCCGGGCCGTCCCGGTGGTGATGGACGCGGACGCGCACGACCGGGCCGTGGCGCTGGTCTCGCACACCCCGCAGCTCGTGTCGAGCATGGTGGCGGCCCGCCTGGAGGAGGCCGACGAGACGGCGGTGCGGCTGTGCGGCCAGGGCATCCGGGACGTGACGCGCATCGCGGCGTCGGACCCGCGGATGTGGGTGGAGATCCTCTCCGCGAACCCGGGACCCGTCGCCGACGTGCTCGCGGGCATCGCCGCCGACCTGGACGAGACGGTCGAGGCCCTGCGCGGACTCCAGTCCGCCGACGAGGCGAAGCGGCGCGGCGGGGCCGCCGGCATCGAGGACGTGCTCAGGCGGGGCAACGCGGGCCGCGTCCGGGTCCCCGGCAAGCACGGCGCGGCGCCGATGGCGTACGAGACCGTCGGGGTGTTCATCAGCGACAAGCCGGGCGAGCTGGCCCGGATCTTCGCCGACGCCGGACGGGCCGGGGTCAACATCGAGGACGTGCGGATCGAGCACGCGACGGGCCAGCAGGCCGGTCTGGTGCAGCTGATGGTGGAACCGCGCAGCGTGGCCGTCCTGGAGACCGAGCTGCGCGAACGGGGCTGGGCCCTGCGCCAGCAGTGACCCGGCCCGGGAGGCCGCGGTCGGGCCCGGCGGACCGCCCGGCGGGCGGGTCCCGTCGGGCCCCTTCCCGTCCGGGGGGCCGCGGGCGGGACGGGGAGTGGTCCGGGCCCGGTAACCTGGGGAGGGGCGCTATTGGCGCGCCCGCACACTCAGGCGTAACCAGGAAGGTGCCCGCACCGTGGAAACCGCAGCTCCGTCCGCCGTGATCGTCGCCATCGACGGTCCCTCCGGCACGGGCAAGTCCAGCACCTCCAAGGCCGTGGCCGCCAAGCTCGGGCTGCGCTACCTGGACACCGGTGCCCAGTACCGGGCCATCACCTGGTGGATGATCACCAACGGCGTCGACACCGACGACCCGCAGGCCATCGCCCTCGCCGCCGGCAAGCCGGCCATCGTCTCCGGCACCGACCCGGCCGCCCCCACCATCACCGTGGACGGCCTGGACGCCTCCGGCCCGATCCGCACCCAGGAGGTCACCTCCAAGGTCAGCGCCGTCAGCGCCGTCCCCGAGGTGCGCACCCTGATCACCGACCTCCAGCGCTCCATCGCCGCCGAGGCGGCCGAGGAGGCCGCCGGGATCGTGGTCGAGGGCCGGGACATCGGTACGACCGTCCTGCCGGACGCCGACCTCAAGATCTTCCTGACCGCCTCCGCCGAGGCCCGCGCCGCCCGCCGCAACGGCGAACTGCGCGGCAAGGAGGCCGCCGACCTGGCGGCCACCAAGGAGGCGCTGATCAAGCGCGACGCCGCCGACTCCGGCCGCAAGACCTCCCCGCTGGCCAAGGCCGGCGACGCGGTCGAGGTCGACACCACGGACCTCACCCTCGACCAGGTCATCGAGTGCGTCGTCACCCTCGTGGTGGAGCGGCAGGGCCGCGAGGCGCGGAAGCCGGCGGCCCGCCCGTGAGCGAAACGCCCTCCCTCAAGGGTGCGGCGGTCGGCAGACGCATCGGCATCGGCCTCATGTACGGCCTGTGGAAGCCGCGCGTGCTGGGGGCCTGGAAGGTGCCCGCCTCCGGCCCCGTCATCCTCGCCGTGAACCACGCGCACAACATAGACGGCCCCATGGTCATGGGCACCGCGCCGCGTCCGCTGCACTTCCTGATCAAGAAGGAGGCCTACGTGGGCCCCCTCGGGCCCTTCCTGCACGGGATCGGCCAGGTCAAGGTGGACCGCGCGGGCACCGACCGCACCGCCATCACCCGGGCGCTCTCGGTGCTGGAGCGGGGCGGCGCCCTGGGGATCTTCCCCGAGGGCACCCGCGGCGAGGGCGACTTCGCCTCCCTGCGGGCCGGCCTCGCCTACTTCGCCGTGCGCGGCGGCGCCCCCATCGTGCCCGTGGCCGTCCTCGGCAGCACCGAGGCGAAGGGCCGCCTCGTCAAGGGGCTGCCCCCGCTGCGCGGCCGGGTGGACGTCGTCTTCGGCTCCGCCTTCGACGCCGGGGACGGCACGGGACGCCGTACGCGTACCGCGCTGGACGCGGCCACCGTACGCATCCAGGACCGGCTGACCGCCCACCTGGCCGACGCCAAGCGCCTCACCGGCCGCTGAGCGAGACTTGACCCAGTAGTGGAACCGCGCTGCGCGGGTGCCACCGATCACCACGAACGACGAGGAACGGACTTCATGAACGACCAGCACGACCACGGAGCACTTGGCGACGCCGAGTACGCGGAGTTCATGGAGCTCGCCGCGGAGGAAGGCTTCGACCTCGAAGAGGTCGAGGGCGCGCTCGAGGAGGCGAGCGGTGGCCCGCTGCCCGTCCTCGCCGTCGTCGGCCGCCCGAACGTCGGCAAGTCGACCCTGGTGAACCGCATCATCGGCCGCCGCGAGGCCGTCGTCGAGGACAAGCCGGGCGTCACCCGCGACCGCGTCACCTACGAGGCCGAGTGGGCGGGCCGCCGCTTCAAGGTCGTCGACACCGGTGGCTGGGAGCAGGACGTCCTCGGCATCGACGCCTCCGTCGCCGCCCAGGCCGAGTACGCCATCGAGGCCGCCGACGCGGTCGTCTTCGTCGTGGACGCCAAGGTCGGCGCCACCGACACCGACGAGGCCGTCGTCAAGCTGCTGCGCCGCGCCGGCAAGCCCGTCGTGCTCTGCGCCAACAAGGTCGACGGCCAGAGCGGCGAGGCCGACGCGGCCGCCCTGTGGTCCCTGGGCCTGGGCCAGCCGCACCCCGTCTCCTCCCTCCACGGCCGCGGTACGGGCGACATGCTCGACGCCGTCCTGGAGGCGCTGCCGGAGGCCCCCGAGCAGACCTTCGGCGCCGGCGCCGGCATCGGCGGCCCGCGCCGCATCGCGCTCATCGGCCGCCCGAACGTCGGCAAGTCCTCGCTGCTGAACAAGGTCGCGAAGGAGGACCGGGTCGTCGTCAACGAGCTGGCCGGCACCACCCGCGACCCGGTCGACGAGCTGATCGTGCTCGGCGGCGTGACCTGGAAGTTCGTCGACACGGCCGGCATCCGCAAGAAGGTGCACCTCCAGCAGGGCGCCGACTACTACGCCTCGCTGCGTACGGCCGCCGCCGTGGAGAAGGCCGAGGTCGCGGTCATCCTGATCGACACGACGGAGAACATCTCCGTCCAGGACCAGCGCATCATCACCATGGCCGTCGAGGCCGGCCGTGCCATCGTGATCGCCTACAACAAGTGGGACGAGCTCGACGAGGAGCGCCGCTACTACCTCGAACGCGAGATCGAGACCGAGATGCAGCAGGTCTCGTGGGCCCCCCGGGTCAACGTCTCCGCGCTGACCGGCCGTCACATGGACAAGCTGGTCCCGGCGATCGAGACCGCGCTCGCGGGCTGGGAGACGCGCGTCCCCACCGGTCGGCTGAACGCCTTCCTCGGTGAGGTCGTCGCCGCCCACCCGCACCCGATCCGCGGCGGCAAGCAGCCCCGCATCCTGTTCGGTACCCAGGCGGGGAGCAAGCCGCCGCGGTTCGTCCTCTTCGCCTCGGGCTTCCTGGAGCACGGCTACCGCCGCTTCATCGAGCGCCGCCTGCGCGAGGAGTTCGGCTTCGAGGGCACCCCGATCCACATCTCGGTCCGGGTGCGCGAGAAGCGCGGCGCGCAGTACAAGAAGAAGAAGTAGGACGGCGCGGGGTCAGTAACCCCGGCGCGGAGCGGGCGGCAGGGCCGCCGGGATGTGCTGCATCCCGGTCTGGTGCTGGCGCCCGCCGCCGTATCCGGAGCCGGTGGAGCCGGCGTAGGCGTACGAGGGCTGAGGGGCCGGCACGGGCGCGTACGCGGGCTGCCAGGAGTCGCCCGGCTGCCATCCGGAACCGCTCGCGGAACCGTTCCAGCCGCTGCCGTACCCGCCGCCGTAGGCCCCCGCGTACGCGCCGGTGCCGTACGAGCCGCCGTACGAGAACGCCGTGAAGCCGAGGTCCTCCTCTCCCGTGCGGTCGCCCGGCAGGGCCCGGAAGGCGCGCAGGTACTCGGAGTACAGCGTGTCGTAGATCGGGGTGTGCGAGGCGGCCGGAGCGAGGTCCCGGTCCCGTGCGGGGCGCATCGGGGGGACGCTGCTCGAAGGGGACGGGGCGCGGGAGGGGTCGTATGAATGCACGTATCAGCCAACGAACCCGGCGCCCTGCGGATGCGGGGTGAGGCGGACCGAAACGCAGATCGCCGGGGGTGCGCGGGACGGACCGCGCACCCCCGGCGCATGCCGCCCGGCCCCCTCGTGAGGGGCGGACGGCGGTCTCCGGTGGGGGAGTGGGAAGCGGGAGCGGGGGCGGTCAGGCGCCCGGGGTGCCGGCGAGGGGCATCGAGGCGGCGACCAGCTTGCCGTTGATGGCGGCCTTGTCGAGGGCGTCGCGCAGCAGGTCCTCGCGGGGCTGCTGGCCGATGGAGCCGACCGGGGCGGCGTAGATGAGGACGCGCTGGGTCTTGTTGACGGCGGCCCGCCAGCCGTCGGTGACGCTGAGCGCCTGGTGCGCCTGCCACCAGGCGACCTGGGGACCGCCCTCGGTGCCGGGCTGGAGCACGGCGTGCAGCTGGCCGCCGGCGAGCAGCACCGACCAGCCGCCGAGCGGGGAGGGCAGCTCGGTGGTGTCGGTGACCGGGATGAAGCCCTGCTCGATGAGGAGCGGCAGGAAGTCGTCGCCGGGGCCGGTGGTGCCGGGGCGGGCGATCGGCGCGGTCGGCTCGACGACCAGCGCGGGGTGCAGGTCGCCGCCGATCAGGACCAGGCCGCTGGTGATGCCGAGGACGGCCTGGCCGCCGGGGACGGCCGCGGGGACCTCGCCGGCCGGCGCGTCGTCGGGGGCCGGCCCGTCGCCGGTGATGCTGCGGACCGCGCCCTGGAGCTGCTCCTCGGAGACGTTCACGACCTGCGAGGGGATGCAGCCGGCGTGGGCGAAGGCGAGGACGGCGGTCTCCTCGCCGACGAACAGCACCGTGCTCGTCGGGTCGGTCTCGGGGTCGCCGGGGGTGCGGCAGGAGGTGCAGTCGTAACTGCTCGGGGCGTCGTCGCCGGTGAGCAGCCTGTCGGCTTCTTCGTCACCGATCTCGGCACGTACCTCAAGACTGACGTCGAGCATGCGCGGCACGGGGTGGCTCCTCATTCGTGCGGACGCCGGGGGGTTCCCGGCTCGCCGGGATCAACGGCCGAGCGGCGGCCGGGGTCACGCCGTTTGAGGGAACGGAATCGAACCGGGCACCCGAAAGAGTGAACCGTCCGACCGTGGCTTCGTTTCGGTGGCAACTATTGCCTGGTTGTGCGCAGTTGGTGCCCGGTACCGGTCGTTCGGGAGCCGGACGCGGGTCGGCCGTCCGGGTGGGGCGCGGGGGCGTGCCGCGTGGCGGGCCGGGCGGGCGCCGGGCGCTCCGTAGCGTGACCCGATGCCCGAACTCTGTCGCCGGGGCCGGTGGGCCGCGGTCGCGGCCGGCGCCGCGCTGGCGCTCGTACTCCCGTGGGGCGTCGACGCGGTGGCCGCGCCGCCCCCGCCGGCCCCGGGGCCCGCGGCGCGGCGCCACGGGCCGGACTGCGGACCCGGCGGCGCGTGGCCGTGGGACTGCGTGGCCGACTGCGAGAGCGGCGGACGGTGGGCGGTCGACACCGGGAACGGCTTCTACGGCGGGTTGCAGTTCTGGCAGCCGACGTGGGAGGAGCACGGGGGGCTCGCGTACGCGCCGCGGGCGGACCTCGCCAGTCGCGAGCAGCAGATCCTGATCGCCGAGGAGGTGCTCGCCATCCAGGGGTGGGGGGCCTGGCCGGTGTGCGCGAAGCGGTACGGGCTGGCGGGGCGGATGCACGTGGTGCGGGCCGGGGACACGCTGGAGGGGATCGCGCGCCGGCGGTCGGTACGGGGCGGCTGGCGGGCCCTGTACGAGGCGAACCGGGGCCTGATCGGGGCCCGCCCGGAGCGGCTCCGTGCCGGGCTCTTCCTGACCCTCCCGCCGACGGGGCGTCCCGCCTCGCCGGCGCCGACCCCGACCGCCTCGCCGACCCCGACCCCGGCCGCGACCGCCCCGTCGCCTCCGGCCCCGGCCACGACGGCCCCGTCGGCCCCGGTCGCGGCCACGACGGCCCCGGCCGCGCCGCCGACCGCCTCGCCGGCTCCGACCGCGCCCCCGACCCCGACCCCGACCGGGATGGGCGTGCGGCCCGCGCGGGCGGGCTGACCCCGCCGCCGGGGATCCGGGGCGCGGGCCGCGGTCCGGTGGGGGTGGGGGAGACTGCGGGGATGCTCGACACCTCCGCACGACTGCTGCGCCTGCTGTCCCTGTTGCAGGCCCACCGCGAATGGACCGGCCCCGCCCTCGCCGAACGGCTCGGCGTCACGCCGAGGACCGTGCGCAGGGACGTGGACCGGCTGCGGGAGCTCGGCTATCCCGTGAACGCCACCCCCGGCACCGCGGGCGGGTACCGCCTCGGGGCGGGGGCCGAGCTGCCGCCGTTGCTGCTCGACGACGACGAGGCCGTCGCCGTGGCCGTGGGGCTGCGCACCGCCGCCGGCAACGGCGTCGAGGGGATCGGCGAGGCCTCCGTACGGGCCCTGACCAAGCTGGAGCAGGTCCTGCCGACGCGGCTGCGCCGACGGGTCTCGGCGCTGAACGAGTTCACCGTCCCCCTGCTGCGCCCCGCCCGCCGCGAGACCGTGGACCCGGCGGTGCTGACGGAGCTGGCGGCCGTGTGCCGGGACGCGGAGCGGCTGCGCTTCGGCTACCGCGACCACGGCGGCGAGGTGAGCCGCCGCGCGGTCGAGCCGCACCGGCTCGTCTGCACCGAGCGGCGCTGGTACCTCGTCGCCTGGGACCTCGACCGCGAGGACTGGCGCACCTTCCGGGTGGACCGGATCGAGCCCCGCCCGCCGCACGGCCCCCGGTTCACGCCCCGCCCGGCGCCCGCCGAGGACCTCGCCGCGTACGTCTCCCGGGGGGTCTCGCAACACGCCTACGCGGCGCGGGCCGTGGTGCGGCTGCGGATGTCGGCGGAGGAGGCGGCGCGGATCGTCGGCCCGTCCGACGGGTCGTTGGAGCCGCTCGACGCGCACAGCTGCCTGCTGCGCACCGGGGCGGTCAGCCTCGACGTTCTGGTGATTCACATCATGCTGCTCGGCTGTGAGTTCGAGGTCGTGGAGCCCCCCGAGCTGACCGAGCGGATCCGGGGTGCGCGGGACCTTCTCGGGCGCGCTCTGCAAGGAGAGGCGGAGGGTTCGACGTCTGCGGATTCGGGGAATCCGGAAATGGCTTAGGCGCTTCTCCGAAGGAATTCGAAGGGATTTCGAGTCGGGCGTGTCGCGGGCCGCGCGGAATGCCGTGCGCGGCCTTCCGCGGGAGGTGCGGCCCGCCCGGCCCGGGGCGCGCCGTCGTCGACAACCCGTGACACAAGCGTGACCCGGTACGGAGGAACCTCCGGGCGCTCGGCTGACGGGCCGTGCGTATGAACGGCGAAAGCGGGCCGGTCGGGTGACCGGCCCGCTTTCGCGTGCGGGGTGAAGGGGTGTGCGTACCGTCCCCGCGGGGTCGTCCTCAGCCCCCGGTGGCCGGGCGGGCCGAGGCTCCGCGCCCGGTGCCGCGGTCGCTGTGCGCGGGGCGGCGGCTGCCGGCCGGGGTGACGGGGGTGCGTTCGGAGCGGATGAGGTGGGGCCGGCCCACGGTGTGCGCGCTCGACCGCAGGGCCGGGGAGTGCGTCGCCGCGGGGGCGCCGGACGGGGCGGCGGTCCGGGCGTCGGCCGTGTTCCGGGGCCGCCACTTGCCGCCGGCGGAGAGCAGCGGCGTGAGCGCGGCCGCGACCGGCTCGGAGACCCGGCCCTCCTCCAGGCGGCGCCGCCACAGCTCGCGCAGCTGGAAGACGAAGGCCTCGGCGCGGGCGATGAGCGGCTCGAACCAGGGCAGCGCCAGCATGATGAGCAGGCCGGCGGTCCAGCCGAGGAGTACGTCGGAGACCCAGTGGGTGCCGAGGTAGACCGTGGTGGCGCCGACGCTCAGCGAGACCACCGCCGAGACGATGGACAGCACCCGCCGGGTGACCGTGGTCGAGGCCAGGTAGGCCAGGATTCCCCAGGTCACGACGGCGTTGGCGGTGTGGCCCGACGGAAATATATCGCCGCCCGCGAAGAGTTCGGCGGAGCCGATCTGCGTGGCGTAGTGCGGGCCGAGCCGGCCGAGGCCGAGCTTGACGGAGCCGACGGTGACGTTGAGCAGGAGCAGGGCCACGCCGAGGGTGATCAGTGGGCGCAGGGTGTGCTGGCGCCACGAGCGCCAGCCGAGCCAGGCCGCGACCATCACGGCGGTGGGGCCGCGCTGGCCGAGCACGACGAGGTAGTCGAGGAAGGCGTGCAGCTGCGGCCACTGCTCGTAGGGGCGGAAGAACATGATCTGCCAGTCCAGCCGGACGAGCCAGGACGTCGTCAGGACGGCGACGACGATCGCGAGGTAGAACGCGAGGGTCGAGGCGAGGAGCACGACGCGGTGCCGGCTCATCTGCGGCGTTTGCAGATGAGCCGGACGCTCTGGTTCCCGGTCCAGCCGGGCGAACACCGGCTCCAGACGGGTCAGCATTTGGTCAGTACGCACTCAATCGACGTTACCGCGCGACGAAGCGCGGCCCGGTCGAATCGCGGGCTTTGTGATGACCATGTGATGTGGAGTGCGTCTCACGCGGACTTTAATTCCCGTGATTTCGCCTCTTGTTGGAACTTCTCGGAATCAACTGCGGGAGTCCTGACCCGGCAATTATCCGCATACTTACACCGGACTTATTTCGGCGCCCCAATTCCTTTGCCCAACCATGGATTGGAATGGTCCATTCCGTGATCACGGCGGCCCGGAGCCGTTCAGCCAGAAGGCCCCGTACACCGCCGCCACCAAGGCCAGGGACCCCACGACGGCCACCGCCCGGCCCGTCCGCAGGCGGGCCAGGGCCACCGCCGGCGGCAGCAGCAACGGGAACGCCGGCAGCAGCAGCCGGGGCTTGGAGCCGAAGTACCCCGAGGCGCAGAGCGCGAGCGCCACCACGATCCCGGCGTAGACGAGCAGCGCGGCGGGCAGCCGGCGCCGTACGCACAGTCCGTACAGCCACAGCACCAGCGCCACGCCGACCAGCAGCCCCAGCCCCGCCGGGAAGGCGGGCGATGCCAGGCGGGCGCCGATGAACCGGGCGAACGCCCAGCCCCCGTCGAAGCCGTTGCCCCAGCCGGCCTGCACGTCCAGGTAGCCCAGCAGTCCGCCGCCGGTGTGCCGGCCGACCCACAGGACGTACGCCGCCGCGCCCATCGGGGCCAGCAGCACCCCGAGCGCCATCCGCCGGGACCGCTCCCCGCGCCGCGCCGCGAGCACGGCCGCCACCCACACCGCCGCGACCACGGCGGCGCCGACGGGCCGGGTCAGACCGGCGCCCGCCGCGAGCACCCCGGCCGCGACCCAGTGGCCGCGCAGCGCGTGGTGCAGCGCCCACGCGGCCAGGGCGGTGAACAGCGACTCGCTGTACGCCATCGACTGCACGATCCCGACGGGCAGCGCCGCCCAGAGCGCCACCGCCCAGACCCCGGCCCGCCGCCCGTGGAGCCGGTCCGCCACGGCGAAGACGCCCCAGGCCGCGGCGAGCCCCGCCACCGCCGACACCACCAGGCCGGCCGAGCCGTACGACAGGCCCGTGACGGCCGCCACCGCCCGCTCCAGCCAGGGCAGCAGGGGGAAGAAGGCCAGGTTGGAGTGGACGGCCCCGCTGGGTAGGACCACCTCGTACCCGTACCCCTCCGCGGCGATCCGGGCGTACCAGAGCGAATCCCACCGGGCCGACAGCAGGGTGTGCGGGCTGCTGCCGGCCACCGCGCACCAGCCCGCGAGCACGCCCAGCACGAGGAGGCGGACCGCCGCGAAGGCGGCGAGCGCGGGAGCGGCCCGCCGCAGAGCGGTGCGGTGCGCGGGCGCGGGCCCGGCGGGCGAGGGGCCTTCGGGTCCGGGCGTCGCGGGCGGGGAGGGTGGGGGAGGCGGGGAGGGTGGGGAGGTCACGGCTCCGAGTATCGACGCCCCGACCGGCCGGCCCGCCCACCGCCCCCGCCGGCCCGTCACCCTTCCGTGTCGGCGTGGCCCGTCACCCCCTCCGGGCGGAACCACGCATGGTCACCGGACGTGTGCGAGGAGGGAGGACGGAACGGGGCGAGTGGCACACACCACACGTGGGCCGTCGTCGGGATGAGAGCTTGACCACGTGTCGGACACACGAACTCGCGTACGCTGACCCTTCACTCGCGTGTCGATGCCGGACCCCGTAGGACGCCGCTCAGCGCACCACCCGCGGCGCCCCACGACGCTGTCCGCCGAGTGCGAGGGACCACCTGGAGGTACATGCATGTCGGGGACGAACATGACCGGCGACAGGAACCCTTCCCTTCGGCAGCGGCTCGCCGCCGCCTCCGACGGGGCGAACCGCTGGGTCGTCCTGGCCGTCCTGTGCGTCAGCCTGGTGCTCGTCGCGCTCGACGCGACGATCCTGCACGTCGCCGTCCCCTCCGTCACCGAGGACCTGCGCCCCGGCGCGATCGAGCTCCTGTGGATCGTCGACGCCTACCCGCTGGTCTGCGCCGCCCTCCTGATCCTCTTCGGCACGCTCGGGGACCGGGTGGGCCGCCGCCGGATCCTGCTGCTCGGCTACGGGCTCTTCGGCGCGGCCTCCGCGCTGGCTGCCCTCGCCGACGACGCGCAGGTGCTGATCGTCGCGCGCGCCCTGCTCGGCATCGGCGGCGCGATGATCATGCCGGCCACCCTGTCGATCCTGCGCCAGGTCTTCCCCGACCGGCGCGAACGCGCCCTCGCCATCGGCATCTGGACCGCCGTGGCCGCCATCGGCGCGGCGAGCGGCCCCGTGCTCGGCGGCTTCCTCGTGCAGCACTTCTGGTGGGGATCGGTCTTCCTCATCAACATTCCGCTGATGGCCCTGATCCTGCCGCTCGGCCGCTGGCTGCTCCCCGAGTCCAAGGGCGCCTCCGACGGCCCCTGGGACGTGCTGGGCGCGCTGATGGCCGCCGGCGGCGTCCTCGGAGCGGTCCTCGGCATCAAGCGGATCGGCGTGGAGCGCCGGCTCCTGGACGCCGAGGCGGTGGTGCCGCTGCTCCTCGGCGTGGCCCTGCTGATCCTCTTCGTACGCCGCCAGAAGCGGCGCGAGCACCCGCTGATCGACATGCGGATGTTCTCCCGGGCCGCCTTCTCCACCTCCGTCGGCTGCATCGTGCTCGCCATGCTGGCCCTGGTCGGCCTGGAGCTCATCGCCGTCCAGTACCTCCAGCTGGTGTTGGAGCTCAGCCCGCTGGAGACCGGGTTGAGGCTGCTGCCGCTCACCTTCGCGGCCATGGCCGCCGGCGCCACCGGCTCGTACACCCTCCAGCGGGTCGGCCCGCGCGCCATGGTCTCGCTCGGCTTCGTGCTGACCGCCTCCGCCGTGGTGCTGCTGACGCTGATGGGGCAGCAGGACCGGCCCGTCCTTTTGACCGTCGGCTTCGTCCTGCTCGGCTTCGGCCTCCAGACGACCCTGTTCGCCGCCTACGAGTCCATGCTGAGCGAGGCCCCGGCCGAGACGGCCGGCGGCGCGGCCTCCATAGGCGAGACCTCGTACCAGCTCGGCGCGGGCATGGGCATCGCCCTGCTCGGCAGCGTGATGAACGCCGCCTACGCGCCCGGCCTCCTGAACCTCCCCGGCGTGTCCGCCGAGGACTCGGCGGGAGCCGCGCACTCGCTGGGCGAGGCCTACCAGATCGCCGCGAACCTGGGCGGGCCGGCCGGGGAGACCCTCCACGCCGCCGCCCGGCACTCCTTCGTCCACGGCCTGCACGTCACCCTGCTGGTCAGCGCCGGCCTGCTGCTGGCGGGCGCCGCGATGGCGCTGATGCTGCCGCGCACCATGGACCCGGCCGAGCGCTCCGAGACCGCCGACCGCACCGAGGCCGCCGACCGCGAGGCCGCCGACCGCGCCGGGGACGCCGCCGTGCGCCTGCCCGCGCAGCCCACGGGCGCGACCGGCCGCTCCGGGGCCACCGCGCGGATCCCCGGACCCGCGACCGAGGCCGACCGCGACCGGGCGGGCCGTACGGCCTGACCCCGCCACCGGCGGGCGGACACCTCCGGGAAAACCGGGGGTGGACCGGGAGCGGGGTCGGCGACAAACTTGCAGCGCGAGTTTTTCCGCCCCACGTGCCCGCCGGGAGGCCCCTCTTGTCCGCGCCGTCCGCATCCTCGGCGTCCTCCGCGCCGAGGACCCCCTTCGCGCCCACCGATCCGCTCGGCCTCGACGAACTGCTCGGCCCGGAGGACCTGGCCGTCCGGGACACCGTCCGTTCCTGGGCCGCCGACCGCGTCCTGCCCCACATCGCCGGCTGGTACGAGGACGGTGAGCTGCCCGGCATCCGCGAGCTGGCCCGCGAGCTCGGCTCCATCGGCGCGCTGGGCATGTCCCTGACCGGCTACGGGTGCGCCGGCGCGAGCGCCGTCCAGTACGGCCTGGCCTGCCTGGAGCTGGAGGCGGCCGACTCCGGGATCCGCTCGCTGGTCTCCGTACAGGGCTCGCTCGCCATGTACGCGATCTGGAAGTACGGCTCCGAGGAGCAGAAGCTGCGCTGGCTGCCCGGCATGGCGGCCGGCGAGCTGATCGGCTGCTTCGGCCTGACCGAGCCCGACGTGGGCTCCGACCCCGCCGCGATGCGCACGTACGCCAAGCGCGACGGCGGCGACTGGGTCCTCAACGGGCGCAAGATGTGGATCACCAACGGCTCCGTGGCCGCCGTCGCCGTGGTGTGGGCGCAGACCGACGAGGGGATCCGCGGCTTCGCCGTCCCCACGGACAGCGCGGGCTTCTCCGCCCCGGAGATCAGGCACAAGTGGTCGCTGCGCGCCTCGGTGACCAGCGAGCTCGTCATGGACGACGTACGACTGCCGGCGGACGCGGTGCTTCCGGGCGTCACGGGGCTCAAGGGACCGCTGGGCTGCCTCAGCCACGCGCGGTACGGGATCGTCTGGGGTTCCATGGGTGCGGCGCGCGCCAGTTTCGAGGCCGCGCTCGACTACGCGCGGACGCGGGAGCAGTTCGGCAAGCCGATCGGCGGCTTCCAGCTCACCCAGGCCAAGCTCGCCGACATGGCGCTGGAACTGCACAAGGGCATCCTGCTCGCCCACCACCTGGGGCGGCGGATGGACGCGGGCACCCTGCGTCCGGAGCAGATCAGCTTCGGCAAACTGAACAACGTCCGCGAGGCGATCGAGATCTGCCGCACCGCGCGGACCATCCTCGGGGCGAACGGGATCTCGCTGGAGTACCCCGTCATGCGGCACGCCACCAACCTCGAATCGGTCCTCACCTACGAGGGCACCGTCGAGATGCACCAACTGGTGCTGGGCAAAGCGCTCACCGGGCTGGACGCCTTCCGGTAGGCCGGTGAGGGCCCCGCTCAGCTCTGGTTGAAGAAGTCGCGGGTACGGCCGCCCGCCTCGCCGTTGACGATCTGGGTGTCGGCCGGGGTCAGGAGGAAGACCCTGGTCGCCACCCGCTCGATCGAGCCGCGGAGCCCGAAGGTGAGGCCCGCCGCGAAGTCGACCACGCGCTTGGCGTCGGTCGGGTCCATGGAGGAGAGGTTCACGATCACCGGGACGCCCTCGCGGAACAGCTCGCCGATGCCGCGCGCGTCGCGGAAGCCGTCCGGGGTGACCGTCGCGATCCGCCGGCCGCGCTCGACCGCGGAGTCCGACGCGACCTTGACCCGGGGATCGGTGACCCACTGGTCGCCGGGGCCGGAGACCGTGCCCTGCTGGCGCTCCACCGCCTCCGCGTAGTCGTCGTCGTAGTACCGCTCGTCGTCGCTGTCCTCCACGAGACCCAACCAGGCACTCGCCTTGCGTACCGAACCCATGGACGCCTCCTTTCACCGTGGCCAGTCTGTCTTCTTCTCCGCTGCCCCTATGGTCGTCCATGATGCTGACAACGCGCCAAGTGGATAGTCGCCGCGCAGGGGTTTCGTGACGGGACTGGTGCAGAACATCCGTTGCACCGTCAAGGTTCCCGGTGGCTACCGCTGCTGTCTGAGTGAAAATACGACCGCCACCACCGTACGGGTGAGGCGTCGATGCATACGGGTGAACGATCGGGCTGGATACGATGCCCCGGAAACTCGCAGCTCACACACGGGGGACCGGATTGTTCGGCATCGTCAGACCTTGCACGCACCGGCTCGGCGAACGGTTCAAGACCGAGTGGATGGCTCATCTGTGCGGGCTCTGCCTGGCACTTCGGGGTGACCACGGACAGTTCGCGAGGATCGTCACGAACTACGACGGGCTGCTCGTCTCCGTTCTGACGGAGGCTCAGTCAGGGCCGCTCGCCGGCTCCCGACGCACGGCCGGCCCCTGCCCGCTGCGCGGGATGCGCACCGCGCCCGTGGCCAACGGGGAGGGCGCGCGGCTCGCCGCCGCCGTCTCGCTCGTCCTGGCCTCGGCGAAGGTCCGCGACCACGTGGCCGACCGCGACGGGCTGTTGGCCCGCGCGCCGATAGCCGCCGCCGCCCGCCGGGTGGCCCGGGGCTGGGACCGGGCCGGCGCCCGCACCGGCGCCTCGCTCGGCTTCGACACGGCGGTGCTCGTGGACGCCGTGGACCGGCAGGGCGGCATCGAGACCCTGGCCGGGATCGGCACGTCCGTGCTGGTGGTCACCGAGCCGACGGAGACCGCCACCGCGGCCGCCTTCGCGCATACCGCGGTCCTGGCGGGACGGCCAGGCAACGCGACCGCGCTGGCCGAGGCCGGCCGCTACTTCGGGCGCCTCGCCCACCTGCTGGACGCCGTGGAGGACCAGGCCGCGGACGCCGGGGCGGGCGCCTGGAACCCGCTCACGGCCACCGGCACCTCCCTGGGCGAGGCCCGGCGGCTGTGCGACGACGCGCTGCACGGGATCCGGCTGGCCCTGGGCGAGGTGGAGTTCGCCGACGCGGGGCTGGCGCACCGGCTGCTGGTGCACGAGCTGCGGACCTCGGTGGACCGGGCCTTCGGCGTCGGGACCTGCCGGCACGGCGTGTCGAACGCCGCCGGCCAGGGGCAGGGCCCGTACGCGGGCGGCCCGTACGGGGGCGGTGGACCGTACGGCGGCGATCAGCAGGGCGGCGGCCCGTACGGAGGCGGCCCCTACGGCGGCCCCGGCCCGTACGCCGCCGGGGCCTACGGCGCCCCGCAGCACGGCGGACCCCACGCCCCGCCCGTCCCCGGCGGCCCCGCCGGCCCGCCCCCGGGAGGCCCGGGCGGCCCCTGGGGCCCGGGAGGCGGTGGCGGCCACGGCGGCCCCGGCGGCCCGTTCGGGCAGAAGCCGCGCCGAGGACTGCTGGCCGGCTGCGCGGTGGCGCTCGGGCTGTTCTGCACGTGCCAGATCTGCTGCACGGAGCACGAGGGGCCGTGGTCGCGCAAGAAGCGCGACCCCTGGTGCGACGCGTGCGAGTGCTGCGACTGCTGCCGGCCGAACTCCTCGATGACCGGCGGCAGCGAGGGCAGCGGCGGAGACGGGGGCGGCGGCGACGGCGGTTGCTGCGACTGCAACTGCTGCGACTGCAACTGCGGCTGCGACTAGCCCCCGCCCGACCGCCGGCGGGGACCGCCGCCGGCGTCCGCCGTCCGGGACCTCCGCCCGCGCCGACCGGCCGGGACCGCCCCCGACCGTCTGGCGGAACCCCCGGTCGGGAGGACGGCCCCGGTCGGGACCCCCGGCCTGGACCCCGGCCGGGAGGGCCGGCCGCGTCCGCCGGCCCTCCCGGGGGCGCCGGCCGGTGGGCGACGTGGCGTCAGTTCCGCCTCCGTACAGGCCCGGACGGGGTACTCCCGGGTTTCCGGCCGGGCCCGTGTGGAAGGGTTGAGCGGCATGAGTGACGACGAAGCGGTCAAAGCCTGGCAGGAGTGGCGCGAGCACCGTGAGGCCACGGTGTCCGCGCCCTACGGCCCCCTCTCCCTGATCGGCACCCACTGGCTCGCCGACTACCCGGAAGGTCGAATTCCGGCCGTTCCGGGGCACTGGCGCGCCACCGACGACGGGGTGGAGCTGAAGGCCTCGCCCGAGGACGCCCTCGTCCTGGACGGCGCGCCCCTGGACGGCGAGGTGCGCCTGGGTCCCGACGAGGGTTCTCCCGCGCACGCGCGGATCGCCGTCGGAGCCGCCGGCGGGCCGCGGCTCGTGGTGATCGCCCGCGAGGGGGAATGGGCGGTGCGCGTCTTCGATCCCGCCGCACCCGCCCGCACCGCCTTCCGGGGGGTGGAGGCCGGCCCGTACGACCCGGACCTCGTGCTGCCGGGGCACTTCCGTCCGTACGACGCGGACCGGACGGTCCAGGTGGAGAACGCGGACGGGCGGGCGCGGGGGCTGGGCCTCGGCGGGGAGCTGAGCTTCACCCGCGCGGGAGAGCGCCACACCCTCCAGGTGGCGGTGGACGCCGGCGACGGCGCCCTGTGGGCCGTCTTCGGCGACGCCACGAGCGGCCGATCCAGCTACCGCTTCCGCTTCCTGAGGCCCGGCACCCCGGCCGCCGACGGCTCGATCCGGGTCGACCTCAACCGCGTGCTGTTGCCGCCCTGCGCCTTCGCCGACCACTTCATCTGTCCTTTCCCGCCGCCCGGGAACACGCTGCCCTTCGCGGTGGCGGCGGGGGAGCGGCGGCTGAAAGGCGCCCTTGTCGCCGAGAACTGACGCCGCGACACTCCCGTCAGCGTCATCGGCGGACTTGTCAGGGGCACGTCGATTCACACGCGGCTCCCGCCGCGCGGTCCCGGCGACCCCACCGCCGCTCACCGGCCCCGGCACCCCCACGTACGCCGGGCCCCCCGACCCCCTTCCGGGAGGACGTGAAGTGAGGAACAAGAAGATCGACCGTGTCCGGCTGCTCGCGGTGGCCACCGGCCTGGCCGCCGTCGCCGCGCTCGCCGCCCCCACCGCCGCCAGTGCGGCCGGTGAGGAGGACGGCTTCAGCGCGACCCGACTCGCCGCGGCGGGAGCCTCCGTCCTGCGCGCCGACGTCGCGGGCACCGCCTGGCACACGGACCCCGCCACCGGGACCCTCGTCGTCGCCGCCGACTCCACGGTCAGCGCCGCCGACATCGCCAGAATCCGCCGCGAGGCCGGGCCCGACGCCGGCGCCCTGCGCATCGAACGCACCCCGGGCAAGCTGACCAAGCTGCTCTCCGGCGGCGACGCCATCTACGCCAACAGCTGGCGCTGCTCGCTCGGCTTCAACGTCCGCAGCGGGAGCAACTACTACGCCCTGACCGCCGGCCACTGCACCGACGGCGCCGGCACCTGGTGGAGCAACTCCGCCCGCACCACCGTCCTCGGCTCCACCACCGGCTCCAGCTTCCCCACCAACGACTACGGCCTGATCAAGTACGCGAGCAACTCCCCGGTGCCCCCCGGCACCGTCGGAGGCCAGGACATCACCACCGCCGTCAACGCCACCAACGGCATGTCCGTCACCCGGCGCGGCTCCACCACCGGGACCCACAGCGGCACCGTGACCGGTCTCAACGCCACCGTGAACTACGGCGGCGGCGACGTCGTCTACGGCATGATCCGCACCAACGTCTGCGCCGAACCCGGCGACAGCGGCGGCCCGCTCTACTCCGGCAGCCGCGCGGTCGGTCTCACCTCGGGCGGCAGCGGCAACTGCTCCTCCGGCGGAACCACCTTCTTCCAGCCGGTCGTCGAGGCCCTGAACGCGTACGGCGTCAGCGTCTACTAGTCCTACCGGCCCCTCGCGGCACCTCTGGACGTCCTCCCGGCTTCTGGGAGGATGTCCAGGGTGTCCACGGGGAAGGGCTTGCGCATGAAACGCATCGGCGTCACCGGCCACCGCTCGATCCCGGACGAGGCGCTGGAGCACGTGCGCGAGGCGCTGCGCGCCGTACTGGGCGACCACCGGGGACCGCTGGAGGCCTTCTCCAGCCTGGCCGACGGCGCCGACCAACTCTTCGCCGACATCGCCCTGGAATGCGGCGCCGACCTGACCGTCGTCATCCCCAGCGGGGACTACGAGCGGACCTTCGAGGACCCCGACGCCCTCGCCGGCTACCGGCGACTGCGGCGCCGCGCCACGCAGGAGGTGCGGATGGCCTTCGACCGCTCCACGGACGAGGCCTACTACGCGGCCGGTACCTACATCGCCGACTCCTGCGACCGGCTCGTCGCCGTCTGGGACGGCCTCCCGGCCCGCGGGCACGGCGGCACCGCCGAGATCGTCGCCTACGCCCGGGGCCTCGGCAAGCCCGTCACCGTCATCTGGCGCGAGGGCGTGACCCGCGACTGAGCCCGTCGAGCCGCGACCGGGCCGCGACCGGGCCGCGATCGAGCCGCGCCCCCCGCACCGCCTCAACTGCTGTGCCGGGCCAACCAGTCCGTGTGCTGCGGGGAGACGTACCGCTCCGTCTCGTAGACGGCGGCCGGCCACTGCGCCTCCGTGATCGTCGTCTGCATCACCACCATCATCGCCGCCAGGTCCTGTTCGATCAGCGTGTGGGCCTCGATCAGCGGATGGTGGCGCCGCACCTCGTTCCAGGCGATCCCGGCCGCCGCCGCCGCGCTCAGCAGCGCCGTCACCCGCGCCCCCGGTCCCGACCCGAAGGCCTCGAACAGGGCGAACACCAGCGCCAGACAGGTCAGCAGCACGATCGCCCACGACCACAGCGCCGTCGACCGCCGCGACCCCTCCGTCCTGCGCCGGTACCAGTTCCGCTGCTCGATGAGCCGGTCGCGGACGTACGTCTCGCGCCGCACGTGGTAGTCCCGGCCGCGCAGCCGCTCCATCGCCCCCGTGATCTCCGCCCCCTGCGGCACCAGCCCCGCCTCGCGCGGGTCCTGCCACCCCATCTTGCGCAGTTCGGCCAGCCCCGCCTCCAGGCGCGTCCGGTACAGCTGCGCCGCCCCCGCGTCGGCCTCCCCGAAGGGCGCCCCGTGCACCGCGTACCGCCAGGCCAGCGACTTGATGAACTCGGCGGCGCTCCGGTTGAGCTGCCACTGTGGACGCGCCCGGCGCCGGCCGGCCCGCAACCCCACCACCAGCACCCCCGCGTACGCCAGCGCGCTCAGCGCCCCGAACAGGCGCACCGGACCCGCCGAGGGTCCGGTGGGCAGGGCCGCCGCCCCCGCCGCCACGACCAGCAGCGTCAGTTGCGCACGGGTGGCCTGCGTCGACTCCCGCTGCCGGGAGATCGCCGCCCGGTCGGTGTGGTGGAAGAGGACCGGCAGGTCCTCGTTGGACAAGGTCATGCTGTCGCTCACAGCGCCCCCCAAGGTGCTGTCGGGCCTTGTGCCGTCCGGCGCCCACCGCCGTCCGGCCTTCCGCTGTCCGGCCTACCGCCGACCGGTCGGCGGGGCACCGAGGGCCCCGCCGACCGGACGGATCACACCGCCAGCGGCTCCAGGTCCCGGTGGACCCGCCGCTCGTCGCGCGCGTACCGGGTCAGACCGTGGTCCTCCCCGAGGAGCCGGGTCAGTTCCGACACCGTCTCCGCCCGCACCCGGGCCGCCTCCTCCTTGCGGCCCAACATGTCCAGGCTCACCGCCATGTTGGACGCGCTCGCCAGCGTCTCCGGGTGGTGCGTCCCGAGGGCCTCGCGCAGCCGCCGCACCGCGACCCGCTCCAGCTCCAGGGCACCCTCCGGGTCACCGAGGTCGGCGCGCGCGTTCGCCAGGTTCAGATGGGCGAAGATGGTGTGCGGGTGCTGGTCGCCCAGGACCTCGCGCATCGCGCGGATCGTGCGGCGCAGCATCGGCTCCGCCGTCTCCGGGGCGCCCGTGCCCCAGTGGAACACCGCCAGGTTGTTCACCGCGGCCAAGGTGTACGGGTGCCGCTCGCCCGGGACCTTCACGTACTCGTCCACCACCTCCTGCGCCAGGTCCCGCGCCGCGCCCGCCTCCCCGGTCGCGAACAGGTCCGCGGCCAGGTTGAGCTCGCAGGCCAGCAGGTCCGGGTTGACCGAGGTGTACTTGGCCCGGTAGCGGTTGCGGGTCGCCGTCGTCAGCCGCAGTGCGTCCTCCAGCTCCCCGGCCCGCCGCAGCGACACCGCGAGGTTCTTCGCCGCCGACAGCGTGCCGGGGAAGGCCCGGCCCAGCTGCCGCTTGTAGATCTCGTAGGTCCGGCTCAGCAGTTGCACCGAGTCGTCGTAGCGCCCCACCTCCCGCAGGTCCCGGGCCAGGTTCTGCGCCGAGGACAGGGTGTACGGGTGGTCGGGGCCCAGGACCTCCGTCCGCCGGTCGAAGACCTCCTGGTCGATCTCCCGGGCGCGCGCGTACTGCCCGATCATGCGCAGGTTCAGCGCCAGGTTGTTCGCGGCGGCCAGGGTGCGCGGGTGCGCCTCGTGGAAGATCTGCCCGAAGCCCTCGTGCGCGGCCGTCGCCAGCTCCATCGCCTCCCCGTACCGGCCCAGCGCGCCCAGGTCCATCGCCAGACCGCTCGTGGTCATGTACGTGTGCGGGTGCGAGGGTCCGAGCGCGGCCCGCTGGCGCTCCAGCGTGACCTCGTCCAGCTCCTTCGCCTCCACGAAGCGGCCCTGCGAGCGCAGGATGTTGGAGAGGTGGAAGCGCAGGTACAGGTACTGGAGGTCGTCACTGCCGAGCAGCTCCCGCCAGGACTCGCGCAGCTCCTCGCCCAGCGCGTACGCCGCCTTGAAGTCGCCGCGCTTCCACAGGTAGCGCACCCGGTCGATCAACAGCCGGCGGGTCTCCGGCTCCTTGCAGAACCGGGCCTCGGACGGACTGAGGTGCGGCCAGATCGTGTTGAACCGCGGCCAGGTCTCCGGGTTGTCTATCGGCTCGTCGTCGTCGGGCCGGGCACCCGCCAGGATCCGGTGCACCGCGTGCCGCGCCTCGCGCTGCTCCTCCTCCGACAGCTGCGCCCGGATGACGGCCTGCACCAGCCGGTGCACCTGGATGCTGTTGCCGACCTGGTCCACCTTGGCCATCGCGAAACGGCCGATCTCCCGGATCACCCGGCCCAGCACCAGCTTCTCCTGGAGGGAGGAGTCGTAGGGCTTGAGCGCGTCGATCATCTCCTTGCTGTACAGGAGGTTCGCGGAGATCGGCTCGGGCGCGAAGAAGGCGCACAGCTGCAGGAGCCGCACGGCGGCGGGGGAGCGGGACTGGAGCCGCTCGATCGACACGTTCCACGTCGCCGCGACCGGCTGCGGGTACCCGGGCGGCTGGTTCAGGCTGAGCACGCCGGCCGTCTGACGGTCCAACTGCTCCAGGTACGCGGACACCGGCGTCGCCGTCTCCGCGATCCAGGCACCCGCCTGCTCGACGGCGAGCGGCAGGTCGCCCACCGCGACGGCCACCTGCTCGGCGTCCTCCTTGGTCAGCCCCGGGGCCCGCCGCTGGAGGTGCTCGATCGACTCCTCGCGCAGGAACACGTCCACCGGCAGCGCGTCCCCGTACTGCGACCAGGACTGGTTGCGGGAGGTCACCAGCACGTGCCCGGGGCCGCTCGGCGGGAAGAACCGCTTGAGCGTCTCGGGATCGTCGGCGTTGTCGAAGACCAGCAGCCAGCGCGAGGTCGGGACCCCGCGCCGCAGCAGGTCGATCGCCTCCTGGGAGGCCGCCGACATGTCCTCGCCGGTCTGCGCGCCCAGCCGTACGGCCAGCTCCGCGAGGGCCGCCACCACGTCGTCGGTCTGCTCCGAGGAGATCCACCAGACCAGGTCGTAGTCGGCCATGAACCGGTGCACGTACTCCAGGGCCACCTGCGTCTTGCCGACGCCCCCGAGCCCGTACAGGGTCTGCGGCTGCGGCAGCACCACGGCCATGCCGCCGCCCAGCTGGTCGCGCATCCGCTCCAGCACGATGCTGCGCCCGGTGAAGCCGGGGTTGCGGGGCGGCGCGTTCCAGATCTTCGGCACCGTGCCGGGGAAGCGCGGGCCCGGCCCGTGGGCGCCGGCGACGGTGTCCGGCAGGGCCGCCGGGCGCTCCACCGCCCGCAGCAGGGCCGTGGTGGCGTGGACCTCGTCGAGGCGGAACAGGTCGACCGGGTTGCGGTCGATGTAGGGGGTGGCCAGGCGTACGTCGCCCACGCGCAGCGCCACGAGCTGCCGGCGCCCCCCGGTCGGGTCCTCGGCGGCGGCCCGGTTCCACACGTCGACGGCCCGCGCCGACTTCAGGTAGGCGCTGGAGAGCAGCACCACGGTCCGGGCGGCGGTGTCGACGGCGATGCCCGTCCCCCCGCCCAGGGTGTCGCCGGGGCCGGTGGGCGCCGACCGCTCGGCGGAGACGTCCTTGGGGACGACGCGGAACCCGGCCCGGGTCAGCACCGACTCGATCCAGTCGGCCCACATCCGGTTCTCGGCGACGTAGGACAGGAACAGGTCGGCGGGCAGCGCGGGGCGCCGGCGGGTGAACGCGTCCCGGATCCGCAGCCGCACCTCGTCGCCGATGACCGGCATGGAGGTGACCTCGCCCTCCGTGACCACGGCGGTCAGCCGCTCGAAGGCGGAGAGCAGGGAGTTGGTGAGCCCGGCCTCGTCGCCGAACGTGGCCAGCGTCTCCTCGTAGGCGTAGTAGGGGCGGTAGGGGATCTCCACCGCGCCCCAGTAGGAGGTGAGCTCGTCGCCGACCAGGCCGTTCGGGAAGCGGTCGAACTTGATCCGGGCCAGGGCCCGGCCCGCGTCGGCCTTCTCCTTCTCGCCCTCGTCGATGCGCATCGGCACCGGGTAGATCTTGATGCCGCGGTCGTTGAACCGGTCGTCGATCTGCCGCGCCACGGAGGCGGCGCCGTCGATGGACTGGTCGGAAAGGGTGAAGCAGTCGACGAGCACGTCGGGGAGGTGGACGGTGCAGATGTCGGCGATGTCGGACAGCCCGGTGCGGCTGTCGATCAGCACGTAGTCGTAGTTCCGCTTCATGTCGGCCCGCAGGGCGTCGAAGAAGAGGCCCCCGCCGAGGCGGTCGTAGAAGTTGTCCCAGTCGAAGGTGGACACGGTCGCCGAGTACTCGCGGTTCTGCCGGCCCGCGGAGACGAAGTCCAGGGTGCCGCCGTCCGGGAACTGCCAGCCCAGGTTCTCCGGGGTCAGGGAGACGGCGTGCGGCTGGATCCGGGCGTAGTCCTTGTGCCAGTCGTCGGCGCGCTGCACGGGGCTGGTCGCGGCCCACGCGTACTCGCTGATCAGGTCGATGACGCCGGTGGTGGCGCCGAGCGTGGAGGGGTCCAGGAAGGGGTGGAAGAAGCGGTGCAGGCCGGGGGCCTCCAGGTCCCAGTCCAGGGCGAGGACCCGCTTGCCGTTGGCGGCCAGGATCCAGGCGGTGTTGGCCAGCGCCATCGTGCGGCCCGTGCCGCCCTTGTACGAGTAGAAGGTGACGATCCGTCCGTCTCGGTTGTCACGACTCGCTGTCATCCGCGTCCCCCCGGTCGTTGTGGCTGCTGTCGTCGGTCCGTTCGGGTCCGCCGCGCCCGGGGCGGCCCCGGGCGCCGCCCGGCTCCCGGAGCGTGTCGGGCGGGAAGGGGGCGGGCGGCCCGTTCATCCCCATCGGCCCGAGCAGGCGCGGGCGTTCGGTGTGCGTGTTGCCCGCCGGCAGGTACACCTGGGCGTGTCTGAGGAACTGCTGCGCCGCCGCCTCGACGACCTGCGGCAGGATCTGCCCGAGGGTCTCCATGTTGGCCACGCCGTTGGCGGCGGCCCGGCAGGCGGCCCGGCCCTGGCCCATCTTGACCGGCAGGGTCTCCTCCAGCCGGCGGGCCAGCTCGTCCTCCTTGGCCTTGCTCTGGTGGTCGTAGCGGTTCCAGGGCACGACCACGTTGATCCACGGACGGGACTCCTGGTCGAAGGCGGCCAGGCGCCGGCGGCGCTGCTCGTCCTCCACGGCCCAGCGGTCCACGATCAGGATCTCGGGCCGGGTGGGCGGCTGCTTGCCGTCGAAGTGGCCGGCCTCGTCGTCGAAGGAGGACATCGTCGTGCGGTAGTTGAGGTTCTTGACCAGCTCCTCGGCGACGTAGGCGATCGGCCGCTGGGAGACGGGATGGTACGGGTTCCAGTCGAGCGCGCTCTCCCCGTAGTACTCGGGGCTGCGCCCCTCCGGCAGGTCGTGCCGGGAGGCGGCGGCGACGGTCACGTGCAGGGTGCGGACCGTCCCTCCGCCGGGCCCGCCGTGCCGGGAGCCGTGCCCCGCGGAGGGGCCGAAGGCGCTGGGCACCGTCCGGTAGTCCACCGGCCGGACGGGTTCCAGGCGTACGGTCTCGGCGACCCGCACGATGCGTTTGGCCAGCTCGTACACGGCCCGCTCGTACTGTTCTGCGTAGCTGCGCAGTTTGATCAGGCCGTACAGCCCGTCGGTGACGTAGCGCTCGCCGAAGGTGTTGTGGTTGAACTGCAACCGCTCTGCGGGTCCCGGGAGTTGGGTGGGCGGGACCGGCACCCACAGGGCGGGCACGATGGCCTCGGCCGGCTGGTTGCTGACCGCCCCCTGGTGGATGGCCCGCTGCGCGAAGGCGAACCACTCCTTGCCGCACATCTCACTGGCGAAGTAGCGCGGCGAGAACAGGGGGACGAAGACCCGGCAGGTGGCGAGCGCCGCCGCCAGCCGTTCCGACCAGCCCTCGCCGCTGCGTATCTCCCGGTCCATGAATCCGGCCTCGGACCCGGCGGGCAGGTCCGTCAGTGCCATGACGTGGCTGCACAGGTCCCGGAAGAGGCGCTCGACCCACATGTCGGGATCGGGGCCCCCGGCCCCGAACCTCGGCGTATGCGCGTAACTGAGAAAGAAATACGGCTGCACTGATGCGGGCACACGACCCCCGTCCCGAAGATGCGAGCGAAGGAACATCATTCCGGAGCCGCTTCGCCACATCCCCTCCTCGTTCAGTCAATCAGCGTCTGTTTTCGGTCATCCAATCGAGGGCGTGATCCACCGCGTCCGCGAGCGAGAAGAGGGTCGCGGGCACGCCGGCCACCCGACCCCGGCGCATCCGCGAAGCCGGGAAGGCCGCGCCGATCTCCGCGAAATCCCCGTCGTCCAGGGCGACGTCCTCGAACGCGGTCCACTCCTCCCCCTGATCGCCCTCCGGAAGATTCACCTTCACCACACAGTCGTACATGCGCAAGGGGGGCTTTGGAATTCGATACTCCGCGAGATGGAAAGCCGTGCAGGCCGAAAATCCCACATTGATCAGGAGTACCTGGCCCCCCTCCCAACACAGCTTTCCCAGCGGCGACTCCTCACCCAGGTGGCATTCCCGCCGGTGGCCCGCGCACAGCCGCGCGGCGTCCGCGCCGAGCGCCGCGAAGGAGGTCTGCGGATGCGCGCTGCGCGCGGCCCCGGCGGTGGTGCGGACGGTCTCGGCGAACGCGCCCATCCCCTGGGAGGGGGTCCGCCCGGGGTCGAAGGCGGGCATCCGGGAGCGGAAGAGGGCCTTCTCGGGCTCCGTGAGGCCCTCGACCCGGGCCAGGTGGGCGGTGGAGGTGAGGGAGTTCTCCGGGGTGAACGTCGGCACCACCAGCGTGCCGTGGGGGCCCAGCACCCCCCTCAGCGCGTCGCGCAGCACCTCGGCCCGCAGCCCGGTGCCGCCGAGGGCGGCGTGGACCAGCAGCGGCCGGCGGGGCCGCACTCCGAGCGACCGCAGGTGCACGGCCAGGGCGTACGCCGAGCCGGGCACGGTTCCGGCGGGTGCCGGGCCGGGCACGGGTCCGGCGGTCGGCGGGCCGGCGGGGCGGTCCGGGTGGCCGGGTCGGTCCGCGTGGGCGGGCCCGCTCACGCGTCCACCGTCTTCAGCTCCCAGCGCAGCCGGGCCAGCAGGTGCTTGCCGTCCACCGTCAGCTCGGCGGCCTCCGACAGCCGGTCCAGGGCCCGGTGGATGCGGTCCGCCCCGTCCGGCTCGTGGGTGCCCGTCGCCCGCCGGTACGCCTCGACGGCGACCCGCTCGTGCACGTCGGCCAGCAGCCGCGACACCGGGACCGGGCGGGTCCGCCACGGCGAGGGGTGCTGCCAGGCCCCGTCCAGCGCGTACAGGTCGGCCACCTCCGTCAGGGCCCGCAGCCGGGCCCGTCGCCGGCCCGTCAGCAGGGCCAGGGCGGTCTCGCGGACCCCGGCGGCGTACGGGAGGCCGAGCGCGCCCGGCCCGTGGCGTCCGGCCTCGCCCCAACCCCCCGCGCGGGGGCCCCCGGCCAGCGGGGTCAGCGTGTCCAGCCCGGCGGCGGCCTCCCGGGCGAACCCGGGAACGGTGCGGTGCAGCAGGGCCCAGGCCGCGTCCAGCCGGCCCCGCCAGGCCTCCGCCTCGGCCGCCCCCAGGCGCAGCCGGGCCGGGCGCGCGAAGCAGTTGCGGTACGGGTCCAGGTCCTCCAGCGCCACCGGGGCGCGACCGGGCCCGGGGGACCAGCTCCGTACGGGCAGCCACCGCGCGTCCCCCGCCGTCGGGCCGAAGCGGTGCTCGGTGCGCCCGTCCCGCGCCGCGTACCCGCCGTCGGCGGCGCGCAGGACCGCCCGGCCGTCGGTGCCCGGGGCCCCGAGCCGCAGCAGCCCCAGCGTCGGCAGGTAGACCTCGCCGTCGCGGTAGGTCACCTCGGCCCGCGGTTCCAGCCCGCCGCGCAGCACGGCCGCGGCCGTCAGCGCGGCGAGCCGGCGGGCCGCCGCGGGGGCGTCCGGGCGTCCCCGGCGGACGCCCTCCAGGGCTTCCAGCACCCAGGTCCGGGTGAAGGGGTGCTCCAGGACCGCGGCCAGCGCCCGCGCCCCCGCCTCCCCGGCCTCCTCGATTCCGACCAGCAGCTCCCAGGCCCGGGCCCAGTCCGGGTCGGCGGCCAGGTCGCCGCCCAGCCGGGCCAGCAGGACGCGGGTCAGCTCCTCCTGGGACCGGGCCAGCTCGGCCGGGTCGGCCAGCTCGGGCGAGGTCGCGCGGGAGGCGGTGCGGCCCTCGACCCCGTCGACGAGCTCGCGCAGGTCGGAGCAGTAGACCGACGGGTGGTCGAAGCCGGGCCCGGCGGGTCCGTCCTCCCGGTAGCGGTGGGTGTACAGCCCGCCGCCGCACGAACGTACGACGGGGCAGCGCCGGCAGGTCTCGCTGACTCCCGCCAGACCCAGCTGCCGGGCACGGACCCCGGGGTGGGCGGCGACCCGGTCGAAGGCGTGGTCGAACACGTCGAACCCGGTGGCGGCGGCGCCGTCGAAGGCGCTCTTGAGGGAGTCGACCTGCTCCAGCGTCCCGTCGGTCTCGACGACCACGAGGTCGGTCGGCGCGAGCCCGAGGGACTCCGTCAGGCTGGGCCCGCCGCGCAGCGTCGACAGCAGGGACTCGAAGAGCCGTACGGGCACCGGCCGGCCCCGCTCCTCCCAGCGGTCGAAGACGCGCAGCAGCCAGCGGGCGTACGCGTCGGGGGCGCCGTCGGGGCGCGGGGGCGGCGTCTGCCAGGTGGCGTGCGGGAGGAGGAAGTCCACCCGGGGCGGCTCCAGTTCGACCAGCGCGTCCAGGACGGCGACGGGGTCGTTGGCCACGTCCACGGTGCACAACAGGCCCTGGTAGAGCCGGCGGTAGGGCGCGGAGCGCAACAGGTCGACCGCGGCCAGGACCAGGGGGTGGCTGCTGCGGCCGTCCGCGAAGCGGCGGTGGCGGTCGTTGGCGACGCGGTCCCCGTCGAGGCTGATGCCGACGCGGACGTCGTACTCGGCGAAGAGGTCCAGGAAACGACGGTCGAGCCGGAGGCCGTTGGTGTGGATGCGCAGGTCCAGCGCGGCCGTCCCGGCGAGGGCGCGGGTGAACTCCTCGCACACGAGGCGGAGTCGGTCCGGGCCCGCCAACAGGGGTTCCCCTCCGTGGAGGATCACCGTGACGGAGGGGAGCGCGTGCTCACGCGCGTGTTCGGCGAGCCGCGACGCGGTCTGGGAAATGACCCCGGGGGAGATCACCTTCGGCCGGGCTCGCCAGCTCTGATCTGCGTGTTCGTAGACGTAGCAATGATCACAAGCGAGGTCGCACCTGCTGTGGACCTTGAGGACGATCTCGCGAAATGCGATCAGGCCGGTCATATCCGCCAGTGTAGGGGCGGACTTCGCCGTCAGAGCGCGGAGTTGAAGATCGGTGCCTGAACGCGACGACCGGATTCCGACGGAAGGACGCGACCGAGTGCGGCGGTGGCGGAGGCACTACGGAAATCGATCTTCGCGACGGGGACCGGACGGTCCTTGACCGTGCTGGTCTGGGGGGTTGCGGGAGTGTTCACGGAACCGTCCTCGGGGAGGCCATGTGAAAGGGGGAGGGAATGACACCAACACGTCGCTGCTGTCAAGCGTGGACTTTACTCGTCCACCCCCCATTGGCAACCGAGACATGACGCCTGGTCAAGCGTTCTATGGAAAGAGGTGCGGATTTGTCGAGAGGGCGTATTCGGCCGTTCGCCGCAATGCAAGATCCATTCCAGTGTGGGTGTACGGGCGACCGGCGCCCGGTGCACGCGGGGTGCCGGCGGTGGGTACGTTGGGCCGATGACCACGCCCCCCGTGATCCTCCTGCTCTCCGGAAGCCTGCGCGCCGGCTCCTCCAACGAGTCCGTCCTGCGCACCGCGCAGGCCCTGGCCCCCGGCGTCCCCGGGTCGCCGCGCACCGTCCTGTACGACGGCCTCGGCGGGCTCCCGCACTTCAACCCCGATGACGACCGCGCCCCGTTGCCCGAGCCGGTGGCCCGGCTGCGGGAGGCCATCGCCGGGGCCTCCGCGCTGCTGATCTGCTGCCCGGAGTACGCGGGCACGCTGCCGGGCGCCTTCAAGAACCTGCTGGACTGGACCGTCGGGGGCACCGAGATCGGCGACAAGCCCGTCGCCTGGGTGAACGCGGCGGCCCCGGGCCGGGGCGAGGGCGCCTCGGCCGCCCTGCGCACGGTGCTCGGCTACACGGGCGCCGCCGTGGTGGACGGCGCCTGCGCGCGGATCCCGGTGGACGCCCGTACGGTCGACGCCGACGGGACGATCGCGGACCCGGCGGCGCGCGAGCGCCTGTCCGCGGCGCTCGGCTCCCTGATCGAGGCGGCGGCCGCCGCCACCGCCGCCGACGAACCCGCCTGAGCCGTGTCCCGCGGATGCCGCCGGGCGGCGCGCCCTACACCGGCTGTTGTTCGCCCAGCGGGGTCGGCGACTCGCGCAGCAGCCAGGTGAGTACGTCGGGCAGCGCGCGCAGCGCCGCGAAGTGGGCGGCGGCCGGGTCGATGGTGGTCGTGGCGCCGGGGATGCGCCGGCCCAGCCACCGGGAGTGGCCGACGGGGGAGAAGACGTCGAGCTCCCCGTGCCAGATGAGCACCGGGCAGCGGATGTCGGCGGGGTCGAAGCCCCAGGGGCCGCTGAAGGCGAGGATGTCGTCGATCCACCCCCACGCGGAGGTGCGCACGCCCTCCCGGTAGTTGCGCAGCAGCATCGCCCGCAACCCGGCGTCGGAGACGATCATGCGGTCGTTCGCGGTCAGTTCCCGGCGCAGCTCGTCCAGCAGGCGCCCCGGGTCGCGTCGGATGCCGGCGGCCCGGGGGATCATCCGGGCGACGAGCCGCTCGGGGTCGGTGCCGGCCGTGCTGTACGCCTCCACGTTGGAGGCGGCCATCCCGGCGAACCAGTCGAGGTCCTCCGCGTCCCTCGGGGCGAGGGGGACCAGGGCGGCCGTCCGCGTGACCCGTTCGGGCAGCAGCGCGGCGCAGGCCAGGGCGCCGGGTCCGCCGCCCGAGCGGCCGGCCACGGCGAAGCCGTCCAGGCCGAAGGCGTCGGCGACGGCGGCCACCTCCCGGGCGACGTCGGCGACGGTGCGGCCGGGATGGCGGTCGGAGCCGCCGTAGCCGGGCCGGTCGTAGGCGATGAGCTGCACGCGCCGCTGGTAGAGCACCATGCCCCGAGGGGCGGGCCCCAGGCGGCTGCCCGGCATGCCGTGGAGCAGGAAGACGGGTTTGCCGTCCGGGTCGCCCCAGCGCTCCGCGACGAGGGAGCGTCCCTCCGCGGTGCGCACTTCTCGGCGCACGCGTTCCTCCTTCGCGTCCGTCGACGTGGACCGTCACGACGTGGACCGTCAGGCCGATTGTGCTCCCGGGTGGGGGAATGCGGTAGGGCGCACTCGACCGGAATTCTTGTGAAAGTTTTCACAAGCGCACGCGGGTCCAAGGTCCTGATCTTCCTTCGCAGGTCAGAGCCGGTTTGTGGGGCAGGTGAACGCGTGTGAACGGTCCTTCGACCCGCCGGGAAAGGGCTTTTTCGGCGGGGCGGCTTCCGCTTTCGGGTGTCGAATTGAGTCATCAGGAAAACGGGTCACCGGTTCGGACCGGGTCGAAATGAAGGAGTTCCCGTCATGCAGGCCGACGAGAGGGTGGACGGACTGGTCCGCGGCGCACTGGGCGCGCTGGAGCGGTTCGAGGCGCTGGGTCAGGAGCAGGTCGACCACATCGTGAAGAAGGCCTCCCTGGCGGCGCTGGGGCGACACGGCGAACTCGCCCGGCTGGCGGTGGAGGAGACCGGCCGCGGCCTGTTCGAGGACAAGGCCGTCAAGAACCTCTTCGCGTGCGAGCACGTCGTGAACTCGATGCGCGGACTGAAGACCGCGGGCGTCATCCGCCGCGACGAGGTCGCCGGCATCACGGAGATCGCCGAGCCGGTGGGCGTGATCTGCGCGATGACCCCCGTCACCAACCCCACCTCCACCACGCTCTTCAAGGCCCTGATCGCCCTGAAGACCCGCAACCCGATCGTCTTCGCCTTCCACCCCTCCGCGCAGAACTGCTCCGTCGAGGCCGCCCGCACGGTGCGCGACGCCGCCGTCGCCGCCGGTGCCCCCGAGGACTGCGTCCAGTGGATCGAGGAGCCCTCGATGGAGGCCACCTCGGCCCTGATGAACCACCCGGGCGTCTCGACCATCCTCGCCACCGGCGGCAACGCCATGGTCAAGGCCGCCTACTCCTGCGGGAAGCCGGCCCTGGGCGTCGGCGCCGGCAACGTCCCGGCGTACGTCCACAAGAGCGCCAGGCTGGGCCGGGCGATCCACGACATCGCGCTCTCCAAGACCTTCGACAACGGCATGATCTGCGCCTCCGAGCAGGCCGTCATCCTCGACGCCGAGATCTACGAACGCGGCGTGGCCGAGTTCGAGCGGCTCGGGGCCCACGTGGTCACCGCCGCCGAGAAGACCAAGCTGGAGCAGTACGTCTTCGGTACGACGGCCCACGCCGCCGACTGCTCCGGCGCCCGCCTGAACGCGGCGGTCGTCGGCAAGTCCGCCCGGTGGATCGCCGAACAGGCCGGCTTCACGGTCCCCGAGGGCACCTCCCTCCTGCTCGCCGAGTGCCACGAGGTCGGCGAGGGCGAACCGCTCACCCGCGAGAAGCTCTCCCCGATCCTGGCCGTCCTGAAGGCGGACGACACCGGGCACGGCCTCGAACTCGCCGCGCGGATGGTCGAGTTCCACGGGCTGGGGCACAGCGCCGCCATCCACGCCGAGGACGAGGAGCTCGTCGAGGAGTTCGGCCGGCGGGTCAAGGCGGTCCGCGTCATCGCCAACTCGCCCTCCACCTTCGGCGGCATCGGCGACGTCTACAACGCCTTCCTGCCCTCGCTCACCCTCGGCTGCGGTTCGTACGGCCACAACTCGGTGTCCGACAACGTCAGCGCGGTCAACCTGATCAACGTCAAGCGGATCGGACGGCGCAACAACAACATGCAGTGGTTCAAGGTCCCGCCGAAGATCTACTTCGAGCGCAACTCCCTGCGCTACCTGGGGGCGATGGACGGCATCGGCCGCGTCTCGATCGTCACCGACAAGACGATGGTCTCCCTCGGCTTCGTCCAGCGGGTCACCGACATCCTGAACTCCCGTCCCGGCGCGGTCTCCATCCAGGTCATCGACAACGTCGAGCCCAACCCCGAGCTCGCCACCGTGCGCGCCGGCGCGGCGATGATGCGGGAGTTCGGCCCCGACACGATCATCGCCCTCGGCGGCGGCTCCCCGATGGACGCGGCCAAGATCATGTGGCTGATGTACGAGCGCCCGGAGGTGGAGTTCGCCGACACGAAGGAGAAGTTCTTCGACATCCGCAAGCGGGCCTACACCTTCCCCTCGCTCGGCGAGAAGGCCCGGCTGGTCGCCGTCCCGACCACCTCGGGCACCGGCTCCGAGGTCACCCCCTTCGCGGTCATCTCCGACCCGGTCGCGGCGCAGAAGTACCCGCTCGCCGACTACGCGCTGACCCCGAACGTGGCCATCGTCGACCCGGTCCTGTCGATGGGCCTGCCGCCCGAGGTGACGGCCGACTCCGGCTTCGACGCCCTGACCCACGCCACGGAGGCGTACGTGTCCGCGTACGCCAACGACTACACGGACGGGCTCTGCCTCCAGGCGATCAAGCTGATCTTCGAGAACCTGCAGCGGTGCGTGGTCGACGGCCCGAACGACCCCGAGGCCCGCGAGAAGATGCACAACGCCTCGACGGTGGCGGGCATGGCCTTCGCCAACGCCTTCCTCGGCCTGGTGCACGCCATGGCCCACACCCTGGGCAACACCTTCAAGGTGGCCCACGGCCGCACCAACGCGATCCTGCTGCCGCACGTGATCCGCCACAACGGCACGGTCACGCACAAGGCCACCCCGTGGCCGAAGGCGGAGGTCTACCGGGCGCCGGAGCGCTTCCAGGAGATCGCCCGGATGCTCGGCCTGCCGGCCGACACCGCCGCCGAGGGCGTCGAGTCCTACGCCCGGGCCGTCGAGGAGCTGCGCACGCGGTGCGGGATCCCCGCCTCCTTCGCCGAGCAGGGAGTCGACGAGGCCGCCTTCGTCGAGGCCCTCCCGCAGCAGACCGCGAACGCCTACGCCGACCAGTGCGCCCCGGCCAACCCGCGGATGCCGATGATCGACGACATGCGCCGGCTGATGCTCCAGGCCTACTACGGCAACGCGGAGGGAGCCCCGGCCGAGGGTCGCTGACCCGCCCGCCCCGACGCACGCGACGGCCCGCCCGGAGTCCTCAGGCTCCGGGCGGGCCGTCGCGTCGTATCCGGGTCGGGGTCGGGGCGGGCCTGCCGGGCGCCTCAGGCCGGGCGCCTCAGGCCGGGCGCCTCAGGCCGGCGGCACCAGCAGGGCCGCCGCCGAGCGGGCCCGCTCCAGCGCCCCGGCCCGGTCCGCGCCGCGCTGGCCGAGGACGACCCGGGTGCTCAGGCCGTCCAGCAGGGCCAGCAGCTCCGATGCCCGCGCCGGCACGTCCACCGGCGCGAGGCGGCCCTGCTCCACGCCCCGGGTCAGCAGCGCCTCCAGATCGCGCCGCCAGCCGTCGTCGATCTCCTCCTGGGCGGCCTTCAGCGGCTCGTTGGACGCCGTGCGCGCCCACAGTTCGATCCACAGCGTCCAGCGCGGGTCGCGGGGGCCCCGCGGCAGGTACAGCTCGATGAACTGGTCCAGCTTGCGCGCCGCCGTCACCCGGCGGGCCAGCAGGGCCCGGCGCTCCGCGGTGAGCAGTTCCTCGCTCCAGCGCAGGGCCTCCAGCAGGAGCCGGTCCTTGCTGCCGAAGTAGTACAGGATGTGGCCGCCGCTGGTGCCGAGCCGGTCGGCCAGCGCGGACATGGTGAGCGCGGCCAGTCCGTCCTCGGCGATGGCCCGCATGGCCTCTTCCAGCATCCGCTCCTGGGCGATCCGCCCGTCGCGCCGCCGCGCTGCTCCCGCCACCGCTCCCGCCCTCCGGATCTCCCTGGCCCGACCTTATCCCGGACAGGGTCTTGACGGGCTCGCCGTCGAACCCTCATCTTGAATGCCATTCAAGAACTTAGAACGGCATTCAAGATCGCTCGCGGCGCACCCGCGGCCCGATCGCAGTTCGCCCACCGCGCACACAGTCAGGGGTCCGTCATGGGGCAGCAGGAGACAGCCGACGTCGACGAGGTGTTCCGGGTCGAGACACACGGCATCGACCCCATCCCCGACTCCGAACGCCACGGCAGCGCCAAGGACCTCTTCTGGCTCTGGTTCGGCTCCAACCTCACCTTCACCTACGTGATCAACGGCGCCCTCGCCGTCGCCTTCGGGCTCTCCTTCTGGCAGGCCACCGCCGTCGTCGTGATCGGCGGACTGTCCTTCTTCGTCATCAGCGCCGCCGGCCTCGCCGGCATCCGCACCGGCACCGCCACCCTGGTCGTCTCCCGGGCCGCCTTCGGCGTGCGCGGCAACTTCCCGGCCGGTGTCCTCAACTGGGTGGTGAGCATCGGCTACACCATCGTCAACACCGTGGTCGGCACGCTCGCGCTGGAGGTCTTCCTCGCCGGGATCGGCGGGCCGGGCGGCACGACGGGCCGGGCCCTCGCCCTCGGGTTCACCCTCGCGCTGACCTTCGCCGTCGCCATGTGGGGCCACGCCACCGTGCAGTTCGCCGAACGCTGGATGGCCTACGTCCTCGCCGCCGGCTTCGGCGCCCTGCTCCTGTTCGTCCTGCCCGGCGCCGACACCGCCGCCCCGGCGACCCCCGCCGGGCTCTCCGGCTGGAGCCTGGCCTTCGTGGTCATGTTCGCCGGGCCGTTCTCGTACGTGCCCATGCCCGCCGACTACACCCGCTACCTGCCCCGCACCACCACGCTGAGGTCCATCACCTGGACCGGCGCCCTCGGCGGCTTCCTCTCCTCCGTCGCCCTCGGCGTCGCCGGCGTCGCCGCCGCCACCCAGACCGACATGACCGACGCCGTCGCCGGCGCCGAGAGCCTGCTGCCCGGCTGGTTCCAGCCGCTGTTCCTCGCCCTCGTCCTCGGCGGCTCCGTCACCAACTCGATCATCACGCTGTACTCCTCCAGCCTGAACCTCCAGGTCCTCGGCATCCCGTGGAACCGCGCCCGGGCCATCGTCATCAGCGCCGCCGTCACCGCGGTCGGCTCCCTCGCCGCCCTGTTCCTGACGGACTTCACCACCTCCCTGCTCTCCTTCCTCTCCCTCCTGATCATCGTGTTCGCGCCCTGGGGCGGCGTCTTCCTCGCCGACATGCTGCTGCGGCGCTGCCACTACGACGCCGACGCCCTGCACGCGGGCGCCGCCGGCGCCTACTGGTACCGCTCCGGCTACCACCCCGCCGGCCTGGCCGCCCTGCTCGCCGGCATGACCTTCGCCGCCCTGACCTGCGACTCCGAACTGTGGACCGGGCCGCTCGTCGCCCCGCTCGGCGGCGCCGACCTCACCCTGCTCGGCGCGCTCGTCTCCGGCCTCGTCTACTGGGCCCTCGCCCGCCGCCGCGTACCCGCCTACGCCCCGGCCGCCTGAGGGCCGCCCGGCGCCGCCCGCCCGGCGCCGCCCCCCCGCCGCCCGCCCCTCCGCACCGCATCGCCCCCCCCGCACACCGCACGGCACCCCTGGAGCACCACCCATGCCTCACCACCCCCTCCCCGCCGACCTGCTGCTCACCGGCGCCCGCGTCCACACCGTGGACCCCGACCTGCCCGAGGCCCAGGCCCTCGCCGTCCGCGACGGGCTGATCGTCTGGGTGGGCCCCGACGCCGAGGCCGACGCCTGGGCCGGCCCGGACACCGAACGCCTCGACGCGGGCGGCCGACTCGTCCTGCCCGGCTTCGTCGACGCCCACAACCACGTCCGCCTCGGCTCCGACGCCGACTGCGTGCAGCTGGCCGGGGCGAACACCCTGGAGGGCATCCACGAGCGGATATGGGCCTGGCACGTGGAGCACCCCGACGCCGAGTGGATCGAGGCCGAGGCCTTCGACTACTCGGCCCTGCCCGGCGGGCGGATGCCGTGCGCGGCCGACCTGGACCCCGTCACCGGGGACACGCCGGCGATCGTCCTCTCGTACGACGTCCACACGGCCTGGCTGAACACCGCCGCCATGCGCCGCCTCGGCGTCACCCGCGACCGCACCGACCTCCCCTTCGGCACCGCCGCCACGGACCCGGAGACCGGAGAGCCGACCGGCTTCGTCAAGGACTTCGCCGTCAAGGGCCTCTCCCGCGCCGGCCACCGGGCCCTGCGCGAGCTGGGCGTGCCCTGGGCCTCGCCCGACCGGCAGTACGGGCGCCTCGCCAAGAGCCTCGACGACGCCATCGGCTTCGGCATCACCACCGTCGTGGAACCGCAGAACTCCCTCGACGACCTGGAGCTGTACGAACGGGCCCGCGCCGAGGGCCGGCTGCGCTCCCGCGTCGTCGCCGCGCTCTTCCACCCGCGCGGCACGGACGACGCCGACCTGGACGAGTTCGCCGACGCGGCACGCCGCTTCGCCGACGACCGGCTGCGCGTGGGCCCGCTCAAGCTGTACATCGACGACGTGGTGGAACCCCGTACCGCCGCCCTGCTGGAGCCGTACACGGGCTGCGGACGCCACCGGGGCGAGACCTTCTATCCGGCGGAGGAGTTCGCGGACCTGTTGGCGAAGCTGGACGCGCGCGGGTTCCAGTGCTTCGTCCACGCCACCGGGGACCGGGGCATCCGTACCGTCCTGGACGCGGTGGCGCACGCCCGCGCGCTGAACGGCCCGCGCGACGCCCGCCACCAGGTCGTCCACGTGGAGTGCCTCGACCCCGAGGACGTGCCGCGCTTCGCGGAGCTGGGCGTGGTCGCCTGCATGCAGCCCCGCCACTGCGCGCCGGAGATCGCGGGCCCCGGCAAGGACTGGGCCGAGAACGTGGGGGAGGGGCGCTGGCACAAGGCGTGGCCGATGCGCAGCCTGCACGAGGCGGGGGCGACGCTCGCCTTCTCCAGCGACTGGAACGTCGCCGAGATGGACCCGATGATCGGCATCTACACGGCGGTCACCCGCCGCTCCCTCGACGGCGGCCCGGCGTGGCAGCCGCAGGAGACGGTCGACGTGGAGACGGCGGTGTACGGCTACACGATGGGCTCCGCCCGCGCCAACTTCCTCGACCGGGAGCGGGGTTCCCTCACGGTCGGCAAGGCGGCGGACTTCGTGGTCCTGTCCCGGGACATCCTGCGCGTCCCGCCGCAGGAGATCCTCGGCACCGTCGCCGAGACGGTGGTCGTGGCGGGAGAGGTGGTCCACACCGCGTAGGGCGGGCGCCGGCGGGGTCGGTTGCGGGCCGGGGCGTCAGGCCTCCGGGTGTTCCTCGGGGGCGAGGAAGCGGCCCATCGGCAGCACCTGGCGTCCCCAGGTGCTCGCCATGATCTGACCGGCGAGCAGGTACGTGGCCCCCAGCGCGGCGAGCAGGCCGGACCAGCCCGTGATCCGCAGCCACGTCTGGGATCCGGTGAACCCGCTGACCGTCATCCCGACGAAGACGACCAGCACGCACGTGAAGGTCGACAGCAGCACCAGGTGGATGCGCAGGCTGCCGAGCCACAGGACGAACACCACGAACACCCAGGGCAGGGTGAACACCGCGCTCACCTCTCCGCGCAGGTCCGCGTCCAGGCCCGGCAGCACCCACTGGAGGAGGCATGCCTTCGCCATCCAGAAGAGTCCGAAGCCGCCGAAGACGGTGGCGTGCCAGGTGTCGCCGCGTTGGGCCTGGAACAGCCCGGCGAGGAGTTGGGCGAGACCGCCGACGAAGAATCCGACCAGGGGCAGCACCGGGTGCCCGAGCCTTTCGGGGAGGATCCCCGCGTCGACTCCGGTCGCGATGACGGTGACCACGATGAAGCCGGTCAGGCCGAGGGCGCCCAGCTGGGCCTGGGCGCTCGGTTCCATCCGCTTGACGGAGACGGCCTGTTCGGCGGGCCCCTGCCGGTTGCGCAGGGCGGGGGTGTTCACCGGCTCCCGCCGCCCTCGCCGCCCTCGGCGCCCTCGGCGGCGAAGCGGGGGACGGACGGGGCGTCGTCGGGGAGGCCGCTGCCCACCGCGGCCCCCGGCCGGCCGCGCCGGAACACGGCGCAGGCGAGGGTGACGGCGGCGCCCACCACCGCCCAGGCGGCCAGCACCAGCATCGGGCCGCCCGCGCCGTTGCCCCGGAAGTAGGCGATGGAACGCGCGGCGTACGTCCCGGCCCCCGGCGGGAGCGCCGGTCCGATGGCGCTCCAGAACGGCGGCAGCAGAGGGTATGCGTAGGCGCCGCCCGCGCTCGGGTTGCCGAACACCACGATCAGCAGGATCGCCAGGCCGATGCCGACCACGCCCGCGAGCCCCTGGAGGGCCAGGGTGACGGCGCCGACGGCGAAGACGACCAGGGTGCCGAGTCCCCACAGGGCCGGCAGGGAGCCGGGCAGCGCGCCGAGGACCGGGCCGGCGATGATTGCGCCGAGCAGTCCGGCGACGAGGGCGTACAGCAGCAGCGCGCCGAGCCGGACGACGGCGCGGGCGGAGTTCGCGGGCCGGGCGCCGGCGCTGATCGCGAGGATCGCGGCGCACAGGTAGCCGCCCACGCACCAGCCGACGACCAGGTAGAAGGAGCTGAGCCCGCGGCTGTCGCCCCGGTCGGCGGGGGCCACGTCGACGACCCGCACCGCGCGCCCCCGCGCCACCTCGGCCCGGCCGACGACCTCCTCCAGGGCCTGGGAGAGGGAGGCCCCGCCGCCGCTCGCGACGAGGAGCCTGTCGGTCTTCCCGGCCGGGTCGACGATCAGGGCCCCGTCCACCTCCCGCTCGCGGATCCGGTGCGTGGCCTCGGCCTCGTCGGCGACGGTGCTGGGGTCCAGGGGCTTGCCGGGCAGCTCCGCGAGCTGCCGCGCCGTCTGCTCGGCCACCCCGGCGACGGGGGCCGCCACCGCGAGCGGGACCTCGTGCGGCTTCGGATGGTGGAAGGCGCCGATGTAGGAGGTGACGAAGGCCAGCTGGAGGGCCAGTACGCCCAGGACCAGCAGGGCGGCCCGGAGGGTCACGGCGTCCTTGACCTCGGCGAGGAAGCCGTGACCCTCCGGGCCGGCCTCGGGGTTCTGGGTGGGCTGGGTCATGCCCCCACGCTCCGGGCGGAGGGGGGCGGGCGCAGCAGGGGAGCGCCGAATGGATGATCGAACACATGTTTCGCACGGATATTCGAATTGCTCTATGGTGGAGACGGGGGAGGTGATGATCGAGCGAAGCAGGAGGCCGCGGGTGCCTGGTTTTACGCATCTGCACACCGTTTCGGGGTTCTCCGTGCGGTACGGGGCCTCGCACCCGGAGCGGCTGGCGCAACGCGCCGCCGAAAGGGACATGGACGCGCTCGCCCTGACCGACCGCGACACCCTCGCGGGAGCGGTGCGCTTCGCGAAGGCCGCCGCCGAGGCCGGGATCCGCCCCCTGTTCGGCGTGGACCTGGCCGTGGCCCCCGCCGGGCCGGGGGAGCCGTCCCCCGCGCCGCGCGGGGCGGCCGGGGAGGTCTCGTACCGGCGCCGGGTCCCCGTCAAGGGCGGGGCCTTCGTCGACGAGTCCGCCCCCCGGGCCCTGTTCCTGGCCCGGGACGGCGCCACCGGCTGGGCGCGGCTGTGCCGGCTGGTCACCGCCGCCCACGCCCGGTCCGGCCGGGGGGCCGGACCGGGCGCGGGTTCCGCCGCGACCGCCCCCGCCGCCGGGGACCCGCGCCCGGCCCCGGCGCCCGCCCTCGGCCCCGGCGCGCTCGGCCCCGGTGCCCTTGCCCCCGCCGCTTTCGACCCTGCCGCTTTCGACCCCGCCGCCCCCGCTCTCGGCCTCCCCTCCCGGCGCCCGCCGCTGCTGCCCCGCGAGGCCCTGGGCGGCGACGGCGTGTTCGTCCTGCTCGGACCCGCCTCCGAGGTCGGCCGCGCCCTCGCCGCCGGCCGCCCCGACCGGGCCGCCCGGCTCCTCGCGCCCTGGCGGGAGGCCTACGGCGACGCCCTGCGCCTCGAAGCCGTCCACCACGGCCGCCCCGGCACCGGACCCGGCTCCCTGCGGCTGGCCGCCCGTACCGTCGGCTTCGCCGCCGAGCAGGGCGTCGCGGCCGTCCTCACCAACGCCGTCCGCTACGCCGACCCCGGCCAGGGCCCCGTCGCCGACGTCCTCGACTCGGCCCGGCGCCTGGTCCCCGTGGACCCCAGGGGGCCCCTCGACGGCGGCGAACGCTGGCTCAAGGACCCCACCGCCATGGCCCGGGCCGCCGAACGGATCACCGAGGCCGCAGGGCTTCGCCCCGCCGACGCCCGCCGGCTGCTCGCCCGTACCCGCGAGACCGCCGAGGCCTGCCGCGTCGACCCCGAGGACGACCTCGGCATCGGCTCCGTGCACTTCCCCGAGGCCCGCCTCGTCGGCGCCGAACGGCGCACCGCCCAGCGGGTCCTCGCCTCCCGCGCCGCGGCCGGCATGGTGCTGCGCGGCCACGCCCACGACCGCGCGTACTGGGACCGGCTGCACGAGGAACTCGACGTCATCGCCTTCCACGGCTACGCCTCCTACTTCCTGACGGTCGCCCGGGTCGTCGACGACGTGCGCGAGATGGGCATCCGGGTGGCCGCCCGGGGCTCCGGCGCGGGCTCCCTCGTCAACCACCTCCTCGGCATCGCCCACGCCGACCCCGTCGCCAACGGCCTGCTGATGGAACGCTTCCTGTCCCGCCGCCGCCGCGTCCTGCCCGACATCGACATCGACGTGGAATCCGCCCGCCGCCTGGAGGTCTACCGCCGCGTCCTCGACCGCTTCGGCGCCGAACGCGTCGCCACCGTCTCCATGCCCGAGACCTACCGCGTCCGCCACGCCGTCCGCGACGTCGGCGCCGCCCTGTCCATGGACCCCGCCGTCGTCGACCGCCTCGCCAAGTCCTTCCCGCACATCCGCGCCCGCGACGTCCGCGCCGCCCTGGCAGAACTGCCCGAACTGCGCGGGCTCCGCGAGGAACAGGCGGGGGAGCGCGGGGAGGCGTACGCACGGATGTGGGACCTCGTCGAGGCCCTGGACGCCCTGCCGCGCGGGGTCGCCATGCACCCGTGCGGGGTGCTGCTCTCCGACGCCTCGCTGCTCGCCCGCACCCCGGTGGTGCCCACCAGCGGCGAGGGGCTGCCCATGTCCCAGTTCGACAAGGACGACGTGGAGGACCTCGGGCTGCTCAAACTCGACGTGCTGGGCGTGCGGATGCAGTCCGCGATGGCCCACGCCGTCGCCGAACTGCGCCGCGCCGACGGCCGGGAACTCGACCTCGACGACCCGGCGCAGGTCCCGCCCGGCGACGCACCCACGTACGAGCTGATCCGCTCCGCCGAGACGCTGGGCTGCTTCCAGATCGAGTCCCCGGGCCAGCGCGACCTCATCGGCCGCCTCCTGCCGAGCACCTTCCACGACCTCGTCGTCGACATCTCCCTCTTCCGCCCCGGCCCGGTCGCCGCCGACATGGTGCGCCCCTTCATCGAGGCCCGGCACGGCCGCGCCCCCGTACGCTTCCCGCACCCCGACCTGGCCGACGCGCTGCGCGAGACCCACGGGGTGGTCGTCTTCCACGAACAGATCATCGAGATCGTGCACGTCATGACCGGCTGCGGGCGCGACGAGGCCGACCGGGTCCGGCGCGGCCTGTCCGACCCGCCGTCGCAGGGGCGGATCAAGGCCTGGTTCGCCGCCGCCGCCCGCGCGAAGGGGTACGCCCCCGAGGTCGTCGCCCGTACCTGGGAGATCGTCGAGGCCTTCGGCAGCTACGGCTTCTGCAAGGCGCACGCCGTGGCCTTCGCCGTCCCCACCTACCAGTCGGCCTGGCTCAAGGCCCACCACCCGGCCGCCTTCTACGCCGGACTGCTCACCCACGACCCCGGCATGTACCCCAAGCGGCTGCTGCTGGCGGACGCCCGCCGGCGCGGCGTACCGGTGCTGCCGCTGGACGTGAACCACTCGGCGGTCGCCCACCGCATCGAACTGGTGTCCGGTCCGCCGGAGCGCTGGGGCCTGCGCCTCGGGCTCGTCGACGTCCACGGCATCGGCGAGGCCGAAGCCCTGCGCGTCGAGACCGGTCGCCCCTACGCCTCCCTGCGCGACTTCTGGGAACGCGCCCACCCCGGCCGCCCCGTCGCCGAACGCCTCGCCCAGGTCGGGGCCCTCGACGCCTTCGGCGCCAACCGCCGCGACCTGCTGCTGCACCTGAGCGAGCTGCACGGCGACCGGCGCGCCGCCGGCGGCCGTGGCACCACCGGCGGCCGGGGCGCCGCCGGGCACGGCACCGCCGGTCGGGGCGCGACCCAGCTCCCCCTCGACGGGGGCCGCTCCACCGCCCCCGTGGGCCTGCCCGACCTCACCGAGGCCGAACGGCTCAGCGCCGAACTCGGGGTCCTCGGCATGGACGCCTCCCGCCACCTGATGGGCGACCACCACGCCTTCCTCGCCGAACTCGGCGTCACCCCGGCCCACCGACTGCGCGACACCGCGCACGGCCGGACCGTCCTCGTCGCCGGCGCCAAGGCCGCCACCCAGACCCCGCCGATCCGCTCCGGCCGCCGCGTCATCTTCACCACCCTCGACGACGGCACCGGCCTGGTCGACCTGGCCTTCTTCGACGACAGCCAGGAGGCCTGCGCGCACACCGTCTTCCACTCCTTCCTGCTGCTCGTACGGGGAGTCGTCCAGCGGCGCGGCCCGCAGAGCCTCAGCATCGTCGGAGCCGCCGCCTGGAACCTCGCCGAACTCGCCGAACTGCGCACCCGCGGCGGCCTCGAAGCCGTCACCGCCCGCCTCGCCGAACCCCCCGCGCCCCACGGACACCCCGGCCGCACCCGGGACGCCTCCGGCGACACCGGCCGCCGCATCCACCTCCCGACCGGCTACGAGATGAACCCGTGGGCCGACCTCCAGCCGCCCGGCGACCGCGCCGCGACCGGCCGCAAGCTCTGGCACTCCAGCCCCGGGAGCGCCGGATGACCGCGATCCTGCACGTCCGCTGCGCCGCCGTCCTGACCGAAGAGGGCTACCGCGAGGTCCTCGCACTGCTCCGCGAGTTCTCCCCCCTGGTCCAGGCCCTGCCACCGCGCGCCGCCCTGGTCCAGGTCCGCGGCGCCCAGCGGTACTTCGGCGCGGACCCGGCCCGCATCGCCGAACTCGTACGACTGCGCACCGTCGCCCGGCTCGGCACCGACGTCCGCATCGGCGTCGCCGGCACCCGGTCCGTGGCGGCCACGGCCTCCGACCGGGTCCCCGAACCCGGCGGGATCCTCGCCGTCCCCGACGACGCCGTGCCCGCCTTCCTCGCCCCCCTGCCCGTCGAGGCCCTCCACGGCCTCGGCGACCGGCAGGCGAAGGCCCTGCGCGGCTACGGGCTCCACACCGTCGGAGCCCTCACCGCGGTCCCGGCCGGGGTCGTCGAACGGATCCTCGGCACGCGCGCCGGCCGGCTCGCCGTCGAACGCGCCCGCGGCGTCGACCCCCGGCCCGTCACCCCCCGCGACCTGCCCGCCTCCGCCACGGCCCGCACCCGCTTCGACCGCCAGGAGCTCGACGGCCCCCACGCCCGGGCCGCCCTGCTCACCCTCGTCGTGCGCCTCGGCACCGAACTACGCGGCCGTCGACAGGCCGCCCGGGCCCTGACCCTGACCCTCCGCTTCGCGGACGGCACCCGCTGGGAGAAGACCCGACGCCTCCTCGAACCCTCCGCCCACGACGAGGATCTCCGCACCCTCGCCTACCGCCTCATGGACGCCGCCGGCCTCCAACGGGCCCGGCTGACCGGGATGGTCCTGCGCGCCGAGGACCTCACCGGCGCCGGCCCCGTCACCCGACAGCTCACCCTCGACGCCGTCCGCGAGTCCCGCCTCACCGTCGAGGCCGCCGTCGACCGGGCCAACGCCCGCTTCGGCCCGGGCACCGTCCGCCCCGCGGCGACGTTCCCGCGCCGGAGCCCCGTCCTCGCCTGAAGCGGGGCCGGGCGCCGGGGGAGCGGGGCCTCGGTTCTCGGGCCTCGGTCCTCAGTCCTCCAGGTCGGCCAGGAGGCGGCGGGCCGTCTCGGCGCGCAGGGCGCCCGTCTGCGCCTGGATCAGGTGGAACTGGGCCTCGCGCGCGAGCCGGCCCGCCGGGTGCCCGTACTGGACGGCCCGACCACCCGCCACCGCCACGCAGGTCGCGGCCGCCCGGACGGCCAGGTCCAGCGCCGCCGCCCGCAACCGCAGGCGCTCCCCGGCGCCCTCGCCCGGCGGGAGCCCGTCGCGCAACCCGTAGGCCTCGGCGCGCAGCGCGGCGGCCCGGCGGGCGACCCGCAGGCCGAGCTCCTCGTACTCCGTCGACTGGAGCAGGTGGTCGGCGGTGGCCCGGAGCTGGCCGAAGACGGCCGGCTGGGCGTCCGCGTTCTCCTCGTCGTAGGCCCGGATCCAGTCGGCGCGCGGCCGGCGCCCCCACACCCGCGCGTCCGGTACGCGCACGTCGCGCAGCTCCACGGCGGCCGTGTGCGTACCGTCCATCGCCCACAGCGGGGCCCCCGCGACGGCCTCCACCCCCTTGCCCGGTCCGCAGTCGACGAGGGCGAACACCACCTCGTCCTCGGTGGTGACGGCCCCCACGAACAGGCTGTCCGCCAGGCCCCACCCCGTCACCCACGGCACCCGTCCCGCGATCCGCCACCCGCCGGGCACCCGCTCCGCCGTCACCGGCGGTCGCGGATGCCGAAGGAACGCGAAGCCGGCCGTGGGCCGCAACTCCCCGCGTTCCAGGGCCGGCAGCCAGGTCCCGCGCAGCCGTTCCCCCTCCGGGCCGGCGGCCAGCAGCAGCCCCTTGGCGAGCGGCACGTGCTGGGTCCACACGAACCAGGTCGACGGGTCCACCGCCGCGAGCACCTCGTGCACCTCGCGCGACACCTGACGCGGCGTGAGTCCGCTGTCCGCGGCGGGCTCGTAGCCGGTCAGGCCGTACGCGCCGCACGCCGCCAGCGCGTCCAGGTGGGAGGCGGGCACACCCGCCCGCGCGGTGTGCTCCGCGACCGGCCGCAGGACCTCCACCGCCGTCCGGGTGACGGCGGCGACCAGCGGATCGGCCGCGAGGGCGGACGGGGTGGCCAGGGCGGTACCGGCCCCGGGGTTGCTCTGCACAGCCGTTCACCTCACATCGGATCGGGCGTCGGGTCGGGTGTCGGCTCGGGCGGGCGTCGACATCGGGCGGAGGGCCGCTGGGCGCGGACTCGACACACGATTTTTTACCGCCGCGTAACTTCCCAACTCTTGCTACTCGCCCGTAATTTAGCCGCAGCGGCACCCCTTGTGATCCGGATCACGGGATGAAACCCCCACGTCTTTCCCCTTGACCCGCAAGGAGATCACACGATGCTGCCCTGGAGACGCCTGCTCCGCCCGCTGGTCGTCCTCACCCTCGCCGCGGCGGCCGTCATGGCCCCCACCGGCGCCGCCCAGGCCGCCTCGGCGCCCAGCAGGGGCTGGAACGACTGGTCCTGCAAGCCGTCCGCCGCGCACCCGCGGCCCGTCGTCCTCGTCCACGGAACCTTCGGCAACTCCGTCGACAACTGGCTGGGCTTCGCCCCCTACCTCGTCAACCGCGGCTTCTGCGTCTACTCCCTCGACTACGGGCAACTGCCCGGAGTCCCCTTCTTCCACGGCCTCGGACCCATCGACAAGTCCGCCGGCCAGCTCGCCGCCTTCGTCGACAAGGTGCGGACCGCCACCGGCACCCCGAAGGTCGACATCGTCGGCCACTCCCAGGGCGGCATGATGCCGCGCTACTACCTCAAGTTCCTCGGCGGCGCGGACAAGGTCAACGCCCTCGTCGGCCTCGCCCCCGACAACCACGGCACCACCCTGCTCGGCCTCACCAAGCTGCTCCCCTACTTCCCCGGAGCCGAGGACCTGATCAGCACCGCCACCCCCGGCCTCGCCGACCAGATCGCCGGATCCCCCTTCCAGACCAAGCTGAACGAGGGCGGCGACACCGTCCCCGGCGTGAAGTACACGGTGATCGCCACCCGCTACGACGAGGTGGTCACCCCGTACCGCAGCCAGTTCCTCGACGGACCGAACGTACGCAACGTCCTGCTCCAGGACCTGTGCGTGCTGGACCTCTCCGAACACGTCACCATCGGCCTGACCGACCGGATCGCCTGGCACGAGGCCCTCAACGCCCTCGACCCCGCACGCGCGGAACGGACCACCTGCGCGTCGGTCTTCGACTGACGCGCGGGCGGTCCGTCCGTCCGGGACACCGGAGGGGGGAGACCGGTCGGGGGCACGACCGGCCCGGTGTCCGGTCTCGTGTCAGCGGCCGTGTCGGCCCGCCGTCGCCCGGCGGCGGGCCATCGCGAACAGCACGGCCGCACCGGCGGCCAGGGCCCCGGCCCCGGCGATCGCGATCATCGGGGTGGCGCCGCTGCCACCGGTCTCCGCCAGGTTGTCGCCCTTGGCCCCCGCCGGGGACGGGGAGGAGCCGGAGGAGCCGGCGGAGCCCGGAGCCGCCGGGGCGGCGATCGGGGTCCCGGCCGCCGAGCCGTTCGTCTTCGGGTCGTCGTCCCCGTGGCCGTTGTGCTCCACCGAGGACTTGCCGGCGCCGTCGGCGATCTGCTCGTCCGTCGGCGCCTTGGCGGTGGGCCCGCCGCTCGGCGCGGTGCTCGGCCGCCCGGGGGCGGTGCTCGGGGCGGCACTCGGCTTGGCGGTGGTCCCGGTCCCGGTTCCCGCTCCGGTCCCGCCGCCGTCCTTCCCGAAGACCACGTCCGAGCAGGTGTAGAAGGCCTCCGGGCTGTCCGAGCGCTGCCAGACGCTGTAGATCAGGTGACGGCCGCTCTTCTTCGGCACGGTCCCGCCGAAGACGTAGTCACCGGCCTGCATCCCGGGGTCGGTGACCTTCGCGAACGGCGCCGGCTCCAGGTCCGACCACTTCAGCGGCTTCGACGGGTCGTAGCCGTCCTTCGTCACGTACAGCTCGAAGGAACCCTTGTGCGGGGCGGTCCCCTTGTAGCGGAAGGTGTGCGCGCCGGCCGTCATCGGGCTCGCGGGCCAGTCGGTACGGGGCAGGTCCAGCCCCTTGTACTTGCTGTTGCCCGCCGAGCACAGCTGCCCGTCCGGGATCAGGGACCTGCTCTTGCCGGCGGCGTTGGCGATGTTCACCGCGTTCCAGTCGTAGAACGCCTGCGCCCCGCTCGCGGCGACGGCCGCCTTGCACGCCGCCGACTTCGGCGACTCCGGGCCCTCCGCGTAGCAGGCCGCCACCCGACTGACCGGGTCCGTCATCGAACCGTGGGCGGCCGCGGGCACGGCGGCGTACGCGGCCACCGCGAGCGGGGCCAGTCCGACGGCGGCGATACGGGTGGCCGTGCGGCGGCGTACGGGCATGGGTGGATCTCCTTCGAGCACGGGGCAGGGGCGTGCCAGACTCCGGGCCGCGCGGCGCCGTCCCCGACGGGGTGTCCGACGCCGCCACCGGCCTCCCTGGCCCCGCCAAACTAACCGCCCCGAACCGCAGTTCCCCCGCCTTCGACCCCCCTGAGCGGATCCTTAGGGTCCCTTTAAGGAAGGGGTAAGCGACACCTCAGGAAGCAGGGGCCCGAAGCCCCTGAACGCAGGGGTCGCGCCACTCCGGAAGTCCCCTGCAATCCGTGCAAGTCCACCCCGGTTCGCCTCGGTTGGCTCCCCGTTTTGGCTCCCCAGTGGGACCGGCTTGGATGGCAGGACCGTTCGCCTTCGAGGGTTACATCGACCCTGTAATTATGGGCCTTTCGTCCGTTTCGGCGAAGTTGGGCTAGGGAGCCTGGCAACCTGGATAGGGTTCCAGCTCAGAAAGTCCGCTCCCCGCACCCGCGGGGATGGTCCCGACGGGGGTGAACCCCGTGAAGGGACAGCGGTCAGTCCGGGTTCCCTCCGTACGGCCAGGTCGGGACGTCAGGCTCCGTGGGGCATACCTCGGGCTTAGAAGGCGCTCACCCGGCTGGGGGAGGTGGATCGTTCAGGCGGCCGACGCGGCCCCGACGTGGTCGATGCGACGTTCAGGGCATGACCACTGTGGAACGGACGATCAAGGTGCTCGGGAGGGCCTGGTGGCGGCGATGGCCTCGCTGGGTGGCCCGGGCGACGGTGCTGTGGGGGGTGTTGTACGCCTCCTTCGGCCTGGCGTGCGCGCTGAGCGGGACCTCCTTGCTCTACCACGGCGGTGGCTCAGGGGCTTCCGGGCTGGGTTGGGCGGTCGTGGTGGTGGGTGTGCTGGCGGCATTGGTCGGTGGAGCGGTGGAGCACTACGGGCTGCGGCCGGCGCTGCGTGTTCTGCTCTGGGCGGTCTGCGTCCTGGCCGGGGTCGCCGCGTTCAGCCTGCTGATGGATGTGATCACGCTGATGCTCGGTCAGGGAGTGGACAGCCGTGCCTCCGCCGCGAACAAGGCCCTGGCGGCGGTCGGGGCGGTCCTGCTCGCGGCCACGGCCCGGTCCGACCGCCTGCCCGCCGGCACCGGTGCGCGAGCGCCGTCCGCCGCGCCGCGACTCGTCCAACTCGCCGCCTGCGCCGGGACGCTGGCGTTCGTCCCGTACGCGGCGATGAAGCTGGTCTGGGCGTCCGGCGGCACGTTCGCGGGGATCACCGGTGAGGAGATGCTCGCGGTCTCGGAGCGAAACGGCGCCTCGGGGGTCTTCCTCACCCTGGAGTCCTGGGGCCTGGATCCCACCGCGCTGCTGGCCGCGCTCGGTGTCTTCCTGGTCTGGGGCCTGGTCCGCCCGTGGGGGCAGGTCTTCCCGCGCTGGACGCCGTTCCTGCGCGGCCGACGGGTGCCGCGCGGGCTCCCGCTCGCCCCGGCTCTGCTCGGCGCCGCCACGCTCGCCCCGTACGGCGTTGCGGGAGTCGGGTACCTGACCCTGGCCACGACCGGCGCGGTGACGATGAGGCGCGGCGACTTCCACTCCTCGGGCGACGCGCTGCTGGTCGGCTGGATCGGCATGATCGCCTTCGCCGTCTACGGCATCGCCCTGACCATCGCGGCCCGCTCGTACTGGCTTCGGACGCGCCCCGACCGCCGGAAGGACATCCACACGGAGTGACCGTGGGCGGCCGGCGCCCGCGGGGCGGTGTCGTGTCAGGTGAGCAGGGGGTGCAGGCCGGTCGGGGTGTGGGCCTGGTCGTCCAGGGCGTCGAGGGCGCGGATGGCCTGGGCGGCGGCCTCCGGGTCGCTCGCCTTGAGGCCGCTCGCCTCGAACTCGTCCTCGTCCAGCCGCAGGATCGATTCGCCGTCCGCCGACACCCACAGGTCCAGGTCCAGGTCCTCCACCACGATCCGGCCCGACCGCACCACCACCGGCCGCGTGATGTCGCAGTACCAGCCCTTCAGGACGCCCGCGCCGCTCCACACCTCCTTGATCGCGTACCAGCGGGTGCGCCAGTAGTGCTCCACGAACACGTCGCCCGGCTCGAAGCGGACGAAGCCGAAGTCCCGTACGCCCTCGGCGGCCCAGGGCGCGCGCACGGAGATCCGGTCCCCGTCGTCGGCCACCCCGACCGCCGGATAGCTGATCTTGGTGCGGCCGGCCTTGGTGAGGGTGACGGTCCAGGGTGTGGTCACTTCTTCGCTCCCAGCTTCTTCATGTGGCGCGTCTCGGTCGCGCAGATCTCGTATCCGAACCATTCGTTGACCGCGAGCATCGGCGCGTTGCCCGTGTCGTTGCCGGTGAAGGCGAGCCCGTAGCCGGCCGCGCGGGCCCGGCGCAGGGAGTCGGTCTTGGCCAGCTTGGCCAGCCCGCGCCCCCGGAAGGCCCGCAGCGTGCCGGTCATGGCGGAGGAGTAGCGGCCCGCGCCGTCCGTGCGCGCGGCGGAGAAGGCCGCCACGACCCCGTCGACCAGGGCCACCGTGGTCAGCTCGTGGTCCAGCGTCGGATCCCGCCAGACCTCCTCCAACCAGTCCTCGTAGTCGTCCAGTTCCACCGGCAGGTCACCCGGCTCGTCCCGTGACACCGCCGCGTCGGCCTCGTACAGCGGCCGGGGATCGGCGGCGAAGGCGGAACCCGGGCGCAGTTCGACCCCGGCGGGCAGGGGCGCCGGCAGTTCGGGCAGGGCGGCGGCCGCCAGGTCCAGGCGCAGGAAGTGCGCCGAGCGGCCGGTCCGGTAGCCGCGCCGCTCGGCGAAGGCCCGGCTCTCCGGCTCGTCCAGCACCCAGGCGTACGCGTCCACCGCGCCGGCCGCCGCGAGGTGCTCCTCGGCGGCGCGCAGCAGCGCGCCGCCGGCGCCGAGGCCCCGGTGCGCGGGGTCGACGTGCACGTTGAGGTACGAGTGACCCGGCTCCGGGGTGTCGAGGACGAGGCCCGCCTCGGCCGTGCCGACGACGACGCCCTCGGGCGTCTCGGCGAGCAGCAGCCGGTGCCGCTCGGCGGGCGAGGCGGCGGACAGTTCGTGGGTGATCCCGGCGGGGGTGGTGACGAGGAAGGGGATCGCGGCCCGCCGCACCCGGACGACGGCCTCCACGTCGGCGGGGTCCTCGGGGCGCGGCTCACGGATCAGAACGGTCATGAACCGGACGGTACGGGCGGGCCCGTGGCCCGCGCCTCCCAATTACGCCGGCCCCCGCGGCCCGTGGGGGAGAATCGGCCCCGTGACCTCGACCACGACACCGCTGAAGATCCGCATCGACGACTCGGCCGGCTCCCCGGCCCCGTACGAGCAGCTGCGCGCGCAGATCGCGGACCGCGCCCGTTCGGGCCGGCTCCCCGCCGGCTTCAAACTGCCCACGGTGCGCGGGCTGGCGCAGGAGCTGGGGTTGGCCGCGAACACGGTCGCCAAGGCCTACCGCGCGTTGGAGGAGGACGGGGTCGTCGAGACGCGGGGGCGCAACGGCACCTTCGTCGCGGCGGGAGAGGGCTCCTCGCGGGAGGCGGCCTCCGCCGCCCAGGCGTATGCGGAACGGGCGCACCGGCTGGGCCTGACGCGGGAGGAGGCCCTGGCGGCGGCCGACGCGGCACTGCGGGCCCGCTACGGCCGGTAGCCCCTGGCGGCGCCGAGCCCGCGCACCGGGCGGCCGCAGCCGAGCCCGCGCGACCGGGCGTCGCCGAGCCCGCACACCGGGCGGCCGCAGCCGGGCCCGCACACCGGGCCCGCGTGGCGGCCTCAGAGGTAGAGTCCGGCCTCCGAGGTGGGTTGCGCGGGCAGTACCGCCGCCGGGCCGGTGCCCCGGCGCAGGGCGAACAGTTCGGCCAGGGTCGCTCCCTCGCGGGAGATCCCCTCGTCGGTGCCGAGCCAGTCCACCGCCTCCCGGTGGGTCAGCCGGCCGACCTCGATGCGGGCCAGGCAGCGCCCCGGCCGCACCACGGCCGGGTGGAGCCGTTCCAGGTCCTCGTTGGTGGTGACGCCGACGAGGACGTTGCGGCCCTGGCCCAGCAGGCCGTCCGTCAGGTTCAGCAGCCGGGACAGCGCCTGGCCGGCGGTGTGCCGGGCCTCGCCGCGGATCAGCTCGTCGCAGTCCTCCAGGAGCAGCAGCCGCCAGCGCCCCTTGGCGGTGCCCTCGTCCTCGCCGATCGCGATGTCCATGAGGTAGCCGACGTCGTTGAACAGCCGCTCCGGGTCCAGGACGCAGTCCACCTGGCACCAGTCCCGCCAGGACCGGGCCAGCGTGCGCAGCGCGGAGGTCTTGCCGGTGCCCGGCGGGCCGTGCAGCAGGAGCAGCCGGCCGGCGATGTCGTCCGGGGTGACCTTCATCAGCCGGTCCATCGCCGTCGCCACGGGCGCGGTGTAGTTGGGCCGCACCTCCGCCCAGGTGCCGGCCGAGATCTGCCGGGTCGTGCGGTGGGGGCCGCGGCGCGGGGAGACGTACCAGAAGCCCATCGTGACGTTGTCGGGCTGGGGTTCGGGTTCGTCCTCGGCCCCTTCGGTCGCCGCGTGGAGCACCCGTGCGGCCACCTCGTCGCTGACGGCGGTGACGGTCACGTCGGCGCCGCGGCTCCAACGGGAGACGAGCAGGGTCCAGTCGGGGCCCTCGGCGAGGGTGGCGCTGCGGTCGGTGTCCCGGGCCGAGCGGAGCACCTGCGCGGCGGGCGGCAGCAGGGTCGCCTCGGCCTTCACCCGTTCGATCGTCACGCTCTGGGAGTACGGCTGTTCCCCGGACGCGAAGCGTCCGAGGAACAAGGCGTCGACGACGTCCGACGGTGAGTCGCTGTCGTCGACGTTCAGCCGGATCGGCAGCGCTTCCTGCGGGTCTGCTGGCATGGCGCCCATGATCCGGCACGAACCGGCCTCCCGCACCTGTGTTTCGCCGGATCGAGTGTCCGAATTCCCTCTTCAAACACAGCGGGAGTGAAGATTTGGCCGGTATCCCCACCCCGAACATTCTTGGCATGGACACTTCCAGCCAAGCCCGGCTGCTTGTACCACGGACTCAGGAGTAACCCCCCACAAGGAGCCGCACCCCATGAGTCGGAAACCCTCGCGCCTCGCCTCGCTCACCTCCCTCGCCACCACCCTGGCCCTCGCCGCGGGCGCCGCCCTCCTGGGCGCCGGCCAGGCCTCCGCCGCCCAGGCGGACTTCGGCTACGTCGCCCTCGGCGACTCGTACTCCTCCGGCCTCGGCGCCGGCGCCTACGACGGCGGGAGCGGCGACTGCAAGCGCACCTCCCGCGCCTACCCCGCCCTGTGGGCCGCGGCCCACGCCCCGCAGTCCTTCGCCTTCACCGCCTGCTCGGGCGCCCGCACGGGCGACGTCCTGTCGGGCCAGCTCGCCCCCCTCAACAGCGGCACCGACCTCGTCAGCATCACCATCGGCGGCAACGACGCCGGATTCTCCGACGTCATGACGACCTGTGTGCTCCAGTCCGAATCCACCTGCGTCAACCGCGTCAACCAGGCCAAGGCGTACGTCGACTCCACCCTCCCCGGCAAGCTCGACCAGGTCTACAGCGCCATCCGCAGCCGGGCGCCCGGCGCCAAGGTCGTCGTCCTCGGCTACCCCCGCTTCTACAAGCTGGGCGGGAACTGCGTCGCCGGCCTGAGCGAGGGTGAACGCTCGGCCATCAACGGCGCGGCCGACCACCTCAACGCCGCCGTCGCGCAACGCGCCGGCGCCCACGGCTTCACCTTCGCCTCCGTGGTCGGCACCTTCACCGGGCACGAGATCTGCTCGGGCAACGCGTGGCTGCACAGCGTCAACTGGGGCAACATCGGCGAGTCCTACCACCCCACCGCCGCCGGCCAGTCCGGCGGCTACCTGCCGGTGCTCAACTCCAAGACGCAGGCCGTCCTCAAGTAGGCAAGTAGGCAAGTAGGCAAGCGGTGAGGCGGCCGGGCCGCGCGCGCCCGCGCCACCCGTCCGTCGCGGCGCCTCAGGGCGCGGTCGCGGCGGACGGGGGCCCGGACGTCACGTCCACCGGCTCGATCGGTCCCGAGGGCCCCGTGGTGCCGGGCGAGGGGCCGGGGGAGCCGGTGGAACCGGGGGAGGGCGTCCCGGGCGTCGGGGTCTCCTCCCGGCAGGTCATCGTGAACTCCAGCCACGGCGAGGCGACCCCCGCCGGCGAGCGCACCTCCAGCCGGACCGCGTCCCGCAGCGTCCCGCCCGCCCGGGCGCCCGGTTCGGTGTGCGCGACCTGACGGCTCCTCGGCCCGTCCGCCTCGTACGTGAGGCTCTGCCAGGGCGTCCGCGCGTCCGAGGTCGACGCCGTGCGCGTGATCCAGCGGTACTCCACCACGGCGGGCGTACGGTCCACCTCCACCGTCCCGGCGAAGGCCGGCGAGGAGGCCTCGGGCGCGGGGCAGGCGCCGTCGTAGGACCGGCGCAGGGCGTAGGCGTACGCGTATGCCCTCGGCGCGGGTCCCGAAGGCGAGGCCGAAGCGGACGACGAGGCCGACGGGGACGATCCCGAAGCGGGCGGGGAGGCGGCCGGGGGAGGCGCCGGGGCCGACGGCGACGGGCCCGTGCCGCCCCGGTCGTCCGTGTCGCCGGGGGTGTCCCGCAGCAACAGCCAGCCCAGCAGGACCACCGCCACCAGCAGCACCACGATCCCGACGGTCAGCACCCACCCGGCCGCCCCCTGCCGCTCCCCTTCCGCGAGTCCCGGCCCGGAGGCGGGAACCGGCACGGTCGGGGCGCCGTACGGACCCCCCGCGGCCGTCGCCGCACCCGCACCCGTGCCCGCACCCGCGCCCGCCGCACCCGCCCCGCCCGCGCCCGGCCCGTGCGCCAGGGGCACGGTGGGCCCCGACACGGGGCCGCCCGCATCCCGTACGGCCCCGCCGGCGCCGACGACGCGCAGCATCCGGGAGGCCTCCGCCGCGTCGAGCCGGGCCCCGGGGTCCTTGCGCAGCAGCCCCTCCAGCACCGGCGCCAGCGCTCCGGCACGGCGCGGCGGCGGCAACTCCCCCTCCACGACCGCCCGCAGGGTGGCGAGCGGCGTGTCCCGCCGGAACGGCGAGAACCCCTCGACGGCCGCGTACAGGGTCACCCCGAGCGACCACAGGTCCGACTCCGGCCCCGGATCGCGCCCCAACGCCCGCTCCGGAGCCATGAACTCGGGGGATCCGAGCAACTCCCCGGTCATCGTGAGCGGGGAGGAGCCCGCCAGGCCGGCGATCCCGAAGTCGCCCAGCACCACCCGCCCGTCGTTGGCGACCAGGACGTTCGCGGGCTTCACGTCCCGGTGCAGCACGCCCGACCCGTGCGCGGAGCGCAGCGCGGCGAGCACCTGCTCCCCGGTGTGCGCGGCCCGCCGCGGGTCCATCGGCCCCTCGGCCTCCAGCACCTCCGCCAGGGAGAGCCCGCGCACCAGCTCCATCACGATCCAGGGCCGGCCGTCCTCGCTCGCCACGTCGTAGACCGTGACCACGCCCCGGTGGGAGACCCGGGCCGCCGCCCACGCCTCGCGCTCCAGCCGACGGTAGGTGCGCTCCACCCCGGCCGCGTCCAGCCCGGCGGGCGCCCGGACCTCCTTGACGGCGACCTCCCGACCCAGCACCTCGTCCCGGGCCCGCCACACCACCCCCATGCCGCCCCGCCCCAGCGGACCCAGCAGCCTGTACCGGCCGGCCACGACACGCGCGGCGTCCGCGCCCTCGAATCCGTTCACGCGAACCCCCAAGCGTCACCGGGCGATCACTCCAAGTTAGCGCAGAGCGCGCCGGTCGGCCCCCGTCGTGACGACACTCTCCGGAACGCGCCCGAGCGACCCCCCAAGTCGCCGAAATGATGCGGAGAGTGACGGTCGACTCCAGTGAGTAATCGTCAACTACCCGTAACTACAGGGGTAATTCACACCACCGGGATACCCGAGTGTGACGCGGGGGCGATAGGGTTACCCTGCCCGGGCCGGGTGCCCTCGTACGGGTGGGGAGAGACATGGAACAGATAACAATGCGCAGCAGGCCGCCCCGCGTGCCTGCCATCACCTGCGGCAGCAGCGCGACCAGCTCGCGCCTCGACCGCCACCTCGCCGTGCTGGGCGGTCCCGCCGTCCCGCGCCACGAGGTCGCCGAGGCGACCCTGCTGATGCGTGAGCTCACCTCCCGCGACCACACGCACGTCCAGCGGAGCCGGAGCGCGCGCGTCGCGCTCTTCGCCCCGTTGCGCAGGCTGCGGCGCACGCTCTTCGGCAGCCGCCGCTCGTAACCGACCCGTCGCGGCCGGTCCCCGGTCGCCCCAGGCCCGTCCTTCGGCCCCGTGTCCCCTTCTCCCGGCTCTTCCCGGCGTCCGGTGGGGATCCCGTCCCGGGATCCCCCGACGCCCACCCGGCTCAGGCGATCACACCGTCCCGACGCAGTGCCTCGATCCGCGCGCCCGACATCCCCAGGGAGCGCAGCAGGGCGTCGGTGTGCTCACCGAGCGCCGGCACCGCGCCCATCCGCGGCTCCTCACCGCCCGGCAGCACGACCGGCGGGAGCAGCGCCCGCAACGGCCCCACCGGCGAATCCACCGTCCGCCAGCGCCCGCGCGCCTCCAACTGCGGGTGCGCGGCGAGCTGCGCCACCGAGTTCAGCCGCGCGCACGCGATCCCGGCCGCCTCCAACCGCTCGACCGCCTCGTCCGCGCCGAGCCGCCCCAACGCCCGCGCCACCACCGCGTCCGTCGCCTCGCGGCCCCGGGTGCGTGCCGCGTTCGTCGCGTACGCCGGATCCTCCGCCAGCTCGGGGCGGCCCAACACCTCCCGGGCCAGCCGCCGCCACTCCCGGTCGTTCTGCACCGACAGCAGCACCCGGTCCCCGTCGGCCGTCGCGTAGGCGTCGTAGGGGACGATCACCGCGTGCGCGAGACCGGTCCTCGGCGGCTGCTCCCCTCCGTGCACGGTGTGGTGCAACGGATGCCCCATCCACTCGGCGAGCGAGTCCAGCATGGAGACCTCCACCGGCCCGCCGCGCCCCGTCGTCGCCCGCCGCAACAGGGCGGCGAGCACCCCCGAGAAGGCGTACATGGCCGCCGCGATGTCGGCGGCCGGGATGCCCGCCTTCACGGGGCTCTCGGGGGTGCCGGTCACCGAGACCAGGCCCGCCTCGCACTGGACGAGCATGTCGTAGGCCCGCTTGTGGGCGTACGGGCCCTCGGCCCCGTACCCCGAGACGTCGACGGCGACCAGGCGCGGGTGGCGGGCGCACAGCGTGGCGGCGTCGAGGCCGAGCCGGGCGGCGGCCCCCTGGGCGAGGTTCTGGACGAACACGTCGGCCCCGTCGAGCAGCGCGTGCAGCGCGTCGAGGCCGCGCGGGTCCTTCAGGTCGAGCGCCAGGGACTCCTTGCCGCGGTTCGCCCAGACGAAGTGCGAGGCCAACCCGTGGGCGGCGGTGTCGTAGGCGCGCGCGAAATCACCGCCGTCGGGACGCTCGACCTTGATCACCCGGGCGCCGAGGTCGGCCAACTGCCGGGTGGCGAAGGGGGCGGAGACCGCCTGTTCGACGGAGACGACGGTGATCCCCTCCAGGGGCAGCGGTGCGGGCATCGGTTCCATGGCACCGATCACTACCGGCCGGGCGGCGGGCGCGTCAACGCCGGCCGGGGGAGGGCCCGCCACCCGGCCGGGGCGGCCCCGCCTCCCGGCCGTGACGTCGGCCTCAGCCCCGGTCTCAGCCCCGGTCTCAGCCCCGGCCGCGGGCGAAGCGGCGCGTGGCCAGGGGCGCGAACACCGCGATGAGCAGCAGCGACCACAGCAGCGCCCCGGCCACCGGATGCGCGACGGGCCAGGCGGCGCCCGCCTGGACCGCGCCGCCGGTGTTGCCGCACAGCTCCCGTACGGCGGTGGCCACCGCGCTGATCGGGTTCCACTCGGCGACGGCGCGCAGCCCCGACGGCAGCCCGGCGGTCGGCAGGTAGGCGCAGGAGAGCATCGGCAGGACGAAGGTGGCGCCGCCCAGCTGCCCGGCCGACTCCTCGTTCGGGACCGACAGCCCCAGGAAGGTGCCGACCCAGGCGGTGGCGAAGCGGAACAGCAGCAGCACCCCGAACGCCCCCAGCGCGCCGGGCAGTCCGTTCTCGATCCGCCATCCCATGGCGAGCCCGACGAGCATCAGCGGCACCATCGACACGGCCGTCGTCAGCAGGTCGGCGGCGATCTGCCCGAGCGGTACGGCGGCCCGGCTCATCGGCAGCGTGCGGAAACGGTCCGTCACCCCCCGGTGGGCGTCCTGCGCGGCGGTGAACAGGCCGGTCATCAGGCCGTTGGCGGCGGTCGCGGCGAGCAGTCCCGGCACCAGGAACTCGCGGTAGTCGGCGGCGGGCATGGCGAGCGCGCTGCCGAAGACGTAGCCGAAGAACAACAGCATCGTGATCGGCATGGTCTGGGTGAGGAGGGGCAGCGCCGGGGCGTGCCGGGCCTTCTGGAGCTGTCGGGTCAGGACGGCGCCGCCGTCCGCGAGCAGGGTGCTCATGCCGCGTCCTCCCGGTGGGTGGGGGTGGGGGTGGGGGTGGGCGTGCCGGCGGGCGGGGTCGTGCGGGTCGGGCCCGGCGCGGCGGCGCCGGTGAGGCGCAGGAACACCTCGTCGAGGGTGGGCGGGCGCAGGCTCGCGTCGGTCACGGGCACCCCGGCGGCGTCCAGCGCGCGGACCAGGCGGGGCAGCGTCAGCCCCGGGTCCGCCACGCTCACCCCGACGCCGAGCCGCTCCTCGTCGAGGGCGGGCGCGGCGCCGGTGAGCCGGTCGAGGACGGCGGCCGCGGCGGCGAGTTCCTCGGCCCGGGTGACGGTGACCCGGGCGTGCGAGCCGATCCGGGCCTTGAGCGCGGTGGGGCTGTCGGAGGCGACGGCCCGACCCCGGTCGACGACCACGACCTCGTCGGCGAGCCGGTCGGCCTCCTCCAGGTACTGGGTGGTGAGCAGCACGGTGGTGCCCTCGTCGGCCAGTTCCCGCACCGCCGTCCAGATGTGTTCGCGGGCCGCCGGGTCCAGACCGGTGGTGGGTTCGTCCAGGAACAGCACCCGGGGGTGGGCGATCAGTCCGGCGGCGAGGTCGAGGCGGCGGCGCATGCCGCCGGAGAGGGTGGACGCCGTCCGGTCGGCGGCCCCGGCGAGGCCGAAGCGCTCCAGCAGGCCGTCGGCCCGGTCCCGGCCGGGGCGGCCGCGCAGCCCGGCGAGGCGGGCGAACAGCCGGAGGTTCTCCCGGCCGGTCAGGTCCCCGTCGACGGAGGCGTACTGGCCGGTGACGCCGATGGCGCGGCGTACGGCGTCCGGGGCGCGGGTGACGTCGTGGCCCGCGACGAGCGCGCGGCCGGCCGTGGGCGTGGTGAGGGTGGTGAGGATCCGTACGGCGGTGGTCTTGCCGGCGCCGTTGGGCCCCAGCAGCCCGCACACGCTTCCCGCGGGCACCGCCAGGTCCAGCCCCCGCAGGGCGTGCACCGCGCCGTAGCGCTTCTCCAGACCTTCACTAAGTACAGCGTACGTAGTCGTCATGGGGCGCACCCTACCGCACTACGTACGGTGTACGTAACTAAGATGGTGCTCGCAGCGACCGGACGACAGCGACCGGCGACATCAGGTGAGGCGAGGTGAGGTGAGCGATGACCGCCGGAGGGCGCCCCGCTGAACCCGAGGTGATCTGGGCCCGGCCGCAACGGGCCGGCCGCGGGCCCAGGCCCGCGCACAGCCGCGAGTCCATCGCCGCCGAGGCGGTGCGGATCGCCGACGCGGAGGGGATCGACGCCGTCTCCATGCGGCGCGTGGCGGCCGGCATCGGCGCCGGGACGATGTCCCTGTACAACTACGTGCCGCGCAAGGATGACCTGTACGAGCTGATGGTCGACGCGGTCAGCGCCGAGTACGAACTGGCCCCGCCCACCGGGCGGTGGCGCGCCGACCTGCTCGGACTCGCCCGGCAGACGCGGTCGCTGATGCACCGCCACCCCTGGCTGCCCCGACTGCTCAGCCCCGTCCACGGCTTCAGCCCGCACGCCCTGCGCTACCTGGAGCACAGCCTGACCTGCCTGGCGCCGCTGGACGCGACGGGGGGCGAGAAGCTGGAGCTGATCGCCTCCGTCAACGGCATGGTGGCGACCTTCGTCGCCAACGAGCTGGCCCTCGCCGAGCGGTCCCGCGCACTGCCCTGGAGCGAGGACGCCGAGCAGGAGGCGCGGATGGGCTGGCTCGCCTCGCGGCTGGCGACGGGAGAGTACCCGGGACTCGCGGCGGCGCTCGCCGAGGGCGTCGCCGGCGCCGCCCCGGGGCTGGACATGGACCGGACCTTCGACCGCTCGGTGTCCCGCCTGTTGAACGCCTGGGACCCGACCCCGACGGCCTGAGCGGCGCGAACCGGCGCCGGATCGGGCCGGGGTCGGGTCGGCCCCGGGGCGGGCCACCGCCGCGCCGGGCCGCCCCTCGGGCGGGGGTGTCGGGCCCGGAGGGTCGGGTGCCACCGGACCGCCGGGGGCGCGCCGCGCGCCGCGCGGGCGGTGGCGGGACCGCGTCGCGGGGCCGCCCGGCGCGCGCGGTGCGGCTACAGCAGGGCGAACTGTCCGCCCGGGCCCTCCTCCTGGTGGTCCAGGACCGACGCGGGCCGCCGGCTCCAGCGCGGCGGCGGCAGCACCCCGGCCGCCGCCAGCCCGTCCCTCGGCAGCGGCGGCCCGGGGGTGAACGCGGCCCGCTCCGGAGCCAGGTCGCGGAGCAGCGCGAGGGTGGTGACCAGCGCCGTCAGCTCCGAGGTCCAGGCCTGCGGCCACTGCGCGGGCCCGAGGGCCTCCAACCCCGGCTCCGCGCCTTCCGGGGCCCGCCGGTGCGCGCTGCGCGCGGCCAGCCAGGACTCCAGCACCCGCACCCCCTGCACCTCGTACTCCCAGGCCCCCGCCGGGACGGGGGAGACGGTCCCGTCGCCGAGCGAGAGCGTCTCGGTCTCCGGGTCGTACGCGAGCTCCCGAGGCCATGCGGTGAGCGCCGAGCGGACGTAGGGCCGCCGCCCGCCCGGCAGCCGGGGCGGCTCCCCGCCGCGCGCCCCGCGCAGCTGGACGGTCAGCAGCCGGTGCCCCAACTCCAGCCCGGCCCGCCAACGCTCCGGATCGGCGGCGAGCGGTACCTCGTACCCCCGCGGCCCGGGGCGCCCGGCGGCGAGGATCCAGCACAGGACGTCCTCGGGGGTCACCCAGCCCCCGTACCGGGAACCCAGCAGGGGCAACAGGCCCGGCGCGAGGTTCGGCTCGGCCCCGCCCGGCCGGCGGTGCAGCGGGCGGATCCGTGCGGGGCGGCCCACCGGCAGGTGCGCGGTGACCAGCGGTTCCGGGGTCTCGACCAGGAACACCTGATGGCCGTCGCGCACCCGCCACAGCTCCGGGCGGGCGGAGTCGATCAGCCGCTGGTCGGGCAGCAGCCACTGCTCGTCGAAGGGGGCGCGCAGCACCCGTACGGGCTCGGGGAAGGGGCCCGGGTCGTCGGTGAACCGGGTCGTCGCCGAACGCTGCCCCGGCAGGGCGGCCGCGCCGGAGGTGGGCTTGCGGGACCGGCTCGGCCGGAACAGCCGCTCCCGTTCCGCCCCCTCGGCCGCGGTCAGCTTCGTCCAGCGGGCGCGCAGGGTGGCGGGATCGGGTGCCACGACCCAGTCCCGGCCCAGGCGCGGGCCGTCCACGGCCCAGGGCATCAGCTCGTCCAGCAGCGGTGCGTCAGCGCTCACCCGGCAGATGGTAGCGACGGGGCGCGGGGCCCGCCCCGGGGTCGGGCCGTGTCCCGGCCGAAGGGTTACGCTCCTTTTGTAGGGATCCGTGGCGGTGTGCTCCGCACCGCACCACGGACCTCACCCGCGCCGACGGAGCGCCGTCGGAGCACCGACGGAGGACCGACGGAGGAGCCGGCCATGAGCCAGTACGACGAATACTCGACGCCGTCGCAGGCCGAGGGCGAGCGGCTCGACGAGGACATGGACGACCAGCAGAGGAAGCAGACGCACCCCCAGACCATGCGCACCACGCCCTCCCAGGCCGAGGGCGAGCGCGGCGCGGAGGACGACGACGGCCGGTGAGACGACCCGGTGGTGACCGGCGACCGATGACGGGCGCCTGGTGACCGGCGACCGGTGACGGCGCGAGCGGGCGGGGCGGCGACGCAAGCGCTCCGCCGCCCTCCCGGTCAGGGCGCGTCGACCGTGACCGTGAAGGAGAAGCGGTCGCCGCGGTAGCGGATCCGGGCCACGTCGGCCACCCGCCCGTCCTCGTCGTAGGTCACGCCCGTGTAGTGCAGGATCGGGCTCAGCAACGGAACCTGGAGCAGCTCCGCCGTGACCGGGTCGGCGAGCCGCGCCTCGACCGTGTCCGTGATCCGGCTGATCCGCACCCCGACCACGTCCCGCAGCACCTTGGTCATCGGCCAGCGCTCCAGGTCGGCCAGGTCCACCGCCTCGGCGAACTCCGGGCGCACGGCGTTCTCCGCCCAGTTGGTCGGCTCGCCGCTCTGCCCGTCGTGGCGGAGCCTGCGGTACGTGACCACCTCGGCGATGTCCGGAAAGTGCTCCAGCAGCTCCCCGGACACCGGCGTCCGCTCGTGGCCCAGGATCGTCGTGCGCTCACCCGACTGCTGGGCCACGATCGCGTCCACGGAACCCAGCAACCGCACCGGCGAGCCGCGCCGCGCGCCCGGCTCGATGAAGGTCCCGCGCCGACGGTGCCGGCTGATGAGCCCCTCGCCCTCCAGCTCCTTGAGCGCCTGGCGCATCGTGAGCACGCTGACGCCGTAGTGCTCGGCCAGCTGCTCCTCGGTCGGCAGGCGCAGCGAGGCGTCCGGAGTGCGACCCAGTATCGAGGCGCGCAACGACTGGGACACCTGGTACCAGAGGGGTAGCTTCCGGTTCAGCACCAGGGAGTCGGGGGCGAAGGCGGTCACGGGTGGTTCTCCGTAGGCTGGCGGGGCTTCAGGCGGCGCGGTGGGTGCGCGCGCGGGCGCGCATGCGCATGTTAGGCGCGGAAGTGGCGTTCGAGACCCTGCCATACGTCGTCGTAACGCCGCTGGAGGTGATCCGCGCCGGCCGCCTGCGGGGTGGCGGTGATCGGCCAGCGCGTCTCGAACATGAAGGCCAGACCGTCGTCGATCTTCTGCGGCTTCAGCTCGGCGGCGCTCGCCCGGTCGAAGGTCTCCCGGTCGGGCCCGTGCGCGGACATCATGTTGTGCAGGGAGCCGCCGCCGGGCACGAACCCCTCGGCCTTCGCGTCGTAGGCCCCCTCGATCAGGCCCATGTACTCGCTCATCACGTTGCGGTGGAAGTACGGCGGACGGAAGGTGTCCTCGCCGACCAGCCAGCGCGGGGCGAAGACCACGAAGTCCACGCCCGCCAGCCCCGGGGTGTCCGAGGGCGAGGTCAGCACCGTGAAGATCGACGGGTCGGGGTGGTCGTAGCTGATCGACCCGATGACGTTGAAGCGCCGCAGGTCGTAGACGTACGGCGTGTGCGTGCCGTGCCAGGCGACGACGTCCAGCGGCGAGTGGTCGTAGGTCGCCGACCAGAGGTTGCCGCAGAACTTGTTGACCACCTCCGTCGGGCGCTCGCTGTCCTCGTACGCCGCGACGGGCGCCCGGAAGTCACGGGCGGCGGCCAGGCCGTTGGCGCCGATCGGGCCCAGGTTCGGCAGCTCGAAGGGCTGCCCGTAGTTCTCGCAGACGTAGCCGCGCGCGTCCGCGTCGAGGAGCTCCACGCGGAAGCGGACCCCGCGCGGGATCAACGCCACCTCGCCGGGACCGGCGCTCAGCAGACCCAGCTCGGTGCGCAGCAGCAGGCCGCCGCGCTCCGGGACGATCAGCAGCTCGCCGTCGGAGTCGCTGAACACTCGGTCGGTCATGGAGGCGTTGGCGGCGTAGAGGTGGATGGCCATGCCGGTGCGCTGCGTGACGTCGCCGTTGCCGCCGAGCGTCCACAGGCCGGCCAGGAAGTCGGTGCCGGGGGCCGGGTCCGGCAGCGGGTTCCAGCGCAGCCGGTTCGGGTCCGGGACGGCCTCGGTGAAGGGCGCGCTGCGCAGGGCGCCGTTGTCGACGCGGGTGAAGGCCGGGTGCGCGGCCGAGGGGCGGATCCGGTAGAGCCAGGAGCGCCGGTTGTGGGTGCGCGGCTCGGTGAAGGCGCTGCCGCTGAGCTGCTCGGCGTAGAGGCCGAGGGCGGCGCGCTGGGGCGAGTTGCGGCCGTGCGGGAGTGCGCCGGGCACCGCCTCCGAGCTGTGCTCGTTGCCGAAGCCGGTGAGGTACTCCAGCGCCTCCGCCGTCTTCCTGGCCTGCTCACTCATGGGCTGCTCCCGCTCCGTAGAAGGAATCCTATGGCCGACAGTAGGATTCCGAGGCCCCCACGTCAACGCCGGCCCGCGCGCGGAAGCCGGCCTGAGGCTGACCGGAGGTGGCCCGGAGGCCGCCTGGAAGCTGCGCGGAAAGTGCGCGGACGGTGTGCGGAAGCGCGCGGAAGGTCGGCCGCGCGGATTCGCGCGCGAGGGGCTCACAAAAGATGAACATTGCTCTACTCTCACGCGCATGTCGTGGACCCGCAGGTTCCCTGCCGTGCCGGAGGCGCTCCTCGCCGCCCTCCTCGCCCTCCTGTCCCTCCTCGCCGCCGCGCCCGCCGCCCGCGCGCACGAGGAGCGCCCCGTCGCCCTTCCCGACGGCACCGGCTCCGTACCGGCCTACCGCGCGACCGAGCCCGACCTCATCGTCTGCAAGACCGACCGGCCCGCGTTCGAACGCCGCGTCTCCGCCTTCCCCGAGGACCTCCGCCGACGCAACCTCGACCTCTACGAACGCTGCGAGAGGAACGGCTACCGCCACCTCCAGCAGGCCGTGGACGCCGTCGACCGACCCGGCATGAACATCGCCGTCCTCCCCGGCCTCTACGAGGAGGAGCCCTCCCTCCCCAAGCCGACGGGGGAGTGCGCCGCCCTCAAGGCCCCCGACTCCTCGCTCGGCTACCAGATCCTGTCCTGGGAACAACAGGTCGCCTGCCCCCACAACCAGAACCTCGTCGCGATCCTCGGCAAGACGAACCTCCAGATCGAGGGCACCGGCGCCTCACGACTCGACGTCGTCATCGACGCCAAGTACCAGAAGCTGAACGCCCTGCGCGCCGACCGCTCCAACGGCGTCTACTTCCGCAACTTCACCGCGCAGCGGACCACCTTCAACTCGCTGTACGTCCTCGCGGGCGACGGCTTCGTCATCGACGACGTCCTGACCCGCTGGAACGACGAGTACGGCTTCCTGACCTTCGCCAGCGACCACGGCCTCTACAAGAACTGCGAGTCCTACGGCAACGGCGACTCCGGCATCTACCCCGGCAGCGCCTCGAACATCAACGACGGGCGCGGGTACGACGTGCCCCGCTACTCCATCGAGATCACCGGCTGCCGCAGCCACCACAACATGGTCGGCTACTCCGGCACGGCGGGCGACTCGGTGTGGGTCCACGACAACGAGTTCGACCAGAACATGGGCGGCGCCTCCATGGACAGCGCCTTCCCCGGCCACCCCGGACTCCCGCAGAACCACGCCCGGTTCGAGCGGAACCTGATCCACGACAACAACCAGGACTACTACCGCTTCGTCGCCGACGGCACCTGCGCCAAGCCGCCCGCCGAACGCGGCTACGAACAGGGCGTCGTCTGCCCCCAGATCTCCATGCCGCCCGGCACCGGCATCATCACCGCCGGCGGCAACTGGAACCTCTACGAGGACAACTGGGTCTACGGGCACCGGCGCGCGGGCTTCTACCTCAGCGCGGTACCCGCCTTCATCCGGGGCGAGGAGAGCTGGTCCAAGCAGGCCGACACCTCGCACCACAACCGGTACGCAGGCAACGTCCTCGGCAAGGACCGCTCGGGCGCCCCGCGCCCCAACGGCGCCGACGTCTGGTGGGACGGCCAGGGCAAGGGCAACTGCTGGCAGGACGGGCCCGCCGGCTCCTCGCCCGGCACCCTGCCGCAGTGCGGGAAGGAACGCGGCCAGGTCAGCGGGGCCTCCGCCCGCCTGGTCGGCGAACCCGTCAAACTCACCCAACTGCTCGTCTGCGCCGACTACAACGTGCAGGCGCGCAGGCTCCCGGCCGGGTGCGACTGGTACGGGGCGCGCGGCCTGGAGCGCGTCGAGACGCAGCTGGCGCTGGCCGTGGCCGCGGTGCTCGCCCTGGTCGGCGGGGTCCTGTGGTGGCGCCGGCTGCGGCATTCGCGCCTGGGCACCGCGGCCTGCCTCCTGGGCCTCGGCGGACTGGCCCTGGAGGTGGCCGGCTCCACCACCTCCCTGATGAACACCCCCGTCCCGGCCCTGGCCCTGCTGCTGCTCGGGCTGTGGTGGACGGGCGCCGGGATCGCCCTGCGGCCGCGACGCCCCTGGTTCGCCCGACTCACCCTGCTGCTGGGCGCGTTGACCCTGCTCGACGCCTTCGACAAGGCCGTCCTGATGATCCCCTGGATCCCGCTGAGCCCCGCCTGGATACGCGCCCTGGTCGCGGTCGCGTGGGTGCTGTGGGCGGTCGTCGCCGCGGCCCGCCCGGACGCGGGCGCCCCGGCCCGCACCACCGACCCGGCCGACCCCCCGCCCCCCGCCCGAACCCCCGTTCCGGCCGCCGGCCCCGCCCGCCCGGGCCCGACCGCATGACCCCCCGCCCGGCCCTTCCCCGCCCCGCCCCCGCCGCTCCGCCCCTGGGCCCCGCCCCGGCCGGCGGCGCGTCCCGGCCCGACCCCGGAGGCCCGCAGTGACCCTCCCCGCGCAGGACCGTGCCCCGTGCGACCCAGGCCGGCCCGCCCCCGCCCCCCTCTCCTCCCGCGGGCCGCGTCCGCCGCGCGGGCCCGCCCGTACGGCCGCCCTGGTGGCGCTGCTCCTGCTGCTCACCGGCGGGGCCGTCGCCGGCTGCGGGGGGCGCGCCACCACCCACCACAAGCCCGGCACCACCCACGAGCAGGCCTCCGGCGCCGTGGGCACCCTGCTGGACGCGCGGGACGGCAGCGGCCACCGCCTGCGCGAGGTGGCCGCCGAGAACGCGCCCCGGGTGACGCTCACCGCCCGTCCGGACTCCGAGGACGGATGGAACCTCCACCTGGCCGTCACGCGCTTCGCCTTCACCCCCGACAGCGTCGGCGGCGCCGCCCTCCCGGGCGCGGGCCACGCCCACCTGGAGCTCGACGGTCGCAAGCTGGCCCGGCTGTACGGCCCCTGGCACCACCTCCCGGCGGCGCAGGTACCCGAGGGCGCGCACACCCTGACCGTCCGCCTCTACGCGGACGACCACACCGCCTGGGCGGTGGCCGGCAAGCCGGTCGAGGCGTCCGTCGGGCTGACCGCGGGCCCCCCGGGCCAACCCGCCCACAGCCATCCCGCCGAACCCCCGACCGGCACCCCGACCGGAACCGAGGCCGGGACCGAGTCCGGGACCGCGGCGCCGCAGCCCGCGGACCGCACCGTCACCATCGCCGTCCGGGACGGCAAGGTGGTCCCCGCCCCCAGCCGCACCGAGGTCAAGCGCGGCGAGCGGATCGCCCTGCGCGTCACCAGCGACCGCGCCGACACCCTGCACGTCCACGGCTACGACAGGGAACTCGCCCTCCCCGCGGGCCGGGAGGCCACCCTGCTCCTGACCGCCGACCGCACGGGCCTCTTCGAGGTGGAGACCCACGACTCCGACCTCGTCCTGACCCAACTCCTCGTCCGATGAACCCCTTCCCGGCACTGGCGCTGTTCCCGGCACTGACGCCCCACGCCGCCGCCCCCGCCTCCGCGTTCGCCCCCGTGCCCGGGGCGGGCCCGGGGCCCGGCCGGGGCGCGGTCCTCCACCCGGCCGACCCGTCGACCCTCCTCGCGCACGGGATCGGATCCCAACACGACCTGCCGATCTCCCCCTTCTACGCCTTCGCCGGAGCCTTCGCCGCGCTGTTCGTCTCCTTCCTGGCCCTCGGCCTGCTCTGGTCCGCCTCCCGTTTCCGCGGCGACCGCTCCGGACTTCCCCTGCCCGCCGGGATCCAGCGGGTGGCCGACGCGCCGGCCACCCGCACCACCCTGCGCGGACTGGGTCTCGCCGCAGCCCTCGCCGTCCTCGCCCACCTCCTCCTCGGCCCCGACGATCCGGCCCGCAACCCCGCACCCGGCGCCGTCTACGTCCTGCTGTGGGTCGGACTCGTACCCGCCTCCCTCCTCCTCGGCCCCGTCTGGCGCCTCCTCAACCCCCTGCGCACCCTGCACCGCCTCCTCGCCCGCGTCCGCCGCCGCCCGCCCGGGGCCGGCCGCCCGCTGCCGCCCCGAACGGGCCTGTGGCCCGCCGCCGCGGGCCTGTTCGGCTTCACCTGGCTCGAACTGGTCGCTCCCGATCCCGCGTCCACCACCACCCTCCTGATCGCACTCGCCTGCTACGCCGCCGTCCACCTGCTGCTCGCCGCCCGCTTCGGCGAGGGCTGGTTCGCCGTGGCCGACGCCTTCGAGGTCTACTCCGACCTCCTGGCCTCGCTCTCCCCCCTCGGCCGCCGCGACGACGGCCGCCTCGTCCTGCGCAACCCCTTCCACGGACTCGACGCGACGCCCGAGCGGCCCGGACTCGTCGCCACCGTCTGCGTCCTCCTCGGCTCCACCGCCTACGACGGCTTCTCCGACAACCCCTCCTGGATCAACGCCCTCCAGACCTCCCCCCTCGGCCGCACCCCCACGGCCACCCTCGGACTGCTCGCTTCCGTCGCCCTCGTCGCCACCCTGTACTGCCTGTGCGCCGCGGCCACCCGCCTCGTCAGCGGGCCGCACCCCCGCCCGCTGACGGCCTTCGCGCACTCACTCGTGCCGATCGCGCTCGGCTATCTCGTCGCCCATTACTTCTCCCTCTTCGTCACCGAAGGGCCACGTACGGTAAGCATGGCATTCGGCACTGACAACGGCTCCGAGCCCGGTTCCCCCTTGGGTTCCGGCGGCTTGGCCGCCCTCCAGGTGATCGCCGTCGTCAGCGGACACGTACTCGGAGTGATCGCCGCGCACGACCGCTCCGTGCGCCTGTTCCCTCCCGCCCGGGCCGTCGCCGGCCAGCTCCCGCTGTTCGCGCTGATGATCACCTACACGGTCGGCGGGCTCACCCTCCTGCTGAACTGAGTCCCGGCGCCCCGCCCGCCCCCGCGCCGGCGGGCCGGGGGCCCCGAACCCGCGGGCCCCGAATCCGCGGGCCGCGCCCCTCGGACCCCACCGCGAGGAGCGGCATGATGTACCCCGTGCCTCCCGCCCACCCCCTGCGCCGGACCCCCGTCCAGCAACGCAGCGCCGACCGCCTCGCCCGGATCCTCGACGCCTGCGCCGAACTCCTCGACGAGACCGGCTACGAGAACCTCAGCACCCGGGCCGTCGCCGTACGCGCCGGAGTGCCCATCGGCTCGGTCTACCGCTTCTTCGGGAACAAGCGGGCCATGGCCGTCGCCCTGGCCCACCGCAACCTGGACCGCTACGCCGACGGCATCGAGAAGCGGCTCTCCCTCCTGCCGGCCACCCACTGGCGGCCCGTCGTGGACGCCGTGCTGGACGAGTACCTGGCGATGAAGCGCAGCGTGCCCGGCTTCGCGCTGGTCGACTTCGGGGTGCCCGCGCCGCCCGCGGAGGGGCCGGCCTCCGACCCCAACCACCTCGTCGCCTCCCGCCTCACCGAGCTGCTCTGCGCCCACCTGGGCCTGACCCCGGACGCGGCCCTGGCGCGGGCCGTGCTGGTCAGCGTGGAGGCGACCGACGCCCTGGTGCAACTGGCCTTCCGCAACGACCCGGCCGGAGATCCCGACCTCGTCGCGGAGACCCGGGCGATGATGCACGCCTACCTGGCCCGCGTCCTCGACTGACCGTCCGCGCCCCGACCGCCCCACGCGCCCCGACCGCCCCGCCGGCCCCGCCCCCAGACCCCGCCCCCGGACCCCACCGGTCCGGCCTCCGCCCGGTCGGGGTTGCGCACACCCCTCCCCATCCTCCCGACTGGTCGGTATGCTCGGGCCCCGTGCCGTGCCGTCCGCCGCACCAGGAGGGCTCATGCCCCGCACCGCCCCGCGCATCTGCCCCCTCTGCGAAGCCACCTGCGGCCTCACCCTCACCATCGAGGGCGCCACCGTCACGGGGGCCCGGGGAGACCGCGAGGACCTCTTCAGCCGCGGCTTCATCTGCCCCAAGGGAGCCGCCTTCGGCGCCCTCGACGCCGACCCCGACCGGCTCCGCACCCCCCTCGTCCGCCGCTCCGGCCGGCTCCGCGAGGCCGGCTGGGAGGAGGCGTACGCGGCCGTCGCCGAGGCGGTACCGGCGCTCGTGCGCGCGCACGGACCCGGCGCGGTGGGCGTGGTCCTCGGCAACCCGAACGTCCACACGATGGCCGGTGCCCTCTACCCGCCGCTCCTCCTGGGCGCCCTCGGCACCCGCAACCTGTTCACGGCGAGCACCCTCGACCAGATGCCGAAACACGTCTCCAGCGGGCTCCTCTTCGGCGACCCCTTCGCCATCCCCGTGCCCGACCTCGACCGCACCGACTTCCTGCTGCTCATCGGGGCCAACCCGGTCGAATCCAACGGCTCCCTGTGCACCGCCCCCGACTTCCCCGGGCGGCTCAAGGCCCTGCGGGCCCGCGGCGGCACGCTCGTCGTCGTCGACCCGCGCCGTACGCGCACCGCGGCCCTCGCCGACCGGCACCTCGCCCCGCGCCCCGGGAGCGACGCCCTGCTCCTGGCCGCGCTCGCGCACACCCTGCTCGCGGAACGGCTCGCGGCCCCCGGAGCGCTCGCCGAGCACCTGGAGGGCCTCGGGGAACTCACCACCGCCCTCGCCCGTTTCACACCCGAGACCGTGGCCCCCGCCTGCGACCTCCCGGCCGCCGACATCCGCGACCTCGCCCGCGCGCTGGCGGCGGCGCCCACCGCCGCCGTCTACGGGCGGATCGGCAGCTGCACCGTCGAGCACGGCACGCTCGCCGGTTGGCTCGTCGACGTCCTGAACATCCTCACCGGCAACCTCGACCGGCCGGGCGGGGCGCTCTTCCCCCTGTCCGCGACCGGCCCGCGCCCCCGTCCCGCCGGCCCCGGCAAGGGATTCGCGCTCGGCCGCTGGCACAGCCGCGTCGGCGGTCACCCCGAGGCGAAGAGTGAACTGCCCCTCGCCGCACTGGCCGAGGAGATCGACACCCCGGGCGAGGGTCGCCTGCGCGCCCTCGTCTGCATCGCCGCCAACCCGGTCCTCTCCGCGCCCGACGGCCGACGGCTCGACGCCGCCCTCGCCGGCCTCGACTTCATGGTCAGCGTGGACCCGTACCTCAACGAGACCTCCCGCCACGCCCACGTCGTACTGCCCCCACCCCCGCCTTCCCGCAGCGCGCACCACGATTTCGCCCTCAACGGCTTCGCCGTCCGCAACCAGGTCCGCTACACCCGCGCCGCCGTTCCCCTCGAAGCCGACCGGCTCGACGAATGCGAGATCCACGCCCGTCTCGTCCTCGCCGTCTCCGGCCGGTACGGCGAGGTCGAGCCGTCCGTCGTCGACGAGTCGGCCCTTCGCGGCGCCCTGGCCCGGGAGACCTCGGACCCCCGATCGCCGCTGCACGGCGAGGACCCGGCCGCTCTCGCCGGGCTGCTCACCGGCGAGAGCGGCCCGGAGCGCCGACTCGACCTCATGCTCCGACTCGGGCCCTACGGCGACCTGTTCGGCGCGCCCGCCGCCACGAACCCCGACCACCCCGACGCCCCCCACCGCCCCGAAGGGGCGCGAGGCGCGGAGGATCCGGCGCCGCACGGGCTGAACCTGGAGCGGCTCCTCGCCCACCCGCACGGGATCGACCTCGGGCCGCTGCGGCCCCGGCTCCCGGGCGTGCTGAGGACCCGCAGCGGCAGGATCGAGCTGCTCCCGGACCCGATCGCGGCCGAACTCCCGGCGCTGGCCGCGACCCTCACCGACCGCCCCGCCGCCCTGGTGCTCGTGGGCCGCCGCCACCTGCGGTCCAACAACAGCTGGATGCACAACGTCCCGGCCCTGGTCGGAGGTTCCAACCGGTGCACCCTCCAGGTCCACCCGCGGGACGCGGACCGGCTCGGCCTCGCCGACGGCGGACGGGCGCGGATAACCTCCGACGGTGGCAGCCTCGACGTGCCGGTGGAGGTCACCGAGGCCGTCCGTGCCGGGGTGGTGAGCCTGCCGCACGGCTGGGGCCACGACCGGGAGGGCACCCGCCTCACGGTGGCCGGCGCCGTGCCGGGGGTCAACGTGAACCAGCTCCTCGACGGCAGCCGGCTCGACCGGCTCTCCGGCACCGCCGTGCTCAACGGTTTCCCCGTCACCGTCACACCCCTGCCCTGAGCTGGGGTTTTGCTCGTATTGCTCACGCGTGGACGTCTTGTTGGGGCCCGGAGGCGACACCTACGTTCCCTGCATGCTGACCTTCCTCGGCTTCGCCATGATCGCGACCTTCCTGGTCCTGATCATGCTGAAGAAAATGTCGCCCATCGCGGCGCTCGTCCTCATCCCCGCGCTCTTCTGCGTGTTCGCCGGAAAGGGCGCGCACCTGGGGGACTACGTCATCGACGGCGTCGGCAAACTGGCCCCGACCGCCGCCATGCTGATGTTCGCCATCGTCTACTTCGGCGTGATGATCGACGTTGGCCTGTTCGACCCGATCGTCCGGGGCATCCTGCGCTTCTGCAAGGCCGACCCGATGCGGGTCGTCGTCGGTACGGCGGTCCTCGCGGCCATCGTCTCCCTCGACGGGGACGGCTCGACCACCTTCATGATCACCGTCTCGGCGATGTACCCGCTCTACAAGCGCCTCGGCCTGAGCCTGGTCGTCATGACGGGCGTCGCGGCCACCGCCAACGGCGTCATGAACACCCTGCCCTGGGGCGGCCCCACGGCCCGCGCCGCCACCGCGCTCAAGCTGGACGCCGGCGACATCTTCGTCCCGATGATCCCGGCCCTCGCCGTCGGCCTGCTGTTCGTCTTCGTCCTCGCCTACGTCCTGGGCGTCCGCGAACGCCGCCGCGTGGGAGCGCTGGCGATCCCCGGCGAGGGAACCGTCGAGGGGATCACCGAGGAGGCCCTCGTCACGACCGGCGCCGGCAAGGCCACGGGCACGGGCAAGGCGACGGGCAAGGACAAGGCCGCGGGCGATGGCGTCGGCCCGGCTCCGGCCCCGGCTCCGGCCGGCGGAGCGCTCGCCCCCGGCGCCGCGACCCCCGCGGGCGACCGGGAGGGCGACGACGGCGACGGCTTCCAGGGCCTGGACCCGCACCGGCCCACCCTGCGCCCCCGCCTCTACTGGTTCAACGCGGGCCTCACGATCGCCCTCCTCACCGCGATGATCATGGAGCTGCTCCCGATCCCGGTGCTGTTCCTGCTGGGCGCGGCCCTCGCCCTCACGGTGAACTTCCCGCACATGCCCGACCAGAAGGCCCGCATCGCCGCCCACGCGGACAACGTCCTGAACGTCGCGGGCATGGTCTTCGCGGCGGCCGTCTTCACCGGCGTCCTCTCCGGCACCGGCATGGTCAAGAGCATGGCCGACTGGCTGGTCGGCGCCATCCCCGAGGGCATGGGCCCGCACATGGCCCTGGTGACCGGCCTCCTGAGCCTGCCCCTGACCTACTTCATGTCCAACGACGGCTTCTACTTCGGCGTCCTGCCCGTCCTCGCCGAGGCGGGCGCGGCCCACGGTGTGTCCCCGCTGGAGATCGCCCGCGCCTCCCTCGTCGGCCAGGCCCTGCACATGTCGAGCCCGCTGGTTCCGGCCGTCTACGTACTCGTCGGCATGGCCAGGGTCGAGTTCGGCGACCACACCCGCTTCACCGTGAAATGGGCGGCCCTCACCTCTCTGGTGGTCCTCGGGGCGGGGATGCTTTTCGGCATCGTCTGAATCGCCGACCCCCTGGCGCGCGAAAAACTACCGACGCTAGTTTGTAGGGTGTTGGCCACGTCATCAACGCGCTCGTGCGTGCTCGGGAGGAATGCCATGAAGGCACACGACGGGATGTACATCGGCGGGGAATGGCGCCCCGCCGCCGGAAACGACCGGATCGAGGTCGTCAACCCGGCCGACGAGCAGGTCGTGGCCTCGGTCCCGGCGGGCACCCCCGAGGACGTGGACGCCGCCGTACGCGCCGCCCGCGCGGCCCTCCCCGCCTGGGCCGCCACGCCTCCGGCGGACCGGGCCGCCCTGGTCGGGGCGGTGCGCGACAGGCTCGCCGCCCGCCGGGCCGAGATCGCCGAGACCGTCACCGCCGAACTCGGCTCGCCGCTCGGCTTCGCCGACGCCGTACACGTCGGCTCGCCGATCGCGGTGGCCGCCTCCTACGCCGAGCTGGGGGCCTCGTACGCCTTCGAGGAGCGCCTCGGGAACTCCACGGTGCTGCTGGAGCCGGTCGGCGTCGTCGGGGCGATCACCCCCTGGAACTATCCCCTGCACCAGGTCGTTGCCAAGGTGGCGCCCGCACTCGTCGCCGGCTGCACCGTCGTCCTCAAGCCCGCTGAGGACACCCCGCTGACCGCACGGCTCTTCGCCGAAGCCGTGCACGAGGCGGGCGTCCCGGCGGGGGTCTTCAACCTCGTGACCGGCACCGGCCCGGTCGCCGGCCAGGCCCTGGCCGAACACGAGGGGGTCGACCTCGTCTCCTTCACCGGCTCGACAGCCGTCGGCCGGAAGATCGGCGCCATCGCCGGCGCCGCCGTCAAGCGCGTCGCCCTCGAACTGGGCGGCAAGTCGGCGAACGTCATCCTGCCCGGCGCCGACCTGGCCAAGGCCGTCGCGGTGGGCGTCGGCCACGTCATGAACAACTCCGGCCAGAGCTGTAACGCGCTCACCCGCATGCTCGTCCACCGCGAGCGGTACGAGGAGGCCGTGGCCCTGGCGGCCACCGCCGTCGCCAAGTACTCCCTCGGCGACCCCCTCGACCCCGCCACGCGCCTGGGCCCGGTCGTCAACGCCGGCCAGCGCGACCGGGTGCGTTCGTACATCGAGCGCGGCGTCGCCGAAGGCGCGCGCCTGGTCGCGGGCGGCCCCGAAGCCCCCCGGGAGCGCGGCTACTTCGTCGCGCCGACCGTCTTCGCCGACGTCACCCCCGACATGACCATCGCGCAGGAGGAGATCTTCGGCCCGGTGCTGGCGATCCTCCCCTACGAGGACGAGGACGACGCCCTGCGCATCGCCAACGGCACCGTCTACGGCCTGGGCGGAGCGGTCTGGGCGGCGGACGAGGAGAGCGCGGTGGCCTTCGCCCGCCGCATGGACACCGGCCAGGTGGACATCAACGGCGGCCGTTTCAACGTGCTCGCGCCCTTCGGCGGCTACAAGCAGTCGGGCGTGGGTCGCGAGCTGGGTCCGCACGGCCTGGGGGAGTACCTCCAGACCAAGTCCCTGCAGTTCTGACCCGCCCGCGCGGCTTTGCCCCACCACCCCACCGTCCGCCGGGCCCCGCCCGCCCGGCACCGAAGACACGGAGACGACGACCATGGTCCGCGCCGCCATCCTGCCCGCCGTCGGAGCCCCGCTGGAGATCAGGGAGATCGTGCTCCCCGAGCCCGGTCCCGGCCAGGTCCGGGTGCGGCTCGCCGCGGCCGGCGTCTGCCACTCCGACCTCTCCCTCACCAACGGCACCATGCGGGTGCCCGTCCCCGCCGTCCTCGGCCACGAGGGCGCGGGCACGGTCCTCTCGGTCGGCGAGGGCGTCACGCACGTGGCTCCGGGTGACGCCGTCGTGCTCAACTGGGCGCCCTCCTGCGGGGCCTGCCCGCACTGCCTGATCGGCGAGGTCTGGCTGTGCGCCGAGGCCCTGACGGGCGTCGGCGCCGTCTACGCGCACGACGCCGAGGGGACCCCGCTGCACCCCGGGCTCAACGTGGCCGCCTTCGCCGAGGAGACCGTCGTCGCGGCGAACTGCGTGCTGCCCGCGCCCGCCGGGATCCCGCCGGTCGAGGCCGCGCTCCTCGGCTGCGCCGTCCTCACCGGGTACGGGGCCGTCCACCACAGCGCGCAGGTCCGCCCCGGGGAATCGGTGGCCGTGTTCGGCGTCGGCGGGGTCGGCCTGGCCGCGCTCCAGGCCGCCCGGGTCGCGCAGGCGGGGCCGATCGTCGCCGTGGACGTCTCCCCGGCCAAGGAGGAGCTGGCCCGCGCGGCCGGGGCCACCGACTTCGTGCTCGCCTCCGACGCCACGCCCCGGCAGATCCGGGCGCTGACCGCCGGAGCGGGCGTCGACGTGGCCGTCGAATGCGTCGGCCGCGCGGAAACCATCCGCGGGGCCTGGGAGTCCACCCGACGGGGCGGGCGCACCACGGTCGTCGGCATCGGCGGCAAGGACGAGCGGGTCTCCTTCCACGCGCTGGAGATCTTCCACTTCGCGCGCACCCTCACCGGCTGCGTCTACGGCAACAGCGACCCCGCCCGCGACCTGCCGGTCATCGCCGAACACGTCCGCGCGGGCCGGCTCGACCTGGGCTCGATGGTCACGGACCGCATCACCCTCGACGGCATCCCGGCCGCCTTCGACGCCATGCTCGCCGGCAAGGGCGGCCGTTCCCTGATCGTCTTCTGACGCCCCCGACCCCGCCCCCGCCCCCGGACGGACCGCCGTACGGGAGGACCGCCGTACGGGCGCACGGGCGGACGTCGGCCGGACCCACCCCGGTCGGCGCCCGCCCCGTGCGCCCCTCTGTCCTGCCCGGCGTACCCGAGGCGCCCGCCCCCGCCCCTACTCCGGCGTCCGCTCCCCGGGCAGGGCGGCGAACTGGAGGGCGAGGCCGTCCAGCAGGGCCGTCAGGCCCGTCTCGAAGGCCCCCTCGTCCACCTCGCGCCGTCGCTCCGCCAACAGGTGGGCCTGCCCCAGGTGGGGGTAGTCCGCCGGGTCGTAGGCGCTCTCGTCGTCGACGAACCCCTCGGCGAAGGAACCCACCGCCGAGCCCAGGATGAAGTACCGCATCAGCGCGCCGATCCGCGTCGCGTGCCCCGGCGGCCAGCCGGCCTCCGTCATCGCCCCGAACACCGCGTCGGCCACGCGCAGTCCGGCCGGGCGGCGCCCCGGACCGCGCGCCAACACCGGGACGATGTTCGGATGGTCCGACAGCGCGGCCCGGTAGGAGTGCGCCCAGTCGTGCAGCGCCTCGCGCCAGTTCCGGCCGTCCCCGGCCTCGAACATCGACAGGTCGACCCGCGCGCTCACGGCGTCCGCCACCGCCTCCAGGATCGCGTCCTTCGTCCGGAAGTGGTTGTACAGCGAGGGCCCGCTGACCCCGAGCGCGGCCGCCAGCCGCCGCGTCGACACGGCCTCCAGCCCTTCCTCGTCCACCAGGGCGCCCGCCGCCTCGACGATGCGGTCTCTGCTGAGGAGGGGCTTGCGCGGTCTGGCCATGCGCCACATAGTAGGCCTGCCGCCATAAACTACCGGTGCTAGTTAAAGTGCCGGTTCCGCGCCCCGGAGGGACCCGTGAACCTGGAGCTCAGCGAGGAGCAGGAGGCCGTCCGCCGGCTCGCCCGCGCCTTCAGCGACCGCGAGATCGCCCCGTACGCCGCCGAGTGGGACCGCGCCGAAAGCGTGGACCGGTCGATCGTGAAGAAGCTCGGCGACCTCGGCTTCCTCGGCCTCACCGTCCCCGAGGAGTACGGCGGCTCGGGCGGCGACCACCTGTCCTACGTCCTGGTCACGGAGGAACTGGGTCGCGGCGACTCCTCCGTGCGCGGCATCGTCTCCGTCTCCCTCGGTCTGGTCGCCAAGACGCTGGCCGCGTGGGGGAGCGAGGACCAGAAGCGCGCCTGGCTGCCCCGGCTGTGCTCCGGCGAGGCCCTCGGCTGCTTCGGCCTGACCGAGCCCGGCACCGGATCCGACGCGGCCTCCCTCACCACCCGCGCCGTGCGCGAAGGGGACGCCTACGTCATCAGCGGCAGCAAGATGTTCATCACCAACGGCACCTGGGCCGACGTCGTGCTCCTCTTCGCCCGCACGAACGACACCCCCGGCCACCGGGGGATCTCCGCCTTCCTCGTCCCCGCCGACAGCCCGGGCCTCACCCGCCGGGAGGTCCGCGGCAAGCTCGGCCTGCGCGGGCAGGCCACCGCCGAACTCGTCCTCGACGCCGTCCGCGTCCCCGCCTCGGCGATGCTCGGACCGGAGGGCAAGGGCTTCTCGGTGGCGATGTCGGCCCTGGCCAAGGGGCGGATGTCGGTGGCGGCCGGGTGCGTCGGCATCGCGCAGGCGGCACTGGAGGCGGCGGTCGCGTACGCCGCGCGGCGCGAGCAGTTCGGCAAGCCGATCGCCCATCACCAGCTGGTGCAGGAGCTGATCGCGGACATCGCCGTCGACGTGGACGCCGCCCGCCTGCTGACCTGGCGCGTCGCCGACCTCGTCGACCGCGGCCGGCCCTTCGCCACCGAGGCCTCCACGGCCAAGCTCTTCGCCTCCGAGGCCGCCGTGCGCGCCGCGGGCAACGCCCTCCAGGTGCACGGCGGATACGGCTACGTCGACGAGTACCCGGCCGGCAAGCTGCTGCGCGACGCCCGCGTGATGACCCTCTACGAGGGCACCAGCCAGATCCAGAAGCTGCTGATCGGGCGCGCCCTCACGGGGGTCTCCGCCTTCTGAGCGCACCCGCCGCGAGTATCCGACCGGGTGCGGCGCGAAGGGCGGCTGAGTACCGGGGTGAGTACGCGCGCCCATGTGCGCGGGGCGCCGCGCACCGATCCTGGGGCCATGAACGAGACACCGGTCAAGCAGCAGAACACGGGGGCGTACTACGGCCAGGCCGTCGCCTCCTTCGGCATCGCCCTCGGCGCGGTGTCCCTGGGGATCTTCAACCTGGACGCCGACGCCTGGGTGCGGGCCTTCCTCGGCATCGCCGTCCTCTACCTGACCACCTCCGCCTTCACCCTCGCCAAGGTCATCCGCGACCGCCAGGAGGTCACGCAGATCGTCTCCCGGGTCGACCAGGCGCGGATGGAGAAGCTGATGACGGAGTACGACCCCTACTCCGCGACCCGCAAGCAGCCGCCCGCCCGCGAGTCCTAAGCGCTTGCTCACCTTCGGGTAGGGTGTTCCTTTCCCGCGGGTCCGCCCGGCCCCGCGGGGCTTCCTGTACGGCGAAGAGGGTGGGCGAGCGATGGAGAGCGCGGCGGAGACCGGCGGCTACCGGCCGTGGTCGGAGGTCACTCCCGACGCCGCGCGGCGGCTGCTCGTCGCCGCGGTCGAGGCCTTCGCGGAGCGCGGCTACCACGCGACCACCACGCGCGACATCGCCGGCCGCGCGGGCATGAGCCCGGCCGCCCTCTACATCCACTACAAGACCAAGGAAGAGCTCCTCCACCGGATCAGCCGCATCGGGCACGACAAGGCGCTGGAGATCCTGGAGACCGCCGCCGACGGGGCGGGGAGCGCCGCCGATCGGCTCGACGGGGCCGTGCGGTCCTTCGTCCGCTGGCACGCCGCCCACCACACCACCGCGCGCGTGGTCCAGTACGAGCTCGACGCCCTCGCCCCCGAGCACCGCACCGAGATCGTCGCGCTGCGCCGGCAGAGCGACGCCGCCGTGCGCCGGATCCTCTCCGACGGCGTGCGGGCCGGTGAGTTCGACGTCCCCGACGTGCCCGGCACCACCCTCGCCGTGCTGTCCCTGTGCATCGACGTGGCCCGCTGGTTCAGCGCCGAGGGCACCCGTACGCCGGACGAGGTCGGCGGGCTCTACGCCGACCTCGTGCTGCGCATGGTGGGCGCCCGGGCTCAGAAGTAGTACCGCGACACCGATTCCGCCACGCAGACCGGCTTCTCGCCGCCCTCGCGCTCGACCGTCACGGTGGCCGCGACCTGCACCCCGCCGCCCGCCTCGGTGACCGCCGTGATCACGGCCGTGGCCCGCAGGCGCGAGCCGACCGGCACCGGGGCCGGGAAACGGACCTTGTCCGTCCCGTAGTTGATGCCCATGCGCATGCCCTCGACCCGCATGACCTGCGGCACCAGGCTCGGCAGCAGCGACAGCGTCAGGTAGCCGTGCGCGATGGTGGAGCCGAAGGGGCCGTCGGCCGCGCGCTCCGGGTCCACGTGGATCCACTGGTGGTCTCCGGTCGCGTCCGCGAAGAGGTCGATCCGCTTCTGGTCCACCTCCAACCACCCGCTCGGGCCCAGCGGTTCGCCGACCCCGGCGCGCAGTTCCTCGGCGGAGGTGAAGATCCTCGGTTCGGCCATGCCCTGCCCCTGTCTTCCACAGCTGGATGAATAAGCGCTTGCTCAGCATGCTGGGGCCGTATGTGTATGTCAACGGACGCCCGGCTACGCTCGGTGGCGTGCCGCAGATTCCCGAAAAAGTCCACGAACTCACCGTCGGCCAGCTGTCCGCCCGCAGCGGAGCGGCCGTCTCGGCGCTCCACTTCTACGAGACCAAGGGCCTCATCAGCAGCCGCCGCACCTCCGGAAACCAGCGGCGCTACACCCGTGACGCGCTGCGCCGGGTCGCCTTCGTGCGGGCGGCGCAGCGCGTGGGCATTCCGCTCTCCAGCATCAGGGACGCGCTCTCCCAACTCCCGGAGGAGCGCACCCCCACGAAGGAGGACTGGGCGCGCCTGTCCGAGAACTGGCGTGCCGAGCTGGACCAGCGCATCAATCAACTCGGGCGGCTGCGCGACCACCTGACGGACTGCATCGGCTGCGGCTGCCTCTCCCTGGAGAACTGCGCCCTGTCCAACCCGGACGACGTCTTCGGCGAACGGATCACCGGCTCCCGGCTGTCGTCGTAGGCGCGGGCGCGGGCGCGGGCGCGATCGTGGTCCCGGGCGCGTGCGCGATCGGGGTCCCGGTCACGGGGGAGGGGACCCCCGCGGCACCGGCCGCGCGGGCCATCTCCTCGCGGGCCGCCGCGACCAGCTCGGCGTTGGAGCGGGCGGGCGCCCCGTCCGGCAGGCGCAGCACGTCACCCACGCCGATCCGCGCGTCCGCCCCGCACCGCGCGGCCGCCCGCAACACGGTCCAGGCGGCGGCCTCCCGGCCGAACAGCATGATCCGCACCGGCGGCAGCCGGCACAACCCGGCCAACGCCGCCGCGTCGGCCGGTTGCGCCACCAGCCGGACCGGCCCCCGGTCGGGCGCGGCCCACTCCAGGAAGCGGGCCAACGGCTCCGGACCCGCCCCGCCGCCCAGCGGCACCACCGCGTCCACCGCGATCCCGCGCGCCAGCAGCGCGCCCGCCACGTCCCGGGCCCCCGGCTCGCCGAACCGTACGGTCGCCCGCTGCGGCAGCACCGTCCACGACCGCACCCGCTCGATCCGCGCCCCGGGATCCGGCTCCCCGTCGGCGTCCGTCGGAACCGACAGAGGTACGCGCACCCCCGCGTCGCGCAACTCCGCCAACAGCGGCCCCACCACACGGGCCGACAGGCTCACCCGGCCGCACGGGGTCCTGGGGTGCACCAGCACCTCCCCGGCCCCGGCGGCGACCGCGGCCGACGCCGACCGCGCCAGGTCCCGCGGCGACATCGGCACCGCCGGCCCGTCGGCGCCGCCGCGTTCGCCGTTCAGCACCACCTGGAGCGAAGAACCGCCCCGGGGCAGGCCCGCGAAGCCGCCGAGCCCCGCGCCGTACCCCGCCCCCGCAACGCTTCCCGCCCGGGCGCTCACGCCGCGCCCGCCGACGCCCTGTGCACCGCCGGCGCGTCCGCCAGCGCCGGTCTGGGCACCACGATCCCGCACCCCCCGCACACCGGCCCGTCCCACGCCCACGCCCCGGCCCACGACCCGGGCCCCGACAGGGCGCTCGGCCAGCTCAGCTCCCGCTCCCCGCACACCGGGCACGCCGTCCCCGGCTCCGACTCCAGCGCCCTCACCAGCCGCCGCAGCACCTCGCCCAACGTCCCCTCCGGCCGCACCCCGGGATCCGCGCACCGCACCACCGCGTCCCCGCTGCCGCCCCACGCCCACTCCGGCCTGCGCACACCGTCGTGCTTCTCCCGTCTGCGCCGGGCCGCGAACTGCCTCTCGTACTCCAACCAGACCGCTCGGGCGTCCTCCAACTCCTCCAACGCCGCGACCAGCCTGAGCGGATCCGCGCCCCGGTCCTCGGGGGCGATCCCGTGCCGGTCGCACAGGTGCCACCACGTGGCCCTGTGCCCGTACGGGGCGAACCGTTCCAGGCAGCGGCGCAGCGAATGGCGCCGCAGGGCCCGGTCGTTGCGCGCGTCGCGCACCTGATAGGCCAGACTCCGAAAACCCGCCATCGCACCTTCACCTCCGCCGTGCCCCTGCCCCACACCTGAGTCCGCGCTACCCCGTCGAACGAAGCAGCCCTCCCCGACGTGCCCAACATGCCCTGTCGGATGTGGGCGCATGCGGGGGCGGTCGAGGCGTGCGGGTGGCACATGGCCGGAAGTCAGCGCCCCATGCGCCCCGCCGCCACCACGATCCGGGCCAGCTCCTCGTGGCAGATGTCGCTGTGCGCCCCCGACGGGGCGCCGCCCCGCCGCACCACCGAGCCCGCGTCCACACTGACGCAACCGGTCGACGGCAACCCCCCGCGCAGGGCGGCGTCGAGGGTCAGCCGCGGCGCGCCCGGCACGTCCCGGACCCCGTCGTGCCCGATCGCGCCCCACCGCGCGTCGAAACCGAGCAGTCCGGCCGAATCCCCCGCCATCCGGGAGGCCATCGGATAGAAGAGCCGCAGCGCGGAGTCGTGGGGGGAATGGCAGGCCACCACCGGTCCGGTCACCCTGCGCTGGAGCCCCGCCAGGGCCCCGCCGCGCCGCGTGTCGTGGGGCAGCCGGCCGCTGAAGGCGTAGTGCGAGAAGGCGCCCTGGAGCAGGGTCAGGGAGCCGAGGTGGCGGGAGCCGTCCGGGGCCGCGCGCAGCGAGAAGGAGACCAGGCGGGCCCCGAAACTGTGGCCGATCAGGTGCACCCGCAGGGCGGGCCGGCGGCGGGCCAGGTCGGTCAGGAGCGGTCCGAGCCCCCGCTCCCCGACCACCCCGGCCCGCTTCTTCATCTCGTAGTACGAAGCCTGGCGCAGCAGCTCCTTGGCCCCGCCCCACAGGGCCCGCAGCCCGCCGCCGAGCGCGTACCCGGTGGCCACGCCCCCGGCTCCCTCGCCGTCGGCCACCTCGCCCCCGCCCCCGCCACCATCCCCGGCGCCCGCCTCGGACAGGGCCCGCGCGAGGTCCCGGCACACCGTGAGCACGTCCAGCGCGAACAGGGCCGGCACCTCCACCGCGGCGGCCGTCGCGGCCCCGTCCACCCCGGCCAGCTCCCGTACCAGCGCCCCGAACTCCACGAGCGCCGCCTCCGACTCCGGCCGCTCCTCCAACAGTTCGGCGACCCGGTCCAGCTGCGCCTCCCGCCCCGGCCAGAACTCCCCGAGCGCCCGACGGGTGCCCGGATCCAGGGCCGTCCCGTACCCCGGCTCGGCCAGGGCGCCGGGCGGGTCGAAGTCGGGTATGGGCTCGTCGGAGAACCGGATCGAGGGCCACACCACCCCCACGTACCCCAGCCGTACCCCCGTCCCCACCAGTCCGGGGAACGGGGCGAAGAACCGGTCGAACAGGCGGATCGAGGTCGCGCGGTCGCTGTTCCACCCGTGGGCGAAGACCAGCAGGTCCGTTGCCTCGATCCGGGCCACCGCCTCCCGCGTCGTCGGATCCACGTCCCCGTGCGCGTCGAAGACCAGCTCCCGGTACGGACCCACCCCGATCCCGATCCCGCCCGCGGCCCCGGCCACGGCCCCCGCCCCGGCAGCCGATCCCGCCCCGGACCCGGGCCCCGCCCCGAACCCGAAGCCGAACCCGAACCCGCCCACGGCCCCGATCCCCGCCATGACGTCCCCCTCCGCGCCGCGCCTCCCGTGTCGTCCGCAGCATCCCGCCGCCCGCCCTTCCCGACCAGCCCCGCGGCACCACCGGTTCGGGGCCCGCTCACGGGTAGAGCAGGTACTCCTCCCGCATCGCGGCGAACCGCGCCAGCCCCGCCGCCCAGTCCGCCGCGACCTCCTCGACCCCCGCCCCCGCGTCGACCAGGGTCCGCACCCGGTCCGTGCCGGTCAGCCGGTCGATCCAGTGGTCCGCCCGCCACTCGAAGCCGCTCCACACCCGCCGCGCCGTCACCAGCAGCCCGATCCCCGCCCGGACCGGGTCGAAGGCCTCCCGGTCGTGCACGACCAACCGGACCCCGCCGCACACCTTCCCCGCGTGCTTGGAGAAGGACGGAGTGAACCAGGTCTCGCGGAACCACACCCCGGGCAGTTCCAACGCGTTCGCCGCCTCCGCCCACCGCCGGTCCACGCCCTGCGCCCCCACCACCTCGAAGGGGGTCGTCGTGCCCCGCCCCTCGGACAGGTTGGTCCCCTCGAACAGGCAGGTCCCCGCGTACGCGAGCGCCGTGTCCGGCGTCGGCATGTTCGGGCTCGGCGGCAGCCACGGCAGCCCGGTCGCCCCGAAGAAGGACTCCCGCCGCCAGCCCGACATGCGCACCGTCCGCAGCCGCGCCGGCTTCCCGCCCAGGAACTCCCCGTTGAACAGCAGGGCCAGCTCCGCCGCCGTCATCCCGTGCGCGAGCGCGATCGGCTCCCGCCCCACGAAGCTCGCGTACGCGGGTTCCAGCACGGGCCCGGCCGCCCGCCGGCCACCGACCGGGTTGGGCCGGTCCAGCACCACGACCGCCTTGTCGGCGAGCGCGGCCGCGCGCATGCAGTCGTAGAGGGTCCAGACGTAGGTGTAGAAGCGCGCCCCCACGTCCTGGATGTCGAAGACGACCGTGTCGATCCCCGCCGCCGTGAAGAGGTCCGCCAGCTTCTGCCCGCTCGCGCCGTACGTGTCGTACACCGGCAGGCCCGTCGCCGGATCGCGCCCCGCGCCCTCCGAACCACCGGCCTGCGCCGTGCCCCGGAACCCGTGCTCGGGCCCGAACACCGCGACCAGGTCGACGCGTTCGTCGGCGTGCAGGACGTCCACCAGGTGACGGGCGTCCGCCGTGATCCCCGTCGGATTGGTGACGACCCCGACGCGCTGCCCGGCGAGCGACGCGTACCCCCCGGCGGCCAGCTCCTCGAAGCCGGTCCGCACCCGGTCCGTCGCGCCGGCGGGCGGCGCGGCCCACGCGGGCGCCCCCGCGCCCACCGCCCCCGCCACGGCCCCCGTGCCCACGGCTCCCGTACCCACGACCCCCGCCAGTCCCAGCACCCCGCGTCGCGACAGCGTCATCCGAACACGCTAGGCCCTCGCCCGCGGATCCGACCCGACCCACGCCGCCCGCACCCCCTTCCGCCGGACATACCGACTGGTTAGTCTGCCGGGATCCCGTTCCATCCGGCAGGACCCGGCGAGAGGTGACCCCATGAGCGAGAGCGGCGCGTACCAGGACCGACGGGTCGTCGTCACCGGCGCGGGCGGCGGCATCGGAGCCGCCCTCGCCCGACGCTTCGCCGCCGAGGGCGCCACCGTCGTCGTCAATGACCTCGACCCGGACCGGGCCGCCGCCGTCGCCGAGGCGATCGGCGAACGGGCCCTCGCCCTGCCCGGCGACGCCTCCACGGTCGCCGAGCGGGCCCGGGAGGCCCTCGGCGGCACGGTCGACGTCTACTGCGCCAACGCCGGACTCGCCTCGGGCGGCGACGCGTTCGCGGACGAGGACGTCTGGGAGGCCGCTTGGGACACCAACGTCATGGCCCACGTCCGTGCCGTCCGCACCCTGCTGCCCCACTGGCTGGAGCGGGGCGAGGGCCGGTTCGTGTCGACCGTCTCCGCGGCGGGACTGCTGACCATGATCGGAGCGGCCCCGTACAGTGTCACCAAGCACGGCGCCCTCGCCTACGCCGAATGGCTGTCGCTGACCTACCGCCACCGCGGCGTCCGGGTCCACGCCATCTGCCCGCAAGGCGTGCGCACCGACATGCTGACCGCCGCGGGCTCGGCGGGCGAACTCGTCCTGGCGCCGACCGCGATCGAGCCGGACGCGGTCGCGGACGCCTTGTTCGACGGCATGGAGAAAGGCCGGTTCTTGATCCTCCCGCACCCCGAGGTGGCGGATTACCACGTCACCCGCGCGAGCGACCCCGACCGCTGGCTGGCCTCCATGAACCACCTCCAGCGGAAATGGGAGGCATCGTGACGACGACACCGCCCCGGCCGGCCGCGACCTCGGCCGGCGCCTCCCCCTACGCCGCCATGCCCTGGCTGGGACGGCTCAGCCCCGCGCAGCGCGCCCCGATCGACCCCGCGCCCAGCGTGCTGCACGCCTTCCGGCGGGCCGTGGCCCGGGCCCCGGAGCGCACCGCCCTGGCCTACTTCGACGGCCGCGTCGACTACGCGCAGGCCGACGCGCTGTCCGACTCCCTGGCCGGCCACCTCGCGGAGCGGGGCGTCGTGCGCGGCGACCGGGTCGCGGTGATGCTCCAGAACACCCCGCACTTCGTGCTCGCCGCCCTGGCCGCGTGGAAGGCGGGGGCCGTCGTCGTCCCGCTCAACCCGATGTACAAGGCCGCGGAGGCCGGGCACATCCTGCGCGACTCCGGCGCGGTCGCGCTGGTCTGCGAGGAGCGCGCGTGGGAGGCGTACCTGCGGGAGACCGCGCGGGACACGGGCGTACGGATCACCCTGACCGCCCGTGACCGGGACTTCCAGACCCGCGACGACCCGCGCGTCCTCCCGGCGCCGACGTCGGCCCCGGCGTCGGCCCCGGCGTCGGCCCCCGCCGTCCCCGGCCCGCGCGCGGACAGCCCCGGACCCGCCCCCGCCGACCTCGCCACCACGGCCCGCCGGGGTCACCCCGCGCCCCCCGACCCCCGCCTCACCGCCTCCGACACCGCCCTCATCAGCTACACCTCCGGCACCTCCGGCACCCCCAAGGGCGCCCTCAACCCCCACGGCGCCCTCACCTACAACGCCACCCGTCAGGTCACCGGCCACCCCCTGCCCGAGGGCTCCGGCTACTTCGCCCTCGCCCCGCTCTTCCACATCACCGGCCTGGTCTGCGAACTCGCCGCCTGTCTCGTCAACGCGGGCACCCTGGTCCTCGCCCACCGCTTCGACGCGGGCACCGTCCTCGACGCCTTCCTCGAACACCGCCCCGCCTACGCCATCGGACCCGCCACCGCCTTCACGGCCCTCGCCGCGCACCCCGCCGCGTCCCGGGACCACTTCGCGTCGTTCCAGGTGCTGTCCTCCGGCGGGGCCCCGCTCCCGCCCGCGCTCGTCGCACGCCTGCGCGCCGACTTCGGCTTCCACCTCCGCAACGGCTACGGCCTCACCGAGTGCACCGCCCCCTGCGCCTCGGTCCCCGTCCACCTCGAAGCCCCCGTCGACCCCGTCTCCGGCACCCTCTCGGTCGGCGTCCCCGGCGCGCAGACCCTCGTACGGATCCTCGACGAGGACGGCGCCGAACTGCCCCTCGGCGAGACCGGCGAGATCGCCGTCCGCGGCCCCCAGGTCGTCCCCGGCTACTGGGGGCTGCCCCGGGAGAGCGCCGAGACCTTCCCGGACGGCGAACTGCGCACCGGAGACGTCGGGTTCATGGACCGGGACGGCTGGCTGTACGTCGTCGACCGCAAGAAGGACATGATCAACGCCTCGGGCTTCAAGGTCTGGCCGCGCGAGGTGGAGGACGTCCTCTACACCCACCCCGCCGTCCGCGAGGCGGCCGTCGTCGGGGTACCCGACCCCTACCGCGGCGAGAGCGTCAAGGCCTACGTGAGCCTGCGTCCGGGCGCCTCGGTCCGACCCGCCGAACTCTCCGCGTACTGCGCCGAGCGCCTCGCCGCGTACAAGTACCCGCGCCTGGTCGAGATCCTGCCTGTTCTTCCCCAGACCACGAGTGGCAAGATCCTGCGACGGGAACTGCGCGAGCGCGGCTGAAAACAGTCGGACGGTCGTACGGTCCGCGTCAGTAGAGCGATCACGAGAGGGAGGCGAGCCCATGGCCGCGAGGAGCACCACGGAGCCCGAGGAAGGCGACCGCGAGATCCCGGTGCCGCAGCGGCTGCTGGCCGTCGCCACCAGGCTGTTCGCCGATCGGGGCTACGACCGCACCTCCGTGCAGGAGATCGTCGAGGCGGCCGGTGTCACCAAGGGCGCGCTCTACCACTACTTCGGTTCGAAGGACGACCTGCTGCACGAGGTGTACGCGCGGATGCTGCGCCTCCAGCAGCAGCGGCTCGACGCGGTGGCCGGATCCGAGGCCCCCGTGGAGGAGCGGCTGAGGTCCGCCGCCGCGGACGTGGTGGTCACCACGATCGAGAACCTCGACGACGCGATGATCTTCTTCCGGTCGATGCACCAGCTCAGCCCCGAGAAGAACAAGCAGGTACGGGCCGAACGCCGCCGCTACCACGAACGGTTCCGGGCGCTCGTCGAGGAGGGCCAGCGGTCCGGGGTGTTCTCCACGGCCACCCCCGCCGACCTGGTGGTGGACTACTACTTCGGCTCCGTCCACCACCTGTCGACCTGGTACCGCACGGACGGCCCGCTGACCCCGCACCAGGTGGCCGACCACCTGGCCGACCTCCTGCTGCGCTCCCTGCGCCCCTGAGTCGGGGAGCTCCGGGCGGGCCGGCAGGCCCGGCGGGCTCGACCCCGCCGGCTCAGCCCAGCGGGAGGACCCGCCGGCCCCAGGTCTCCTCGGCCACCACGGCGAAGGAGACGTACCAGGCGATCCCGGCGCACAGCAGGCCGAGGAGGCCGCCGACCCGGCCGAGGGCGGTGACCTGCGACAGGTCGCCGAGCGCGAGGAAGAGGAAGGTCAGCGCGAGGACGCCGAACAGCAGTCGGTGCGCCAGGTCCAGCTTCAGCGCGGCGATCGCCATGTAGGCGGTGAAGACGAACCAGGCGACGAGGAACCAGCCGGTCGCGACGTGCGCCTGATCGGCCGGCAGCGCGGGGACCACGAACTTCACGTAGCCGGCGAAGGACATCCAGAACGCGCCGTACGAGACGAACGCGGTCGTCGCGAAGGTGTTGCCGCGCCGGAACTCCATGAGGCCCGCGACGAACTGGGCGAGCCCGCCGTAGAAGAGGGCGAGCGGCAGCACGACGGCGCTGAGGGCGGTGTTCGTGATCAGCCCCGAGTTGAAGAGGCTGAGGACGAAGGTGGTCAGCGCGAAGGCGGCCAGGCCAAGCGGACCGGGGTTCGCCAGGCGGGGGGCCTGCGGGGCGGTGGCGGGGACGACGGCGGCCGGGGTCACCGGCGCGGTCGCGGCGGGGGCCGCGGTGGTGCTGGGCATGACGATGTGCACTTTCGGTGGGGGGTATAACGAATATATCGGACCTTCGGAGTGGTCTAAACCACCCGGAAGGGACCCCTCCGACCCCTCCAACCCCGCCGCCCCGCCGTGCCCCCGCTGCCCCTGCCCCCGCCCCCGCTCCTCAGCGGTGCCGCTTCAGCTCCCGGTGGGCCAGCGAGCGCTGGTGCACCTCGTCCGGTCCGTCGGCCAGCCGCAGCGTCCGCGCCGCGGCCCACAGCTCGGCCAGCGGGAAGTCCTGGCTGACCCCGCCCGCCCCGTGCAGCTGCACCGCGTCGTCCAGGATCCGCACCACCGCGCGCGGGGTGGCGATCTTGATGGCCTGGATCTCGGTGTGCGCGCCCCGGTTGCCGACGGTGTCCATCAGCCAGGCCGTCTTGAGCACCAGCAGCCGCAGCTGCTCGACGGTCACCCGGGCATCCGCGATCCAGTTCTGCACGACCCCCTGCGCCGCCAGCGGCTTCCCGAAGGCCGTACGGTCCACGGCGCGCCGGCACATCAGCTCGATCGCCCGCTCGGCCATCCCGATCAGCCGCATGCAGTGGTGGATCCGCCCCGGCCCGAGCCGGGCCTGGGCGATGGCGAAGCCCGCGCCCTCCTCACCGATCAGGTTCGCCGCCGGCACCCGGGCCCCGTCGAAGACGACCTCGGCGTGCCCGCCGTGGTCGTGGTCCTCGTACCCGTACACCGTCATGGCCCGGCGCACCTCGACGCCGGGGGTGTCGCGGGGGACCAGGATCATCGACTGCCGGCGGCGCGGGTCGGCGCCGTCCGGATCGGTCTTGCCCATCACGATGAGGATCCGGCAGTCCGGGTTCATGGCGCCGGAGATGAACCACTTGCGGCCCGTGACCACGTACTCGTCACCCACCCGCTCGATCCGCGTCTCGATGTTCGACGCGTCCGAGGAGGCCACCTCCGGCTCCGTCATCGCGAAGGCGGAGCGGATCTCCCCGGCCAGCAGCGGCTCCAGCCACCGCTTGCGCTGCTCCTCGTCGCCGAACTGCGCGAGCAGCTCCATGTTCCCCGTGTCCGGGGCCGCGCAGTTGGTCGCCATCGGGGCCAGGTGCGGGCTGCGGCCGGTGATCTCGGCGAGCGGGGCGTACTGGAGGTTGGTCAGCCCGGCGCCGTACGTCGGGTGGGCGGGGCCCCCGCCGTCCCCGGAGCCGTGCGGGTCCACGAAGAAGAGGTTCCACAGTCCCCGGCGGCGCGCCTCGGCCTTCAGTTCACCGAACACGGCCGGGGTGTCCCAGGGCGAGGCCAGCCGCGCGCGCTGCCCGGCGGCGACGGCCTCCGCCGGGTAGACGTACTCCTCCATGAACGCGAGCAGCCGCTCGCGGAGTTCCTCGGTCCGGGCGTCGAATGCGAAATCCATGCTGATCGGCTCCTCAGCCTTCCTGGAGGTCCTGCAAAGCGGTCAGGCCGTGCTCGATGAAGACCGGGACCAGTTCCCCGATCCGGTCGAAGCCCGCGCCCACGGTCTGTCCGAGCGTGTACCGGTAGTGGATGCCCTCCAGGATCACGGCGAGCTTGAACCAGGCGAACGCGGTGTACCAGGCGATCGCGCCCGTGTCCCGCCCCGAGCGGGCGGCGTACCGCTCGATCAGCTCGGCCGGCGCCGGATGCCCCGGCGCGCGGCTCGTGGTGCTCACGGGGGAGTCGCCGAGGCCCAGGTCCGAGCTGTACATGACCAACAGCCCCAGGTCCGTCAGCGGATCGCCCAGCGTGGACATCTCCCAGTCCAGCACCGCGCGCACCGCGTCGTCCGGGCCGCCGATCAAGACGTTGTCCAGCCGGAAGTCCCCGTGCACCACCGTCGGGGCGGGGGAGGACGGCAGCGACCGTCCGAGGGCGGAGTGCAGCTCGTCCACCCCGGCCAGCTCCCGGCCCCGGGAGGCCGCGAGCTGCTTGCCCCAGCGGCGCAGCTGCCGGTCGAGGAAGCCCTCGGGGCGGCCGAAGTCGCCCAGGCCCACCGCCTCCGGGTCGACCGCGTGCAGGTCGACCAGCGTGTCCACCAGGCCGAGCACCGCCCGCCGGGTCCGCTCGGGCCCGATCTCCGCGAGCTGCTCCGCCGTCCGGTAGGGGACCCCGTCCACGTACTCCATGACGTAGAACGGCGCGCCCAGCACGCTCTCGTCCTCGCACAGCAGCACGGTTCCCGGCACCGGGACCGCCGTCCCGCGCAGCGCGGAGATCACCCGGTGCTCGCGCCGCATGTCGTGCGCGGTGGCCAGGACGTGGCCCAGGGGCGGCCGGCGCACGACCCAGCGGGAGGTGCCGTCGGTGACCTCGTACGTCAGGTTCGACCGGCCCCCCTCGATCAGCCGGCCGCCGAGCGGCCCGGCGACGAGGCCCGGACGCGCGGCGTCGAGGTGGGCACGCAGGCGGACCGGATCGAGTCCGCGCGGATCCTGCGGATCCCGTGGGGTCGACGTCATGCGGGGCACCTCCGTGGGCTGGGGACGTGGACGACACCGGACTGCTCTCCGGGTCATCATGCCGACCAGTCGGTATGCCGTCCAGAGGGCGGGCCGAAGAACTCCTCGGGCCGAAGGACCCCTCGGGCCGAAGGACTCCTCCGGCCCGAGAACTCCCCCGGCCCGCCTGCGGTCGTACCCGCCGTCACCTCACGCGTGACACAGGATCGGCGTCCCGCCGTTCATCACCGTCATGTCCCGCAGCACCGCCATGATGTCCAGCGCGCAGCCCTCCGGCTCCCCGGCCAGCTCCGCGTAGGCCCGGTGCACGTTCGCCACCAGCCGCTCGCTCTCCCGCCACCCGGCGAACTCGCCGAGATCGGCCTGCCAGGCCGTCTCCAGCGGGGTCAGCCCCTTCTGCCGGCCCTCCCGCGCCAGCTCGGCTACGTACCGCAGGTACCTCTCCGTGGCCTCGTACGCCGAGGGGTCCGTCAGCGGCCCGTGCCCGGGTACGACGGTCTCCGCGTCCAGCGCGCGCAGCAGCTCCAGCGCCCGCAGCGAACCGGACAGCGAGCCCATCGCCAGGAACGGCGTCCCCCCGGCGAATATCAGGTCGCCGGTGAACACCACCCGCTGCGCCGGCAGCCACACCACCGAGTCCCCGGTGGTGTGCGCGACGCCCGGGTGGATCACCCGGACCTCGGTCCCGCCGACGTGCAGCGTCAGCCGGTCGGTGTAGGTGAGGGTCGGAGCGGTGATCTCCACCGACCCGAAGTCCGTGTCGGGCCAGATCAGCTCCAGCTGCCTTCCGGCCGCGAGCTGCTCGGTGCGCGCGTTCTCGTGCCCGACGACGACCGCCCGGTCGGCGAACACCCCGTTGCCGTAGGTGTGGTCACCGTGGTGGTGGGTGTTCACCACCGTGTCCGGGGCAGGCGCCCCGGCCGCCTCGACGGCCGCCCGCAGGGCCAGCGCCCGCCGCTCCGTGGCGGCCGTGTCGACCAGCAGCGTCCGCCCGCTGTCGGAGACGAAGCCCGCGTTGTTCAGGCACCAGCCGCCGTCCGGCTGCACGTACGCGTACACGCCGGGCGCGGGCTGGACGAGGTACGGCTCTTCGACGGTCATGGACGCTCTCCCCGGGTCGTTTTGACGGACGGTCGGCATCCTGCCGGCCGTCGCCGGCCCGGGGGAGGGCGGGTGGCGCGGGGGCGGGCGCCGTCGGGGCCCGCCGGGGGTCGTCAGCGGTTGTCAGCGGCTGTCAGTGGTCGTCGTAGTGTCCGTCGTGCTCGGCGTGCCGGTGCCCGTCGTGCAGGTAGTCGACGTGGTCGCCGTGCGTCACGGACTCGTGGCCGCAGTCCGCGCCGTGCGCGTGCGGGTGCGCCTCGTGCGTGCTGTGCTCCGGGGCCTCGCACTCGTCCCAGTGGCCGGAGTGCTCCCGGTGCAGGTGGCCGTCGTGCGCGTAGTCCACGTGGTCGCCGTGCGGCACCTCCCGGTGCCCGCAGGCCGGACCGTGCGTGTGGGTGTGCGTGGGGTGTTCGTGGTGCAGGGTCGTCATGGCGCCGAGGCTAGACCCGATACGCCCGTCGTGTCCGCTCTGTCCCCCCTCGTGTCGCCCCTCCCGCCGGTTCAGAGGACGAGGGCCACCGCCAGCAGGGCGAGCGCCGCCGTGCACGCCACCAGCGCCGACGCGGCGCGCGGCGCCAGTCCGGGCGGACGCGCCGCCGCCAGGGCCCGGATCCGGCGGTGCGCCACCCCGAGGAAGGCCAGCCAGACGAACGTGACCACCGCCGCGCCGGCCACCTCCACCGGGGAACCGGAGCCGTGCAGCGTCTGCCGGATCGCGAGGACGGCCACCACCGAGGCGGCCAGGGTCGTACGCCGCCACGCCAGCCGCGTCCGCTCGGGCTGCAACCCGGCGTCCCGCGCCTCGCCGCCACCCGCCCCGCCCGACCCGGACGCCGCTCCCGAGCCCGCCCCGAGCCCCGGAACCGGCCGCGCGCCGCTCACCGCCCCGTCGTCCAACCCAGCAGCACGACCACCACCATCGCCACCGCGACCAGCCCCACCCCCAGGCTCAACACCACCGGGAAGCGGGACACCGGCAGGTCCTCGCCCCGGCGCATCGCCCGCTCGCACCGCGCCCAGTGGTTCACCGCCCGCAGCGCGCAGGCGGCGCCCACCGCCAGCAGGGCGAACGCCATCGAGACCCGCACCCCCCAGCGCAGGTCCGGCAGGAACTGGTCCACCGCGAACCCGCCGCCCACCAGCGCCAGCGCGGTCCGGATCCAGGCCAGGAAGGTCCGCTCGTTGGCGAGCGAGAAGCGGTAGTCCGGGGTGTCGCCCTCGTCCCTAAGCCGCTGCGGCGCGAACCAGAGGCGCACGTCCTTGACGAAACCGATCATCGGACCAATCTACGGTGGACGGCCGCGCGAACCCGGAACGACCCCGCCGCCCTCACCCCCGCGCCGCCCCGCCCTCACCCCCGCGCCGCCCCCGACCCCCGCCACGCCGCCAGCCGCCGCCACGCCTCCAGCCCGTCCGGCACCCACGGCCACCGCCCGTCCGCGACCCGCCGGTCGAGCTCCCCGGGCGACAGCCACGCGTGCCAGTCCACCTCCGAGGCCTGCGGAGCCACCGGCCGCCCGCACCGCACCTCGTGCACGTACGACCACCAGGCCCCGCCCGGACCCTCGTACAGGAACTTGAACAGCGGGGTCGGCGCTTCGAGCCCGCTCACCCCCAGCTCCTCCGAGGCCTCCCGCAGCGCCGCCGCCCCGTACTCCTCCCCGGTGCCCAGCACCCCGCCCACGAACATGTCGTAGTGCGAGGGGAAGACCAGCTTCGTCGCCGTCCGCCGGTGCACGAAGACCCGCCCCCGCCCGTCCGTGGCCAGCACGAACACGCACCGGTGGATCAGTCCCCGGCGGTACACCTCGCCCCGTGGCGCCCGCCCGACCACCCGGTCGTCCCGGTCCACCACGTCCAGTACCTCGTCAGCAGCGTTCACGTCCTCATCCAAGCACCGCTGTTGACGGGTTACCGCTCCGTAGCAAAGGATCTGCCCCACCACCGACCGGAGGACGGGCAACGCATGACGTACGACGCTGACGTGATCGTGATCGGAGCGGGCCTCGCGGGCCTCGTGGCCACCGCCGAGCTGGTCGACGCGGGGCGCAAGGTGATCCTCCTCGACCAGGAACCCGAGCAGTCGATGGGCGGCCAGGCCCACTGGTCCTTCGGCGGGCTGTTCTTCGTCGACTCGCCCGAACAACGCCGCATGCGCGTCCGGGACAGCCGCGCCCTCGCCCTCCAGGACTGGTTCGGCACCGCCGGCTTCGACCGCGAGGAGGACGCCTGGCCGCGCCGCTGGGCCGAGGCCTACGTGGACTTCGCCGCCGGCGAGAAGCGGCCCTGGCTGCACGCCCGGGGCGTCCGCTTCTTCCCGGTGGTCGGCTGGGCCGAGCGCGGCGGCTACGACGCCAACGGCCACGGCAACTCCGTCCCCCGCTTCCACATCACCTGGGGCACCGGCCCCGGCCTCGTCGAACCCTTCGAGCGCCGGGTCCGCGCCGGCGTCGCCCGGGGCCTGGTCCGGCTCGCCTTCCGCCACCGCGTCACCGGCCTCGCCACCACCGCCGGCGCCCTGGACACCGTCACCGGCGAGGTACTGGCGCCCTCGCGGGCCGTACGGGGCACCGCCAGCGGCCGCGAGAGCACCGGCACCTTCACCCTGCGCGCCCAGGCGGTCGTCGTCACCAGCGGCGGCATCGGCGGCAACCACGACCTCGTCCGCACCCAGTGGCCCGCCCGCCTCGGCACCCCGCCCAAGCGACTGCTGTCCGGGGTCCCCGCCCACGTGGACGGGCTGATGCTCGGCATCGCCGAGGCCGCCGGCGCCAGCCACATCAACAAGGACCGGATGTGGCACTACACCGAGGGCATCGAGAACTGGAACCCGATCTGGGCCCGCCACGGCATCCGCATCCTGCCCGGCCCCTCCTCGCTGTGGCTCGACGCCACCGGCAGGCGGCTGCCCGTGCCGCTCTTCCCCGGCTTCGACACCCTCGGCACCCTCGACCACATCACCCGCACCGGCCACGACCACACCTGGTTCGTCCTCAACGAGCGGATCATCGGCAAGGAGTTCGCCCTCTCCGGCTCCGAACAGAACCCCGACCTGACCGGCAAGTCCGTACGGGGCGTCGTCGAGCGGGCCCGGCAGGCGGTCCCCGGTCCCGTCAGGGCCTTCATGGAGCAGGGCGCGGACTTCGTCGTCGAACGCGACCTCGCCTCCCTCGTGCGCGGCATGAACGCCGTCACCAAGGAGGACCTCCTCGACGAGGACACCGTCCGCCGCGAGATCGTGGCCCGCGACCGCGAGATCGCCAACCCCTTCACCAAGGACCTCCAGGTCACGGCCATCCACGGGGCGCGCCGCTACCTCGGCGACAAGCTCATCCGCACCGCCGCCCCCCACCGGATCCTCGACCCGAAGGCGGGACCCCTGATCGCCGTCCGCCTCTCGATCCTGACCCGCAAGTCCCTCGGCGGCCTGGAGACCGACCTCTCCTCCCGTGTCCTGACCCCCGGGGGCGAGCCGCTCCCCGGGCTCTACGCGGCCGGCGAGGCCGCCGGCTTCGGCGGCGGCGGCGTCCACGGCTACCGCGCCCTGGAGGGGACCTTCCTCGGCGGCTGCATCTTCTCGGGCCGCGCCGCGGGCCGGGCGGCCGCCGCGGCGACCGTCTGACGTCGATCCCGACGGATCACCGGCACGGAACCACCCGCACGGAACCACCCGTACGGGACCGCCCGCACGGACCACCCGTACGGACCGCCCGCCGAGGGCTCAGAGCGCGAAGGGGCCCTCGGCGAGGCGGAAGCGCTCGGCGACGACCGGGGTGGCGTCGCCCACCGTGTACCGGGGGTCGCCCACCGCCGCCCGCACCGGCTCGCTGTGCCAGAACCCCTCGTGTGCCGTACGCCATTCGGCCACGGACCCGTAGCCCTCGCCCTCGTCCAGCGCGTGCCGCAGGTCCACCTCGGCCAGCGGCAGCACGCGCACCTCCGTCACCTCCAGCACGGCCACCGTCCGCTCGTCGGAGTCCACCAGCGCCACCCGCTCGCCCGGCACGGGCAACGGCTCCCCGACCGCCTCGTACTCCTCCAGCAGCCCGGTCGTCGTCGTCTTCGCCCCGCTCAACACCGCCGCCACCAGTTGGTCGCGCAGCGGCCCGGGGAAGCCCAGCTCGAACGGGCGCAGTTCCTCGTAGCTCGTCATGTGATCACCCTACGGGCGCCCCCCCGCGCCCCTCCATCGGTTTGAACGGCCGGAGATCGTCGCCACATCCGCCCCAACTCGTCCACCTTCCACACCAGTTGAAACCCGCCACCCACCGGGACGGACCTTGACGCGGAGCGCTGCCTACCGGTTTGCTGTGCGTGATCATCCGGTTTCACGAAGACACGAACCGGCCGCACCGCCCCGAGACCACCCCGTGCGCCCCCGCGTACGGCGCCCACCCGTGCCCGCGTCCTGGAGGGAACCCGCGGATGTCCCCGCCGCCGCCCCTCGGCCGCGCCCGCAAGCGGGACGCCCAACTCTTCGACCCCGCCCTCGGCGACACCGAACTGGTCGACGTACGCACCCAGTTCGCCCAGGGGCGGTGGGCCCGGGCCCGCTCCCTGCTCGTCGGCACCGGCGACGACTGGGACCGCCGGGGCCACCGCGTCGTCGTCCTCGCCGAGACCCCGGCCGCCGGCGCCTGGGCCCGCGAATGGCTCCTCGCCGAACCGGAGAGCGCCGACGCCGCCACCCTGCTGGCCTGCGCCGCCGTCTTCGCCGCCCTGCGCGGCAAGGGCACGCCCGAGGCCGCCGACGAGGCCTGCCGGCGCGCCGCCGCCCTGCACCCCGCCGACCCCACCCCCTGGCTGGGCCTGCTGCTGCTCTGCGGCACCTTCGGCACCGAGGAGGAGTTCAGCCGCCACTTCGACCAGGTCCGGGCCCGCCACCGCGAGCACCACCACGCCCACCACCTGATGGTCGCCAAGCTCGCCGAGCGCACCCCCGCCGCCGGCCGCGACCCCCTGCACGAGGTCTACGACTTCGCCGCCTGGGCCGCCGAGGAGTCCCCGGCCGACTCCCCGCTCGCCGTCCTGCCCGTGATCGCCCACTCCGAGCGCTACCGGGTCCTCGCCGCCGACCGGGGCAGCGCGCTGCCCGAGGCCGCCATCGAGCACTGGACCGGCCGCCGCGCCCGCCAGGTCCTGCGCGCCGCCTTCGACTGGTGGCTGGAGTGGGAACGCGAGGACCACCCGCGCAACCGGGTCGACCTCAACTTCCTCGCCCACGCCAAGCTCTGCGAAGGGCGGCCCGCCGAGGCCGCCGCCCTCTTCCACCGCATCGGCAGCCACGCCACCCGCGCCCCCTGGTCCTACCCGGACCGCGACCCCCACAAGGCCTTCCTCGCCGCGCGCAGCGCCGCGCTCGGCACCCCCTAGCCCCCTGGGTCCCACGCACGGAACGCACCCGGACCGACACCCCCGAAAGGATCCCGCCATGCCGACGGGCAGATCCACCACGCTCCCCGCCGAGGCCGAGATACGCACGTACAAGGGCCAGGACCGGGCCCTTCGCGCCGACCGCCTCGGTACCGCCGGACTGCTGCTCTCCGTACTCGCCGCCAGCGCCCCCCTGATGGTCGTCGCCGGGGTCATGCCCACGATCTTCGGGGTCATGGGCATCGTCGGCCAGCCCCTGCTCTTCGTGATCCTCGGCGTCGTCCTCGCCCTCTTCGGCGTCGGCTACGCCGAGATGAGCCGGCACGTCCACAACGCCGGCGCCTTCTACGCGTACATCGCCCGGGGCCTGGGCCCCACCGCCGGCGCCGCCGCCTCGCTCGTCGCCCTCGTCGCCTACAGCGCCATGCAGGTCGGCGTCTACGGCATCCTCGGCTTCGAGGTCTCCGGCCTCTTCGCCACCTACCTCGACGTCGAACTCGCCTGGTGGATCCCCGCCCTCCTCGCGGTCGCCGCCACCGGCGCCCTCGGCTGGCTGAAGATCGACCTCAACGCCAAGGTGCTCGGCGTCCTGCTCCTCATCGAGTGCGCCCTCGTCGTCATCTTCGACGTGGCCGCCCTCGGCAAGCCCGGCCCCGAAGGCCTTTCCCTCGGCGCCTTCGACCCCGCCGCCCTCTCCGGCGCCGGCCTCGGCACCGCCCTGTGCTTCTGCATCGCCGCCTTCGTCGGCTTCGAGCAGTCCCCGGTCTACGCCGAGGAGACCAGCAAGCCGCACATCGTCGTCTCCCGCGTGATGTTCCTCGCCATCGGCTTCGTCGCCCTCTTCTTCGCCCTGAGCGCCTGGGCCCTGACCGTCGCCACCGGACCCGGCGCCGTCGTCAAGGCCTCCGCCGAGGCCGGCCCCGGCCTCCTCTTCGAACTCACCGGGAGCCGGCTGGGAGCCGGCTTCACCGACGTCCTGCACGTGCTCTTCGTCACGGGCATGTTCGCCGCCATGCTCAGCTTCCACAACGTCGTCGCGCGCTACGCCTTCGCCATGGGCCGCGAGGGCCTCCTCCCGGCCCGCTTCGGCCGCACCAACCCCGGCACCGGCGCCCCCGCCACCGGCTCCCTGCTCCAGACGGTCATCGCCCTCGTCGTCGTCCTCGCCTTCGCGCTCACCGACGACCTGCCGACCGGCGACCCCACCGCGCCCGTCCTGCACCTGTTCACCTGGATGGGCAGCGTCGGCGCCCTCGGCGTGACCTCCCTCATGGCCACCGCCTCCTTCGCCGTCATCGCCTTCTTCGTCCGCAGGGGCACCGCCGGCGCCCAGGTGTGGCGGCTCGTCGCGGCGGGCCTCGCCGGGATCGCCCTCGTGGGCATCGCCCTCTACACCGTGAAGGACTTCGGCGTCCTCGTGGGGGCCGAGGAGGGCTCCGCCCTCTCCTGGGCCCTGCCCGCGATCATCCTCGTCGCCGCCCTGGCCGGCCTCGCCCACGGCCTGCTCCTGAAGTCCCGCCGCCCCGAGGCGCACGCCCGCATCGGCCTCGGCAACGAAGCCTTCCGCCTCGACCAGGCGGCGGAGGCCACCCCGCGCGATTGAGGCCGCAGGCCTGCGATCCGAGCCCGTACGAAGCCCCCGGCGACCGTTTCCATGGTCGCCGGGGGCTCCCGTGCGTCAGGGGCCGATTTTGGCGGGTGGCCGAACCTCATGGTCTCCTGGGGCGACAAAATCACCGGAACGCGGCACGGGGGACACCACCCAGCTCCCCACGCGCCGCGCCCGGACCTGCCTGTCCGAACCACGAAGGCGAAGTCCCGTATGAGTGACCGCACCTTGACCGAGGCCCCCGCCGAGGCGTCCGTCCGCCACGTCGACGCCGGTGACGAGGGCTACAGCAAGGACCTCAAGTCCCGCCACATCAACATGATCGCGATCGGCGGGGCGATAGGCACCGGCCTGTTCCTGGGCGCCGGAGGCCGCCTCGCCGGCGCCGGCCCCTCGCTGGCCATCGCCTACGCGGTCTGCGGCGTCTTCGCCTTCTTCGTGGTCCGGGCCCTCGGCGAGCTGGTCCTCTACCGCCCGTCCTCCGGAGCCTTCGTCTCCTACGCGCGCGAGTTCATGGGGGAGAAGGGCGCCTACACGGCCGGCTGGCTCTACTTCCTCAACTGGTCCACCACCACCGTGGCGGACATCACGGCCGCCGCGACCTACGCCCACTTCTGGTCGATGTTCACCGACGTCCCCCAGTGGGTCCTCGCCTTCATCGCCCTGGCCGTCGTCCTCACCGCGAACCTGATCTCGGTGAAGTACTTCGGCGAGATGGAGTTCTGGTTCTCCCTGGTCAAGGTCGCCGCCCTGGTGATCTTCCTGATCGTCGGCATCTACCTCGTCGCCACCAGCCACGACATCGGCGGCAACACCCCGGGCCTCGCCAACATCACCGACAACGGCGGCCTCTTCCCCTCCGGCGTCCTGCCGATGCTCCTGGTCATCCAGGGCGTCGTCTTCGCGTACGCCTCCGTGGAGCTGTGCGGCGTCGCCGCCGGTGAGACCGAGAACCCCGAGAAGATCATGCCGAAGGCGATCAACTCGATCATGTGGCGCGTGGGCCTCTTCTACGTCGGCTCCGTGGTCCTGCTCGCCCTGCTGCTGCCGTACACGGCGTACTCGGCCGACCAGAGCCCCTTCGTCACCGTCTTCGACAAGCTCGGCGTCCCCGGCGCCGCCGGCGTCATGAACCTGGTCGTCCTGACCGCCGCGCTCTCCAGCCTGAACTCCGGCCTCTACTCCACCGGCCGCATCCTGCGCTCGATGGCGATGTCCGGCTCCGCGCCCAGGTTCACGGGCGTCATGAACAAGGGCAAGGTCCCCTACGGCGGCGTCCTGTTCACCGCCGCCTTCGGCGTCGCCGGCGTCGGCCTGAACTACTGGATGCCGGGCGAGGCGTTCGAGATCGTCCTGAACCTGGCCTCCATCGGCATCCTCGGCACCTGGGCGATGGTCATGCTCTGTTCGCTGTTCTTCTGGCAGCGCTCCCGCAAGGGCCTGGTCGACCGCCCCGCGTACCGCCTCCCGTGGGCCCCGTACACGCAGATCGTCACCCTGGTCTTCCTCGTGACGGTCCTGGTGCTCATGTGGAGCGACGGCGGCGTCGGACGCACCACCGTCATGTTCCTCCCGGCCATCGCCGCCGCCCTGGTCGGCGGCTGGTTCCTGGTCCGCCGCCGGGTGGCCGAGATCGCTTCGACCCGCGACTGACGCACCCGTACGCACGACGAGGCCCCCGGGCCGGGAACCCCTCCCGGCCCGGGGGCCTCGTCGTGGCCGCCGCGCTCCGGCGCACGGCCGGGAGCACGTTCCGGCGCACGGCCCGGTGCCTGCGGCGGGAGAACCCGGGCGGAAAACGAGAAGGACCCCGCCGAAGCGGGGTCCTTCTCCGTTGTGTCCGAGGGGGGACTTGAACCCCCACGCCCGATAAAGGGCACTAGCACCTCAAGCTAGCGCGTCTGCCATTCCGCCACCCGGACGGGGTGTGTCCGCGCCGACCCTTGCGGGGCCGTTGCGACGAGGGAAACATTACCAAACATTCCAGGTCCGCCGTCCACGCCCGGTTCCGGGGCCGGAGCCCCGCGGGCGGAAAACGAGAAGGACCCCGCCGAAGCGGGGTCCTTCTCTGCTGTGTCCGAGGGGGGACTTGAACCCCCACGCCCGATAAAGGGCACTAGCACCTCAAGCTAGCGCGTCTGCCATTCCGCCACCCGGACCGGGTGCCTTCCGCGCACCCTTGCGGGCCGCGGCGACGTGGAAAACATTACCAAACAGTCCGGGGTCCTCGATCACACCCCCGCCGGCCGGGCTTCGGCCTTGGGGAGACGGGCCCGGCGCGCGAGGATGGGGGAGGCAGCCGGTACCGATCAGTGGGAGGAAGCAGCGTGAGCGCAACGGGCGCGGGCAGGACCGTCTCCGGCCAGGACGAGGTCGTGGACCTCTGCCGGGACCTCATCCGGATCGACACCAGCAACTACGGGGACCACTCGGGCCCCGGCGAGCGCAAGGCGGCGGAGTGGGTCGCCGAGAAGCTCGCCGAGGTCGGGCTGGAGCCGCAGATCTTCGAGTCGCACAAGGGGCGCGCCTCCACGGTGGCCCGCATCGAGGGCGAGGACCCCTCCCGACCGGCGCTGCTGATCCACGGCCACACGGACGTCGTTCCGGCCAACGCGGCGGACTGGACGTACGACCCCTTCTCGGGCGAGATCGCCGACGGCTGCGTGTGGGGCCGGGGCGCCGTCGACATGAAGGACATGGACGCGATGACGCTGGCCGTCGTGCGCGACCGCATGCGCAGCGGGCGCAAGCCCCCGCGCGACATCGTGCTGGCCTTCCTGGCCGACGAGGAGGCCGGTGGCGTCTACGGCGCCCGCCACCTCGTCGACAAGCACCCCGGCCTCTTCGAGGGCGTCACCGAGGCGATCGGCGAGGTCGGCGGCTTCTCCTTCACGGTGAACGAGAACCTGCGCCTGTACCTCGTGGAGACCGCCCAGAAGGGCATGCACTGGATGCGCCTGACGGTGGAGGGCACCGCCGGTCACGGCTCCATGACCAACAACGACAACGCCATCACCGAGCTGTGCGAGGCCGTGGGCCGCCTCGGCCGCCACCAGTGGCCGGTGCGCGTGACGAAGACCGTACGGTCCTTCCTCGACGAGCTCTCGGACGCGCTCGGAACCCCGCTCGACCCCGACGACATGGACGCCACCCTCGCCAAGCTCGGCGGCATCGCCAAGATGGTCGGCGCGACGCTGCGCAACTCGGCCGCCCCGACCATGCTCGGCGCCGGCTACAAGGTCAACGTCATCCCCGGCCAGGCCACGGCCCACGTCGACGGTCGCTTCCTGCCGGGCTACGAGGACGAGTTCTTCGCCGACCTCGACCGGATCCTCGGCCCGCGCGTGAAGCGCGAGGACGTCCACGGGGACAAGGCCCTGGAGACGGACTTCGACGGCCGCCTCGTCGACGCCATGCAGGGCGCCCTGAAGGCGGAGGACCCGATCGCGCGGGCCGTGCCGTACATGCTGTCCGGCGGCACCGACGCCAAGTCCTTCGACGACCTCGGCATCCGCTGCTTCGGCTTCGCGCCGCTCCAGCTGCCGCCGGAGCTGGACTTCGCCGGGATGTTCCACGGCGTGGACGAGCGGGTGCCGGTCGAGGGCCTGAAGTTCGGCGTCCGCGTGCTCGACCGTTTCATCGACGAGGCATAACGCCGAAGAATCGCGAAGGTGTGCGCATTGCACTGAGAAGAGTGAATGCGCTCATACGCTCGTAGCCCTGGTGATCCCTCCTCGTTACAGGTGGTGCGGTCCGCGGCTGGGACCGCACTTGCCTACTAGGAGGAACAATGCTCAAGAAGGTTGTCGCCGCTGCGGCTGCCACCGGTGGTCTGGTTCTCGCGGGTGCGGGTCTGGCCGTCGCCGACGCGGGCGCCCAGGGTGCGGCCATCGGCTCCCCCGGCGTCCTGTCCGGCAACGTCGTCCAGGTTCCGGTCCACATCCCGGTCAACGTCTGCGGCAACACGATCTCCGTGATCGGCCTGCTGAACCCGGCCTTCGGCAACACCTGCGTCAACGCCTGACGCGACTGAAGGTTCTGGCCCCGGGACGCATTCCAGCGTCCCGGGGCCGCCGGGCTTTTCCGGCCCGGAATCTCACTTTTCGGCACATCAGGCGGGGGAGCCTGGCCGAACACGTACACACCAGGGGACGAGTACAGATGCGACGACCGGTTCAGGTCACGAGGAAGACACTGATCACGATGGCGGCCGCGGGGGGTGTCCTCGCGCTGGCGGGTGGTCAGGCGCAGGCGGACTCCCGAGCGTCCGGACACGCCGCGAACTCTCCGGGCCTCCTGTCCGGCAACAACGTGCAGGCTCCGGTGGACGCGCCGGTGAACGTCTGCGGCAACACGGTCTCGGTGATCGGCCTCTTGAACCCGGCCTTCGGGAACCACTGCGCCAACGCGTCGGGCAAGCCCGGCGGGCCGCAGCACCCCGGACACCCGGGGCACCCCGGCGGCGGGGACGACGAGCCCTGCGAGGAGGAGCCGGGGCAGCCCGGTCACCCGGGTCACCCGGGCGGCCAGAACCCGGGTACGCCGGGTGGACACACCCCGGGCGGCCAGAACCCGGGTACGCCGGGCGGGCACACCCCCGGTGGCCAGACCCCCGGTGGCCAGACGCCGGGTGGTCAGACGCCGGGTGGTCAGACGCCGGGCGGCCAGACCCCCGGCGGCCAGACCCCTGGCGGTCAGACGCCGGGCACCCCGGGCACGCAGAACCCGGGCGGCCAGACGCCCGGAACCCCCGGTGCGCAGACCCCGGGCACGCCGGGTACGCAGAACCCGGGCGGTCAGACTCCGGGCACCCCGGGCGGCACCCCCGGTGCGCCGGGCGTGCAGAACCCCGGCACGGGGCCGGGCGCCACCGCCCCGCAGCCGGGCACGGGTGACCGGGGCCCCGGCCTCGCCGCCACCGGCGCCGGTGACGCCCTGACGGCCGGGGTTCCGCTCGCGGGCGGACTGTTGCTGGCCGGAGCCGTGCTCTACCGCCGGGCCCGCAACGCGGCCTGACGCACGCTCACGACGCGGATCCCGGCCCCCGGGGTCCGCGTCACCAGGTCGCCCGGACCTGGCGGATGATCCGGCGTCGCAACCGGACGCGGCGGCTGCCGTCCCGGTGCAGGGTCAGGCGGTCGAGCTCCCAATGCCCGTACTCCGCGTGGTCGGTCAACAGTCGGGTGGCCTCCTGGCGGGGGGTCCCGCGGGGCACGTACACGTCGACGAATTCGTATTCCGGCATCGCATCTATTGTGCGGGCACCGGCCCGCTACGGATAGCGTCTGCACTATGTCTGATGCCGCTCTGCCCACTGTTGCCGAGGTACGCGCCGCCGCCGAGGCGGTCAAGGCCGCTCTCGACCGTCACCTCGCCGCGGTCGAGAGCAGGATCGGGGACGAGGATCCGGCCGTCTACGCCGCGTTCAACGAACTCGCCGCCGCCGCCGAGGAGTACGACGAACTCCTCTACGACCGCTACGACGAGGTCACCCCCTTCGAGATCCCCACCCCCGAGGACGGAGTCCCGTACACCGGCCCCGCCGAGCCCGTCGCGTTCAGCGTGCTCATCCGCCGCGACTACGCCGTCGTCGAGCCGGCCCGACTGGTCGCCCAGGCCGAACGGGTCGCCGCCCACGACCGTGACGCCGAACTCGTCGACGACGGCGGCACCGCCGGCGCCCTCGGGGTGCTCTTCGGGGAGTACGAGCCCGACGAGATCGCCTCCCGCTACAAGGAGTTCGGATTGGAGGAGGGCGACTCCACCCTGTGGATCGCCGCCCTGGAGGAGACGGCCGAACCGGGGGAGTGGCTCGGCGCGCCCTTCGGGCAGACCGACCCGCAGGACGTCCTGCACCGCTTCGACGTGAGCGCCGTCTTCGACGACGAGGGGGAGTTCTTCGACGACGCCCCCGACGGGGCGGACGAGGGCACCACCGCGCCCGGACTCACCCCCGCCTGACGCCGCCCGTGCCCCCGCCCGACCGGGCGGGGGCACGGAACGGCCCCGCCCTACGCCCCCGGCTCCTCCTGGGCCGCCGTCAGGGCCCGCAGCAGACCCGTCAGGCGGGTCGTCCGCGGCTTCGGCGGCACCTGGGCCACCGCGTGCGCCAACGCCTGGTCGACGCCGTGCACCACCGACAGGTGCCGCTCCGCCCGACCGAAGGCCGTGTACACCCAGTCCCGGGACAGCGCCTGCGCCGCGTCCCCCGGGAGCACGACCACGGCCGCCGGCCACCGGGCTCCGGCGGCCTGGTGCGCCGTCAGCGCCCAACCGTGCCGCACGCGCGCCTCCACCCGGTCGCGCGGTACGAGGATCCGCTCGCCCGCGGGGTCCTCCAGGTGCAGGCCCCGCTCGTCGGCCGACACGACCCGGGCCGGCAGCGCCCGCCCGGGAGACGGTACGTGGACCACCAGATCGCCGGGGTCGAAGCCGCCGAACCGGCCGGGGCCGGGGTTCAGCCGCTCCTTGAGGGCCGCGTTCAGCGCCCGGGTGCCGGTGGTGCCGCCGTGGCCCGGGGTGATCACGCGCACGGCCTCCGGCGGGATCCCGAAGGCGCGCGGCACCGACTCGGCGACCAACTGCACGGTGCGGTGCACGGCCTCGCCGGCGTCCCGCACGGGAACGATGACGATCTCCTTGCCGGGGGCGTCGACCTGGTTCAGCTCCCCGATCCCGATCCCCGAGACCAGCTCGCCGAGCGGGCCGGGGTCCGGCGTGCGCGACACCACCCGGGGGTGCGCCCCCGCCGCCAGGACGTCCGCGAACACCCGGCCGGGTCCGGCCGATCCGAGCACGCCGGGATCGCCGGACAGCACCAGACGGGCCCCGTCCGGCACGGATTCCACCAGGGCCGCGGCCGTCTCCACGTCCAGCTGCGGGGCGTCCAGGACGACCAGCAGGTCCAGGTCGAAGCGGCCCTCGGCGTCCCGCCCGGGGCCTTCCGCGCCCGCGAGGAGCCCCGCGACGGTGACGAGGCCCGGGGCCGGGACGTGCGCGGCCAGACAGACCCGCAGCCCCCGCTCGCGGGCGCTCGCGACCAGGGCGAGCGGCTCGGCGCGGGCCGCCTCGCCGCCGGTGTGCAGGACCAGGCCGTGGGCGGCGACGGCCGCGGCCAGCTCGGCGCCCGGGGCTCCGGCCGCCGGCCCCGGGTCCGCCCCGCCGGTGAAGGTCGCGGACAGTCGGGCCAGGCCGTCGGCGAGGCTCTCCTCGGCGAGCGCGTACTCCTCCAGGCCCACGAGGATGCGTACGGGCTGCTCCTCGTCCTCCCCGACGGGTTCGCCGAGCGGCTCGTGGAACGCCAGTACCGCGCCGTCCCCGACGGCGGTCTCCACGGCCGCGTCGGGGGCCGGCACCCCGTACTGAGCCAGGGCCTTCTCCAGCAGCGGGGCCTCCAGGGCGGTGTGCCCCTTGAGGGCGGCCTGCGCGAGCAGCCAGGTCACCAGGGCGGCCCCGCGGCGTTCGTCGGCGGGACCGGCCTGCGGGCCCAGCAGGGCCTGCGCGAAGCCGTCGGCCTGCGCGGGACGCACGCCGGGCAGGGCGAGGAGCCGCCAGGGGTCCTCCGCGAGCCTCTCCGCGGCGCCCTCGCCCAGCGCCGAGGCGGCCTGGGCGGCCAGGGCCTCGGGGGCGCCGCCGCGGGCCAGCACGGCCCGTACGGAGGCCACGTCGGCCTCGGCGGGCTCCGGGGCGGTCGGGACCGCGGCCGGGCGGGGCGGGGCCGGGGGAGCGGGGGCCTGCCTGCGGGGGGCGGCCGGGGCCTCGTCGAAGAAGACGGGGGACGGCTTGCCGCCGGCCTCGACGGCCCGTACGGCGGCGAGCAGGTCGGCGGCCTTGCCGCTGAGCTTCGCGCCGGCCTCGACCGGGGCCTCGCGTTCGGCCTTGCGGCGGGCGATGCGCTCCCGCTCGACCTTCTGCGCGGCCAGCTCGGCCTGTGCCTCGGTGAGCCCGGGGGGCGCGTCGGCGGCATCGGCGGCGGCCGGCTCCCCCTCGGTGCCGTCGCCCTCCGCGGCGTCCCCCTCTGCGGCGTCCGCCGCCGAAGCGTCGGCCTCGTCGGCCTCCGCCGGAGCGTCGGTCCCGGCGTGCTCGTCGCTCTCGCTGCCGTGGTCGCCGTCACCGCCGTCGCTGCCGTCGTCCTCCGCGTCCGCGTCGTCGGCGTTCGCGGGGTCCTCCTCGGGGGCGGTCGCGGGAGCGGCGGCCGGGTCGACGGCCCCGGGCGCCCCGGCGGTTGCCTCGGGGTCGGCGGCGGGGCCGTCCGGGTCGGTGGCCTCGGGGTCCGTGCTCACAACGTGCTCCAGTCCTGATCGGGGTAGCGGTGCACGGGCGCCGACACGTCGTCCAGCGCCCGGCGGATCTCCTCCGGAAGGGTAAGGGCCTCCACCGACAGCGCCGCCCCGAGCTGCGCGGACGTCCGGGCCCCGACGATCGGCGCGACCACCCCCGGGCGGTCCCGGACCCACGCCAGGGCCACCTGGAGCGGGGTCACGGCCAGCCCCTGCGCGGCGGTCACCACCGCGTCCACGATCCGGCCCGCGGCCTCGTCCAGGTACGGGTCCACGAAGGCGGCCAGGGACTCCGAGGCGCCCCGCGAGTCGGCGGGGGTGCCGTCGCGGTACTTGCCGGTGAGCACCCCGCGTCCCAGGGGCGACGAGGGCAGCAGCCCCACGTCCAGGTCGAGGGCGGCCGGCAACACCTCCCGTTCCACCCCGCGTTGCAGGAGCGAGTACTCCATCTGGGTCGAGGCGAGCCGCGTCCGCGTCCCGGGCGCCGCCAGCTGCCAGGTGGCGGCCTTCGCCAGTTGCCAGCCGCTGAAGTTGGAGACGCCGGCGTAGCGGGCCCGGCCGCTGGCGACGGCGAGGTCCAGCGCCTGGAGGGTCTCCTCCAGCGGGGTCGCCGGGTCGAAGGCGTGGACCTGCCACAGGTCCACGTGGTCGGTGCCGAGGCGGTCGAGGGAGTCGTCGAGGGCGCCGAGCAGGTGTCCGCGCGAGCCGTTGAACCGCCGGTCGGGATCCGGCACGCTGCCGGCCTTCGTCGCGATGACCAGGTCCCGGCGCGGGACGAGGGAACCCACCAGTTGCCCGAGCAGGTACTCGGCCTCCCCGCCGCCGTACACGTCGGCGGTGTCGACGAGCGTGCCCCCGGCCTCCCAGAAGGTCTTCAACTGCTCGGCGGCGGCTTCCTCGCCGGTGTCACGGCCCCAGGTCAGGGTGCCGAGGCCGATCCGGGAGACGCGCAGTCCGGTGCGGCCGAGATGCCTCTGCTCCATGAGCGCTGAGACTACTGGGGCACTGCCGCAGCGCCGTCGGGCGCGCTACAGTCCCCGCAGACTCACGTTACTGATGGGTAAGACGCACCGCGTGAACCGCGCATCGTAAGGGGACGACACATGAGGCTCGGCATCAATCTCGGCTACTGGGGTGCGGGCATGGACGCCGACAACCTCGCCGTCGCGCAGGAGGCGGACCGCCTCGGCTACGACGTCTGCTGGGCGGCCGAGGCGTACGGGTCCGACGCCGCGACCGTGCTGGCCTGGGTCGCCGCGCAGACCGAGCGCATCGACGTCGGCTCGGCCATCTTCCAGATCCCGGCCCGCCAGCCGGCGATGACCGCCATGACCGCCGCCACCCTCGACTCGCTCACCAAGGGCCGTTTCCGCCTGGGCCTGGGCGTCTCCGGCCCCCAGGTGTCCGAGGGCTGGTACGGGGTGAAGTTCGACAAGCCGCTCGCGCGCACCCGCGAGTACGTGGAGATCGTCCGCAAGGCGATGACCCGCGAGCGCCTCTCCTACGACGGCGCGCACTGGACCCTGCCGCTGCCCGGCGGCCCCGGCAAGCCGCTCAAGCTGACCGTGCACCCGGAGCGCGAGCACATCCCGCTCTACATCGCCGCCATCGGCCCGAAGAACCTGGAGCAGACGGGCGAGATCGCCGACGGCGCCCTGCTGATCTTCCCCGCCGCCGAGCACCTGGAGGAGACGGCCCTGCGCCACATCCGCGCGGGTCGCGAGAAGGTCGGGCTGACGATGGAGGGCTTCGACGTCTGCCCGACCGTGCCGCTGGCCCTCGGCGAGGACGTGAACGCGCTGGCGGACGTGTTCCGTCCGTACACCGCCCTGTACGTCGGCGGCATGGGCAGCGCCAAGCAGAACTTCTACAACCAGCTCGCCTGTCGCATGGGCTACGAGAAGGAAGCCGCCGAGATCCAGTCCAAGTACCTGGCCGGCGACAAGACGGGCGCGGCCGCCGCCGTCCCGCACTCGCTGATCGACTCGACCACCCTGCTGGGCTCGGTCGAGCGGATCGCGGACGGGATGCGGGCCTACGCCGACGCCGGGGTCACCACCCTGACGCTGGCCCCGGCCGGCTTCACCCGCGACGAGCGGCTGGCGGCCCTGAGGGCGGGTACGGAGGCCCTGGAGCTGGCGGGCCTGGCGTAACGCCGGCCCGGAAGCTCCGGGAAGGGGTCCTGCGGCCGTGGTGGGGGCTCGGGGGGTCTTCCCCGCCACGGCCGACACCCCGCACAACGCGCGGGTGGCCCCCGGGGTTACGCCCCGGGGGCCGACGGCTCGGTTCGTTCGTTCGGGCGAGTGGGGCCACCGCACGGTTGCCGGCCCGGAACATCCGCATTTGACTCGTTCCATGCTCTCTGCCCGCAGCCTGTTCCAGGAGATCGTCGACCACGACGACTCCTTCCAGCTGTTCTGCTCCATCGCCGCCAGCGGGGAGTCCCAGGGCGGCTGGGAGAACGCCCGGATCGCCGCCCTCGTCCCCGAGGGCATGCGCGACCTCGCGCCCAAGATCACCCGGCACGGCGCCGACGAGGACAAGCACGGCCGCATCTTCCGCGCCCTGCTGCGCAACCGCGGCCTGCCCGTGGTTCCCGTCCCTCCCGAGACCGACTACACGATGCTGCTGGAACGGCGCGGCATCGGCCTCGCGCACGACAAGCTGCGCCGCGACCGGCCGCTGACCGAGGAGGACGTCGTCGTCTACCTCGCGCACAGCCGGGTCACCGAACAGCGCGCCGCGGACCAGATGGCCCTGCTCGTGCGCCTCTTCGGCCGCAACCCGGAACTGGGCCGGGCCGTCCGCATGATCAGCGACGACGAGGAGAACCACCTCGCCTACTGCCACGAGGAACTGCTGCGCCTGGCCCGCGCCGGACACGGCCGGACCATCCAGCGGGTGCTGCGCGAGAGCGCGCTCGCCGAGATCGCCGTCTACCGCGACGTCAGCCTCGTCGTCATGGACCACATGGGCCGGCTGCTGCGCTGGCCGGCGCCCAAGGCCGCCGCGCTCGCCGCGGGGATCCGCGCGGTGTACGCGTACGAGCGTTTCAGCGGCTGGCACCGCATGATCGACCTGCGCCCCCCGGAGCGGCGCGACGCCCTCGGGGGCCGGCCGACCGCCGAGCCCGGTTTCGCCCGGGCGTAGGCCCGAGCGTGGGCGGCCCGAGTCCGGCCCGGTCGGCCGCGGGCCGCTGCCGGGCCGCGGGTCAGAGCCAGCCGCGGCGCTTGAACATCCGGTGCAGGCCCAGACACACGACCACCATCAGCACCACCACCGCCGGATAGCCGAAGCCCCACGTGAGCTCCGGCATGTGCTCGAAGTTCATCCCGTAGATCCCGGCGACCATCGTCGGGACGGCCGCCATGGCGGCCCAGGCGGAGATCTTGCGCATGTCGTCGTTCTGCCGCACCCCCATCTGCGCCAGGTGCGCGGCCAGGGCGTCCGACAGCAGCCGGTCCAGGCCCTCGATGTACTCGTTCGCCTTGGTCAGGTGGTCGGCGACGTCCCGGAAGAAGGGCTGGGAGTGCCCGTCCACGAACGGCACCCGCCCGAAGGCCAGTCGGTCCATCGGCTGGAGCAGCGGACTGGTCGCCCGACGGAACTCCAGCACCTGCCGCTTCGCCGCGTAGATGCGCGCCGCCGTGTTCTTGAAGTCCGGGGCGTTCGGCGCGAACACCTCCGCCTCCAGCCCCTCCAGGTCGCCCTGGAGCTCGGCCGCCACCTCGATGTAGTGGTCCACCACCGCGTCGGACACCGCGTACAGCACCGCCGTCGGACCGTGCCGCAGCACCTCCGGCTCCTGCTCCAGCCGGTGGCGCACGGCGGTCAGCGCCGCCCCCTCGCCGTGGCGGACGGTCACCACGAAGGAGTCGCCGATGAAGACCATCAGCTCGTTCGCCGTCACCGTGTCCGCGGCCTCGTCGTAGACCACCGGCTTCAGGACGACGAACAGCGAATCGTCGTACACCTCCAGCTTCGGCCGCTGGTGCGCCGTCAACGCGTCCTCCACCGCCAGCGCGTGCAGACCGAACTCCCGGCTCACGTGGTCGAACTCCGCCGCCGTCGGCTCGTGGATCCCGATCCAGACGAACGCGTCGCCGTGGGCGCGCGCCTCGTCGAGGGCGTCCGAGAAGTCCTCGGGCGCCGGGGAGCGGCGGCCGTCCCGGTACATCGCGCAGTCGACAATCACGCCGGGCATTCTTCCCCCATCGGCGCCCGCCCGCACGCCGTCGCCACCGCATAGGGTGCTTCCATGGCCACGCTGATCCTCGTACGACACGGGCGGTCCACCGCCAACACCGCGGGACTGCTCGCCGGCTGGACGCCGGGGGTAGCCCTTGACGAACGCGGCGCCGAACAGGCCGCCGCCCTGCCCGCGCGCCTGGAGGGCATCCCCCTCGCGGCCGTGGTCAGCAGCCCCCTCCAGCGCTGCCGGGAGACCCTCGCGCCGCTGCTCGCCTCCCGTCCCGGGCTGCGGGAGCACACCGACGAGCGGATCGGCGAGTGCCACTACGGCGACTGGTCGGGCCGCAAGCTCTCCGAGCTCGCCGACGAACCCCTCATGCGCGTCGTCCAGCAGCACCCCTCGGCTGCCGCGTTCCCCGGCGGCGAGTCCATGCGCGCCATGCAGGCGCGCGCCGTGGACGCCGTACGCGAGTGGAACGACCGCGTCGAGGAGGAGCACGGCGCCGACGCCGTCTTCCTCGTCTGCTCCCACGGCGACATCATCAAGTCCCTCGTCGCGGACGCCCTCGGCATGCACCTCGACCTCTTCCAGCGCGTCCACGTCGACCCCTGCTCGGTCACGGCGATCCGCTACACCCCCACCAGGCCCTTCCTGCTGCGCCTCGGCGACACCGGGGACCTCTCCGCCCTCGCCCCCCGGCCCGCGCCCGACGCGGAGCGGGAGGCCGAGCGCGAGAGCGAGGGCGACGGCAACGCCGTCGTGGGGGGCGGCGCGGGCGCGGCCTGATCGAACGGCGCAGTAGGGTGGCAGGGCCAACACAAGCGCGCAGCCCTGCCCCGCCTCAGACTTGGAGACTGGACGTGCCCCGTCAGGTGTTCCTTTACGACCCGCCGGACCGCTTCGTGGCCGGCACGGTCGGTTTGCCTGGGCGCCGTACGTTCTTCCTCCAGGCGTCCTCAGGCAGCCGCGTCACCAGCGTCTCCCTGGAGAAGACGCAGGTCGCGGCCCTGGCCGAGCGGATGGACGAGCTGCTGGACGAGGTCGTGCGCCGCACCGGGGGCAACGCCCCCGTCCCGGCCGTCGCCTCCACCGAGGCCGCCGACACCGCCCCGCTCGACGTCCCCGTCGAGGAGGAGTTCCGCGTCGGCACCATGGCGCTCGCCTGGGACGGCGAGGAGCAGCGGATGATCGTCGAGGCGCAGGCCCTCGTCGAACTCGACGCCGACTCGGAAGAGGATCTCGCCGAGGCGGAGGAACGCCTGCTCCAGGACGAGGAGAACGGCCCGCCCATGCTGCGGGTGCGGCTGTCCGGCGCGCAGGCCCGCGCCTTCGCCAAGCGGGCCCTGGACGTCGTCAACGCGGGCCGTCCGCCGTGCCCGCTGTGCAGCCTGCCGCTCGACCCCGAGGGACACGTGTGCCCGCGCCAGAACGGCTACCGGCGCCAGGTGTGAGCGCCGTGACCCCGCCCCCCGTCGAAGAGCTGCTCACCCGCGGTGAGCTCACCGTCCACGGTCGGATCGCCGAGGCGTCCAACGCCGTGCTGCGGTGCACCGTGACCCACGAGGGGCACACCGCGGAGTGCGTCTACAAGCCCGTCAAGGGCGAGCGGCCGCTGTGGGACTTCCCCGACGGCAACCTCGCCCGGCGCGAGCGCGCCGCCTACCTGGTCTCCGAGGCCACCGGCTGGGGGCTCGTCCCCACGACGGTGCTGCGCGACGGCCCGTACGGGGAGGGCATGGTCCAGCACTGGATCGACGCCGGAGGATCGCCGGAGGACGGGCTGCTCGCGCTGGTCGAGGGCGAGGAGGCCGGGGAGGGGTGGAAACCGGTCGCCTTCGCCGAGGTGGGGGAGGGGCGCACCGCCCTCCTCGTCCACGCGGACGACCCCAGGCTGCGCCGCATGGCCGTCCTGGACGCGGTGATCAACAACGGTGACCGCAAGGGCGGCCACCTCCTGCCCGGCCCCGACGGCAGGCTCTACGGCATCGACCACGGGGTGACCTTCCACACCGAGGACAAGCTGCGCACCCTGTTGTGGGGGTGGGCCGGGGAGCCGCTCACCGACGAGGCGCGCGCCGTCCTGGTCTCCCTGGAGGCGCGGCTGGCCGAGCCGGAGCCGCTCGCCACCCGCCTGGCCGAACTGATCACACCGGTGGAACTGGCCGCCGTACGGGCCCGTGTGGCGCAGTTGCTGCGGGAGGGCACGCACCCGAAGCCCTCGGGGCAGTGGCCCGCGATCCCCTGGCCGCCGGTCTGACCGGGCAGGACGTCGAACGCACGGATCCAGCCGGATCGCAAGAGGGTGTATCCGGCCAACAGTGCTGGTCCGGTTCGTTTCCGGAACACCCGTCCGGTTAGGCTCGAAGCATGCATGCCTGGCCCGCTTCTGAGGTCCCCGCCCTGCCCGGCAAGGGCCGCGACCTCCAGATCCACGACACCGCGACCCAGGGGACGATCACCCTCGACCCCGGTCCCGTCGCCCGCCTCTACGTCTGTGGGATCACCCCGTACGACGCGACCCACATCGGTCACGCGGCGACCTACAACGCGTTCGACCTCGTGCAGCGCGTGTGGCTCGACAACAAGCGGCAGGTCCACTACGTCCAGAACGTCACGGACGTCGACGATCCCCTGCTGGTGCGGGCGCAGCGCGACGGACTCGACTGGACCGAGCTCGCGGTGCGCGAGACGGCCCTCTTCCGCGAGGACATGACCGCCCTGCGGATGCTGCCGCCGCAGCACTACATCGGCGCCGTCGAGGCCATACCGGGCATCGTGCCGCTGGTCGAACGACTGCGGGACGCGGGCGCCGCCTACGAGCTCGACGGCGACGTCTACTTCTCGGTGGAGGCGGACCCGCACTTCGGCGGCGTCGCCCACCTGGACGTCCAGGCGATGCGCCTGCTGTCCGCGGAGCGCGGCGGGGACCCGGAACGCCCGGGGAAGAAGAACCCGCTCGACCCGATGCTGTGGATGGCGGCGCGCGAGGGCGAGCCCAGCTGGGACGGCGGCTCGCTGGGCCGCGGCCGGCCGGGCTGGCACATCGAGTGCGTGGCCATCGCCCTGGACCACCTCGGCATGGGCTTCGACATCCAGGGCGGCGGTTCCGACCTCGCCTTCCCGCACCACGAGATGGGCGCCTCGCACGCGCAGGCCCTGACCGGCGAGTTCCCGATGGCCAAGGCCTACGTCCACGCGGGCATGGTCGCGCTGCACGGCGAGAAGATGTCGAAGTCCAAGGGGAACCTGGTCTTCGTGTCCGCGCTGCGCCGCGCCGGGGTCGACCCGGCGGCCATCCGCCTCGCCCTGCTGGCGCACCACTACCGCGCCGACTGGGAGTGGACCGACGAGGTCCTCCAGGAGGCCGTGGCCCGCCTGGAGCGCTGGCGCGCGGCCGTCTCGCGCCCGGACGGGCTCCCGGCCGAGGCCCTGGTCGAAGAGGTCCGCGAGGCCCTCTCCCGCGACCTGGACGCCCCGGCCGCACTGGCGGCCGTGGACCGCTGGGTGGAGCTCCAGAACGCCTCGGACGGGGACGACGAGTCGGCCCCCGGCCTGGTCTCCCGCACGGTGGACGCCCTGCTGGGCGTGGCCCTGTAGCAGCGCGGAGCCCGCGCGCTCACGACGACGACGGCGGGGCCGGAGATGATCTCCGGCCCCGCCGTCGTCGTCTCCCGGTGTCGCGGCCGGCGGCCTACGCCCGCGGGGCGTCGTCCCCCGGCTCCTGCGTCGGCTCGGAAGGTTCCGACGGCCCCGACGGCCCCGACGGCTCGGACGCCTCCGTCGACTCCGTCAGGTCCGACGGCCCCGACGGCTCGGGCGGCTCCGCGGCCGGGGCCGGCGGCTCCGTCGGGTCCTCCCCGGCCCCCGGGCCCGCGCCGGTCCCGGAGACGTCCGGCCTGCGCTTCGGCGGGCGGGTCAGCCCGCTGGAGGTGTCGCGCAGGTACGAGCCGTCACCCGGCTCGGCGGTCGCCGACGGATCCCGACGCCGCAGGTACCGTTCGAACTCCCGGGCGATCGCGTCGCCCGAGGCCTCCGGCAGGTCGGCCGTGTCCCGGGCCTCCTCCAGCGTCTGGACGTACTCGGCGACCTCGCTGTCCTCGGCGGCCAGCTGGTCCACGCCCAGCTGCCAGGCCCGCGCGTCCTCCGGCAGCTCGCCCAGCGGGATCCGCAGGTCGATCAGGTCCTCCAGCCGGTTCAGCAGCGCGAGCGTCGCCTTAGGGTTCGGCGGCTGCGACACGTAGTGCGGCACCGCCGCCCACAGCGACACCGCCGGCACGCCCGCGTGGGTGCACGCCTCCTGGAGCACGCCCACGATGCCCGTCGGGCCCTCGTACTTCGTCTCCTCCAGGTCCATCGTCCGCGCCAGGTCCGCGTCCGAGGTGACACCGCTCACCGGCACCGGCCGGGTGTGCGGGGTGTCCCCGAGCAACGCGCCCAGGATGACGACCATCTCCACGCCCAGCTCGTGCGCGAAGCCCAGCAGTTCGTTGCAGAACGACCGCCAGCGCATCGACGGCTCGATGCCGCGCACCAACACCAGGTCGCGCGGCTTCGCGCCGCCGATCCGGACCACCGACAGCCGCGTCGTCGGCCAGGTGATCTTCCTGACCCCGTTGTCCAGCCACACCGTCGGCCGGTTGACCTGGAAGTCGTAGTAGTCCTCGGCGTCCAGAGCCGCGAAGACCTCGCCCTTCCACTCCCGGTCCAGGTGCGCCACCGCACCGGAGGCGGCGTCACCCGCGTCGTTCCAGCCCTCGAACGCGGCCACCATGACCGGGTCGATCAGCTCGGGCACGCCCTCAAGCTCGATCACCCAGGTCTCCTTCCGAAGTTCCCCTTGTGTACAAGGGCCAGCCTAAGCCTTGGCGGCTCGCGGGCCACAGCCCACGACAGAGGGGCGGTTCCCCTCGGAACCGCCCCTCTTCCCCACCTGCGTGACACCTATGCCTGGCGGCCCAGCATCTCCTCGACGCGGGTGCGCACGGCCTCGTCGTCCAGGCCGCGGACCGTCACCGTCGTACGGCGACGCAGCACGTCGTCGACGGTCTCGGCCCACTCGAAGTCACGGGCGTACGCGACCTGCGCCCAGATCTCCGGACCGTCCGGGTGGATGCGCTCGGCCAGCGCCGGGTCCTCGTTCGCCAGACGGGCGACGTCGAAGGCCAGCGAGCCGTAGTGCGAGGCCAGGTGACGGGCGGTCAGCGGGTCCATGCGGGCGCCGGGCTCGCGGTCCACCAGCAGACGGTGCGCGACCGCGTTCGGGTTGGCGACACCGGGCAGCGGGACGCGCCGCACGAGGGACTTGACCGGCTCCATGTCCTCGGTCAGCGGGCTGCCCGGGAGCTTGGCGAGCTTCTCCATCACCACGCGGCCGATGTGACGGTACGTCGTCCACTTGCCGCCGGCCACCGACAGCATGCCGCCGGCGCCCTCGGAGACCACGGTCTCGCGCTTGGCCTTCTCGACGCCGCCGGGGCCGCCGGGCAGCACCCGCAGGCCGGCGAAGGCGTACGTCATCAGGGACCGGTCGAGGTCGGCGTCCTTCACGGAGAAGGCCGCCTCGTCGAGGATCTGCTGGATGTCGGACTCGGTGGCGCGCACGTCCGCCGGGTCGCCCTCGTAGACCTCGTCGGTGGTGCCGAGCAGGAGCTGGTCCTCCCACGGCAGGGCGAAGGTGATGCGGTACTTGTCGATCGGGGTGGCCATGGCGGCCTTCCACGGCGACTTGCGCTTCATGACGATGTGCGCGCCCTTGGAGAGGCGGATCGACGGCATCGCGTGCTTGTCTTCCATGCGCCGCAGGTGGTCCACCCACGGGCCGGTGGCGTTGAGCACGACGCGCGCGTCGACCCCGAACTCGGTGCCGTCGAGGCGGTCCTTGAGCTCGGCGCCGGAGACCCGACCGCGCGTGGTGCGCAGGCCGGTGACCTCGGCGTGGTTGAGGACGACCGCACCGGACTCGACCGCGGCGCGGACCGTCATCACGGCGACGCGCGAGTCGTTCATCTGGTGGTCGTAGTAGACGGCGACGGCCTTCAGGTTGTCCGTCTTCAGACCCGGGTTGTCGGCCACGGCGCGGGCGGGCGAGATGACCTTGCCGATGCCGTCGCCGAAGGCCGAGAGCGCCGAGTACGCGAACACGCCCGCGCCCAGCTTCGCCGCGCCGACCGGACCGCCCTTGTACACGGGCAGGTAGAAGGTCAGCGGGTTCACCAGGTGCGGGGCCACGTCCTTGGCCAGCACCCGGCGCTCGTGGTGGTTCTCGGCGACCAGCTTGACCGCGCCGGTCTGCAGGTAGCGCAGACCGCCGTGGACCAGCTTGGAGGAGGCGGAGGAGGTGGCGCCGGCGAAGTCGCCGGCGTCCACCATGGCAACCCGCAGACCCGACTGCGCGGCGTGCCAGGCCACCGAGGTGCCCAGGATGCCACCGCCGATGACGAGCAGGTCGTAGGTGGCCTTCGACAGCTGCTCACGGGTCTCGGCGCGGCTCGCGTTCGAGCCGGCGTTGGGGTGCGTACCCAGCGTGGGAACGCTCTGCAGGGTGCTCATATCTCTTTCAGCTCCTCGTCGATTGACTCAGCCGGTGCGGTCAGCTGGCGTCTTCGTCGTCGATCCAGCCCATGGACCGCTCTACGGCCTTGAGCCAGTTCTTGTACTCGCGGTCCCGCTGGTCGGCGGGCATCCGCGGGGTCCACTCCGCCGCGCGGCGCCAGTTGGCGCGCAGGGCGTCGGTGTCGGGCCAGAAGCCGACGGCCAGGCCGGCGGCGTAGGCGGCGCCGAGACAGGTGGTCTCGGCGACCATCGGGCGCACCACGGGGGCGTCCAGGAAGTCCGAGAGCGTCTGCATCAGCAGGTTGTTGGAGGTCATACCACCGTCGACCTTGAGGGCCGCCAGCTCGACGCCGGAGTCCTTGGTCATGGCGTCGGTGATCTCGCGGGTCTGCCAGGCGGTGGCCTCCAGGACGGCACGGGCGATGTGCGCCTTGGTGACGTACCGGGTGAGGCCGGCGATCACACCGCGGGCGTCGGAGCGCCAGTACGGGGCGAACAGGCCGGAGAAGGCCGGGACGAAGTAGGCGCCGCCGTTGTCCTCGACGGAGAGCGCGAGGGTCTCGATCTCGGCCGCGGTCTTGATCATGCCCATCTGGTCGCGCATCCACTGGACGAGCGAGCCGGTGACGGCGATGGAGCCCTCCAGCGCGTAGACCGGCTTCTGGTCGCCGATCTGGTAGCCGACGGTGGTCAGCAGGCCGCTGTAGGAGTTGATGATCTTGTCGCCGGTGTTCATGAGCATGAACGTGCCGGTGCCGTAGGTGGACTTCGCCTCGCCCTCGGCGAAGCAGGTCTGGCCGAAGAGGGCGGCCTGCTGGTCACCGAGCGCCGAGGCGACCGGGACGCCGGCGAGGACGCCTTCCTTGACGTGGCCGTAGACCTCGGCGGAGGACCTGATCTCGGGGAGGACGCCCAGCGGGACGTCCATGGACTCCGCGATCTTCTCGTCCCACGCGAGGGTGTGCAGGTTCATGAGCATGGTGCGCGAGGCGTTCGTGACGTCGGTGACGTGCACGCCGCCCTCGGCGCCGCCCGTGAGGTTCCAGATGACCCAGGAGTCCATGGTGCCGAAGAGGATGTCGCCGGCCGCGGCGCGCTCGCGCAGGCCCTCGACGTTGTCCAGCAGCCAGCGGACCTTCGGGCCGGCGAAGTAGCTCGCCAGCGGCAGGCCGGTCTCGCGGCGGAAGCGGTCCTGGCCGACGTTGCGGCCGAGCTCCTTGCACAGGGCGTCGGTGCGGGTGTCCTGCCAGACCAGCGCGTTGTGCACCGGCTCGCCGGTGTGCCGGTCCCACAGGACGGTGGTCTCGCGCTGGTTGGTGATGCCGACGGCCTTGACGTCGGCGGCGGTGATCTCGGCCTTGGCGATGGCCCCGGCGACGACCTCCTGGACGTTGGTCCAGATCTCGGTGGCGTCGTGCTCGACCCAGCCCGGCTTCGGGAAGATCTGCTCGTGCTCCTTCTGGTCGACGGCGACGATGCGGCCGTCGCGGTCGAAGACGATGCAACGGGAGGAGGTGGTGCCCTGGTCGATCGCGGCGATGAACGGGCCGGTGCTGCTGGTCATGATGGCTGCTCCTGGCAGGTCTGGTGAGTTGGCGGAATCAGGAACGCGGTGCGGATCTTACGAGCGCTGCAGATGCTGATCAGGCGAACGCGATGTTGTACAGACCACCGGCGACGGCGGCACCGACGAGCGGGCCGACGACGGGGATCCAGGAGTACCCCCAGTCCGAGCCGCCCTTGTTGGGCAGCGGGAGCAGGGCGTGGACGATGCGGGGACCGAGGTCGCGGACCGGGTTGATGGCGTAGCCGGTCGGACCGCCGAGCGAGAGGCCGATGCCGACGACCACGAAGGAGGTGATCAGGACGCCGATGACGCCGAGGCCCTTGCCGTCGTCCTGGAGGCCCTGGGTGAGGATCGCCAGGACCAGGACGAAGGTGCCGATGATCTCCGTCGCCAGGTTCTGGACGACGTTGCGGATCTCGGGGCCGGTCGAGAAGATGCCGAGCACCGGGCCGGCGACGTCGTGCGGGTGCGGGTCCTCGGGGCCGAGCTTGGCGTCCTTGATGTTCTCCGGGTCCGCCAGGTGCGCGCGGAACTGGCCGTAGTACGTGATCCACATCAGGACCGCGCCGAGCATGGCGCCGAGGAGCTGGCCCGCGAAGTAGACGGGGACGTCACCCCACTCGCCGGTCTTGACGGCGATGCCGACGGTGACCGCCGGGTTGAGGTGCGCGCCGGACAGCGGCGCGGAGACGTAGGCGGCGATCAGGACCGCGAAGCCCCACCCGAAGGTGATCGAGAGCCAACCCGCGCCGCGGGCCTTGGAGCTCTTGAGCGTGAGGGCGGCGCACACGCCGCCGCCGAGCAGTGTGAGCAGGGCGGTACCGATGGTCTCGCCGATGAAGATGTCGGAGCTGGACACCCGCGACTCCTTTGTCTTACGTCCAGGGGTGGGCGGACACCGGGTCCCTCCGGTGGTCCACGCACTCGGTGAGTGCTGCACCGGTCCTTGGCCTCGCCATACCCTAACGCGTATTGCCGGTAGGTGTTCGACAATGCCGACCGATGAACGGCAGTTTTCCGCCTGAGTGAAGAACGCGTCAAGGGCTGACCAGGTCAAAGAACCGGATCGTTACCCCGCAGTACGATCGCCCAAATCAAGCCAACGATCGATCGGTAAAAGACAAAATCCACCCAAATGGCGCCCGTAGGCGCCATCGGGTGGATCGAAACCTTCAGGTCAAGCTCAGAACCGGCCCGCGCCGAGGTCGCGCGAAACCGACCGCGCGCAGTCGCGCACGGAGGCCACCAGGGCCGCCCGCGGCTCCCCGGACTCCCCGCAGACCCGCTCCACCGCCCCCGCGACCGCCACGGCGCCCACCGGCATCCGGCGACGGTCGTGGATCGGCGCCGCGACCGAGGCGATGCCCTCCCAGGTCTCCTCGACGTCGGCGGCCCAGCCGCGCGCCCGCGTCAGGTCCAGGACCTCCTCGAAGCCCACCGCGTCCGTGACCGTACGGGGCGTGAACGCCTCCCGGTCGAGCTCCATGACCTCGGAGTGCGCCACCGGGTCGTAGGCCGACAGCACCTTGCCCAGCGCCGTGGAGTGCAGCGGCTGCATGGCCCCCACCTCCAGCACTTGACGGCTGTCGTCCGGGCGGAACACGTGGTGCATGATCAGCACCCCGCTCTTGTGCAGCACCCCCACGTACACGCTCTCCCCGCTCGCCCGGGCCAGGTCGTCCGTCCAGACCAGCGCGCGGGCGCGCAGCTCGTGCACGTCCAGGTAGCTGTTGCCCAGGCGCAGCAGCTCCGCGCCCAGCTGGTAGCGGCCCGAGGCGGGGTCCTGTTCCACGAAGCCCTCGGCCTGTAGCGTGCGCAGGATCCCGTGCGCCGTGCCCTTGGCCAGGCCCAACGAGGACGCCACGTCCGACAGGCCCAGCCGGCGCTCCCCGCCCGCCAGGAGTCGCAGCATCGCAGCGGCTCGTTCGAGCGACTGGATGTTCCGTGCCATCGCGCAGCCTCCTGCTGACGTAGTTCGACAATGCTGAACAGTATCGGTCGATGCCGACCTTGTGCATGCTCGGGCGGTCACCCGGTGCGGCGCACCCACCCTCCCGTGCGCAGCCCCCGCCGCACAGAATGCAGTCCGTTCCGTGGGACGCCCTCACCGGGTGGGGCCCGGCACGGTTACCCTGACCGCGTGCACCCCTGACACAGGCAGGAGTGCAAAGCCGACAGCCGTCGCACTCCAGGGAGCCCCACCATGGCCTCGTTGCCGAACCCGTCCGCCGACACCCAGACCCGGGCCGACGCCCTCCGAGAGGCACTCGCGACCCGCGTGGTCGTCGCCGACGGGGCCATGGGGACGATGCTCCAGGCACAGGACCCCAGCATGGAGGACTTCCAGCAGCTCGAAGGCTGCAACGAGGTCCTCAACGTCACCCGCCCCGACATCGTGCGCTCCGTCCACGAGGCGTACTTCGCCGTCGGAGTGGACTGCGTGGAGACCAACACCTTCGGCGCGAACTTCTCCGCGCTCGGCGAGTACGACATTCCCGAACGCAACTTCGAGCTGTCCGAGGCCGGTGCGCGCATCGCCCGCGAGGTCGCCGACGAGTTCACCGCCTCCACCGGCCGACAGCGCTGGGTCCTGGGCTCCATCGGCCCCGGCACCAAGCTGCCCACCCTCGGTCACATCACCTACGACCGGATCCGCGACGCCTACCAGACCAACGCCGAAGGCCTGATCTCCGGCGGCGCCGACGCGCTGCTCGTCGAGACCACCCAGGACCTCCTGCAGACCAAGTCCTCCATCATCGGCGCCCACCGCGCCATGGCGGCCCTCGGCGTCAAGGTCCCGCTGATCTGCTCCGTCACCGTCGAGACCACCGGCACCATGCTGCTCGGCTCCGAGATCGGCGCGGCCCTCACCGCGCTGGAGCCCCTCGGCATCGACATGATCGGCCTGAACTGCGCCACCGGCCCCGCCGAGATGAGCGAGCACCTGCGCTATCTCGCGCGCCACTCCCGCATCCCGATCTCCTGCATGCCCAACGCCGGTCTGCCCGTCCTGACCAAGGACGGCGCGCACTACCCGCTGACCGCCCCCGAGATGGCCGACGCCCAGGAGACCTTCGTCCGCGAGTACGGGCTCTCCCTCGTCGGCGGCTGCTGCGGCTCCACCCCCGAGCACCTGCGCCAGGTCGTCGAGCGGGTCCAGGGCCTCGCCCTCGCCCCGCGCGACCCCCGGCCCGAGCCCGGCGCCGCGTCCCTGTACCAGACCGTGCCGTTCCGGCAGGACACCTCGTACATGGCCATCGGCGAGCGGACGAACGCCAACGGTTCGAAGAAGTTCCGCGAGGCCATGCTGGAGGCCCGCTGGGACGACTGCGTGGAGATGGCCCGCGACCAGATCCGCGAGGGCGCGCACATGCTCGACCTGTGCGTCGACTACGTCGGCCGCGACGGCGTCGCCGACATGCGCGAGCTCGCCGGCCGCTTCGCGACCGCCTCCACCCTGCCCATCGTCCTGGACTCCACCGAGGTGCCCGTCATCCAGGCCGGCCTGGAGATGCTGGGCGGCCGCGCCGTCATCAACTCCGTCAACTACGAGGACGGCGACGGCCCCGACTCCCGCTTCGCCAAGGTCACCCGACTGGCCCGCGAGCACGGCGCCGCGCTGATCGCCCTGACCATCGACGAGGAGGGCCAGGCCCGCACCGTCGAACACAAGGTGGCCATCGCCGAGCGCCTCATCGAGGACCTCACCACCAACTGGGGCATCCGCGAGTCGGACATCCTCATCGACACCCTGACCTTCACCATCTGCACCGGTCAGGAGGAGTCCCGCGGCGACGGCGTCGCCACCATCGAGTCGATCCGCGAGCTCAAGCGCCGCCACCCCGACGTGCAGACCACCCTCGGCCTGTCCAACATCTCCTTCGGCCTCAACCCGGCCGCCCGCGTCCTGCTCAACTCCGTCTTCCTCGACGAGTGCGTCAAGGCCGGGCTGGACTCCGCGATCGTCCACGCCTCCAAGATCCTTCCGATCGCCCGGTTCGACGACGAACAGGTCACCACCGCCCTCGACCTCATCTACGACCGCCGCGAGGGCGACTACGACCCCCTCCAGAAGCTGATGGCCCTCTTCGAGGGTGTCAACACCAAGTCCCTCAAGGCCGGCCGCGCCGAGGAACTGCTCGCCCTGCCCCTGGAGGAGCGCCTGCGGCGGCGGATCATCGACGGCGAGAAGAACGGCCTGGAGGCCGACCTCGACGAGGCCCTTCGGGACCGCCCCGCCCTGGAGATCGTCAACGACACCCTCCTGGAGGGCATGAAGGTCGTCGGCGAGCTGTTCGGCTCCGGCCAGATGCAGCTCCCCTTCGTCCTCCAGTCCGCCGAGGTCATGAAGACGGCCGTCGCCCACCTCGAACCCCACATGGAGAAGAGCGACGACGAGGGCAAGGGCACCATCGTCCTCGCCACCGTCCGCGGCGACGTCCACGACATCGGCAAGAACCTCGTCGACATCATCCTCACCAACAACGGCTACAACGTCGTCAACATCGGCATCAAGCAGCCGGTCTCCGCGATCCTCGAAGCCGCGCAGGAACACAAGGCCGACGTCATCGGCATGTCCGGGCTCCTCGTCAAGTCGACCGTGATCATGAAGGAGAACCTGGAGGAGCTCAACCAGCGCAAGCTGGCCGCGGACTACCCCGTCATCCTCGGCGGCGCCGCCCTCACCCGCGCCTACGTGGAACAGGACCTCCACGAGATCTACGAGGGCGAGGTCCGCTACGCCCGCGACGCCTTCGAGGGCCTGCGCCTGATGGACGCCCTCATCGCCGTCAAGCGCGGCGTCCCCGGCGCCAGCCTGCCCGAGCTCAAGCAGCGCCGCGTGCCCAAGCGCGACACGCCCGCCCTCCAGGTGGAGGAGCCCGAGGAGCCCGGCGCCCGCTCGGACGTCGCCGTCGACAACCCCGTGCCCACCCCGCCGTTCTGGGGCACCCGCGTGGTCAAGGGCATCCCGCTCAAGGACTACGCCTCCTGGCTGGACGAGGGCGCCCTCTTCAAGGGCCAGTGGGGGCTCAAGCAGGCCCGCGCCGGCGGGGCCACGTACGAGGAGCTCGTCGAGAGCGAGGGCCGACCGCGCCTGCGCGGCCTGCTGGAGAAGCTGCACACCGAGAACCTGCTGGAGGCGGCCGTCGTCTACGGCTACTTCCCCTGCGTCTCCAAGGGCGAGGACCTGATCATCCTCGACGAGCAGGGCAACGAGCGGACCCGCTTCACCTTCCCGCGCCAGCGCCGTGGCCGCCGCCTGTGCCTCGCCGACTTCTTCCGCCCGGAGGAGTCCGGCGAGACCGACGTCATCGGCCTCCAGGTCGTCACCGTCGGTTCGAGGATCGGCGAGGCCACCGCCAAGCTGTTCGAGTCCGACTCCTACCGCGAGTACCTGGAGCTGCACGGCCTGTCCGTCCAGCTCGCCGAGGCCATGGCCGAGTACTGGCACGCCCGGGTCCGCGCCGAGCTCGGATTCGGCGGCGAGGACCCCGCCTCCGTCGAGGACATGTTCGACCTCAAGTACCGCGGCGCCCGCTTCTCGCTGGGCTACGGCGCCTGCCCCGACCTGGAGGACCGTGCGAAGATCGCCGACCTCCTGCGCCCGGAGCGGATCGGCGTCCACCTCTCGGAGGAGTTCCAGCTCCACCCCGAGCAGTCCACCGACGCTCTGGTCATCCACCACCCCGAAGCGAAGTATTTCAACGCACGCTGACGCGTAGCGGCGTACACTGGTCGGTCCCATACAGGCCGGTCACCTGTTCCCCGGAGGGATGCCCCCCGCGGGTCGAGGTGACCGGCCTTGTCGTCCCCCAGAGAGGCGTACGCATGACCAGCACCGTCCCCGCCCCCGTCGCCCGCACGGCCGACGGTCACGCCCTGCAGGCGGTGCTCCTCGACATGGACGGCACCCTCGTCGACACCGAGGGGTTCTGGTGGGAGATCGAGGCGGAGATCTTCCAGGAGCTCGGCCACACCCTCGACGAGGCCTGGCGCGACGTCGTCGTCGGCGGCCCCATGAGCCGCAGCGCCGGATTCCTCATCGAGGCCACCGGCGCCGACATCGGCCTCGCCGAACTCAGCGTCCTGCTCAACGAGCGCTTCGAGGCCCGCATCGCCGGCCAGGTCCCCCTGATGCCCGGCGCCGAACGACTGCTGAGCGAGCTCGCCCGGCACAACGTGCCCACGGCCCTCGTCTCCGCCTCCCACCGACGCGTCATCGACCAGGTGCTGCTCACCCTCGGTCGCGACCGCTTCAGCCTCACCGTCGCCGGCGACGAGGTCCCCCGCACCAAGCCCCACCCCGACCCCTACCTGCTCGCCGCCCAGGCCCTCGGCGCGCACCCCTCGCGCTGCGCCGTCATCGAGGACACCGCCACCGGCGTCGCCGCCGCCGAGGCCGCGGGCTGCCGGGTCGTCGCCATCCCCTCCGTCGGCCGCATCGAGCCCGCGCCCGGCCGCACCGTCGTCCGCTCCCTGGAGGACGTGGACCTGCCGTTCCTGCGCTCCCTCATCACTCCCCTGAACTGAGCGCGCACGCTGAGTACCGAACGGAAAAGGGGCGGGCCCCAGGTCTCGCGGGAGGATCTTCCGCGCCTGGCACCGGAGGCCGAAATTCCATCCTCTCCAAGGGGGCGAAACCGGGTGACCTTGGTCACCCGCGAACCCCTCCGAGGGCCCGCCCCGCACCCCCGGAGCCTTCCCATGTGTCCGGATTGATCATCTCCTGACCCCATCTGCGAAGACACCCGTATGAGCGGTCAGTCCGCGCCCATCACCGTCCGATTACGCCCCAACTCCTGACGGTTCAAGCCATCCCGTCCCGGGCCACTAATGTCGACGCGGGCACTACGCACGCACCTCTGCCGTACCGGACACACACCCCTGTGCCGGCACCGCGTGGACCGATCGTCAAACACCGGCCCGATCGTTCCGCCCTGAACGGGCGACGCCGCGAAGTGCCCTCTACGCCGCTTTGAACAAGTGCCGGGTGAGGGAGTACGTCCAGCATGAACCGCAAGACCATGGTGCTGACGGCCGCGATCGGCCTGCTCACCCCCGCGCTGTCCGCCTGCGGCAGCGCGAGCGGCGGAGGAGCAGCGTCCGGAGCGATCGTCGTCGGCACCACCGACCGGTTCGAAGCCGCCGACTACGCACCCGCCCCGTTCGACCCCGCCTACGCCTACGACGCCGGCGCCTGGAACGTACTGCGCCAGACCGTCCAGACCCTGATGCACACCCCGCGCGGCGGCGGCCAGCCCGTGCCCGAAGCGGCCTCCGACTGCCGCTTCACCGACACCGGCAACGAGAGCTACCGCTGCACCCTGCGCCCGGGCCTGAAGTTCGCGAGCGGCGACCCGCTCACCGCCAAGGACGTCAAGTTCTCCATCGACCGCGTCCTCGCGATCAAGGACGAGAACGGCCCCTCCTCGCTGCTCTCCACCCTCGACACCGTCGAGACCAAGGGCACCGACACCGTCGTCTTCCACCTGAAGACCGCCGACGCCACCTTCCCGTACAAGCTCTCCACCCCGGCCGCCGGCATCGTCAGCGAGAAGAACTACGAGGCCAGGAAGCTGCGCCCCGGCTTCGCCGTCGACGGCTCCGGCCCCTACACGATGAAGGCCGAGGTCAAGGACAACCACCTCGTCCGCGCCGTCTTCACCAAGAACCCGAACTACAAGGGCGACATCAAGGTCCAGAACGACAAGGTCGAGCTGCGCTCCTTCAACGACTCCGCCGCCATGGGCAAGGCCCTCGCCGACGGCGCCGTCCACATGGTCTCGCGCACCCTGTCGCCCGCCCAGATCACCGAGTTCTCCGCCAAGCCCCCCAAGGGCGTCAAGCTCGTCCCCCTGCCCGGCCTGGAGATCCGCTACCTCGGCTTCAACACCGACGCCCCCGTCGTCAAGGACAAGGCCGTACGCCAGGCCCTCGCCGCCGCCGTCGACCGCAACAACGTCATCTCCAAGGTCTACGGCAAGTCCGCGCAGCCCCTGTACTCCCTGGTCCCCACCGCCGTCGGCGGCCACGTCAACTCCTTCTACAACCGCTACGGCGAGGCCAACACCGCCAAGGCCGCGAGCATCCTGAAGGAAGCCGGGATCAAGACCCCCGTCAAGCTGACCCTGAACTACACCACGGACCACTACGGCGACGGCACCGCCGCCGAGTTCGAGGCCCTCAAGACCCAGCTCAACTCCACCCAGCTCTTCGACGTCACCGTCCAGGGCAAGGAGTGGAGCGACTTCCGTCCCGCGCAGAAGAAGGGCGACTACGCCGCCTACGGGCTCGGCTGGTTCCCCGACTACCCGGACGCCGACAACTTCCTCGCTCCCTTCCTGGAGCAGGACAACTTCCTGGGCACGCCGTACGCCAACAACGCGGTGCGCACCAGGCTCATCCCCGAGGCCCGGCGCGCGGCCGACCGTACGGTCACCTCGCCCGCGATCACGGAGATGCAGGACATCGTCGCCGAGGACGTACCCGTCCTGCCCCTGTGGCAGGGCAAGCAGTACGTCGCCGCACGCGACGGGATCACCGGGGTGGAGTGGTCGGTCAACGCCATCTCCGACCTCCAGCTGTGGGAACTCGGCCGAGGTGTCAGCGGCTGAGACCGGCAGTACCGGCAGCATCCGGCGGCGGACGTCGCAGGCCGGCGCAACGACCAGACAAGACTGTGAAGGACTTTCGCGTGAAGAGACGTAACCAGTGGTTGGCGGCCCCGCTCGGCGCGGCCACTGCGGCCGCGCTGCTCAGCGGTTGCGGTTCGACCGACGGTGCCAACGCCGGCAGCGGCAAGGGCGTGGTCATGGGCATATCCGACAAGGTGAAGTCCGTGGACCCGGCCTCCGGCTACGACCCGGGCTCCTGGCTCCTCTTCAACAACGTCTTCCAGTCGCTGCTCAGCTTCCCCAAGGGCGGCACCAGCCCGGAGCCCGACGCCGCGCAGACCTGCAACTTCGAGGGCGGCGACAGCAAGCAGTTCAAGTGCGTGCTGCGCCCCAACCTGAAGTTCAGCAACGGCCACAGCCTCACCTCGAAGGACGTCAAGTTCTCCTTCGAGCGCACGCTGAAGATCAACGACGCCAACGGCCCCGCCGTCATGCTCTCGTCGATCGCCGGCATCGACACCCCCGACGAGAAGACCGTCGTCTTCCGCCTGAAGACCTCCGACGCGACCTTCCCCAGCAAGATCGCCTCGGGTGCGGGCTCCATCGTCGACCACGCCGAATACCCGGCCGACAAGCTCCGCACCGACGGCAAGGCCGTCGGCTCCGGCGTCTACAAGCTCGACTCGATCAACGACAAGAGCGCGAGCTTCTCCGTCAACGAGTCCTACACCGGCAAGGCCAAGGCCAAGAACACCGGGGTCACGCTCAAGTTCTTCAACGGCGACCAGGCCGCCCTGAAGAACACCCTCCAGAGCGGCGACGTCGACTTCGCCTTCCGCGGCCTCGCCGCCAAGGACATCGCCGCCCTCTCCGCCACCAAGACCGGCGACCAGAAGATCGACGTCGTCGAGGGCACCGGCGCCGAGGTCGAGCACATGGTCTTCAACGTCAACGACCCCGTCGTCGGCAAGCTCCCCGTGCGCAAGGCCATCGCCTACCTCGTGGACCGCGAAGCCCTCGTCAAGGACGTCTACGCCGGCACCGCCGCCCCGCTCTACTCCATCGTCCCGGCGGGCATCGCGGGCCACACCACCCCGTTCTTCGACCGCTACGGCGGCAGCCCGAACGTGGAGAAGGCCAAGGCCGTCCTCAAGGCCGCCAACATCACCGGCAAGATCAAGCTGACCCTGTGGTCCACGCCGTCCCGCTACGGCCCCTCCACGGACCAGCAGTTCCAGGTGATCGCCAAGCAGCTCAACGACAGCGGCCTCTTCGAGGCCGACATGAAGTCCGTCGAGTACGAGCAGTACGAGAAGGACATCGAGGCCGGCAAGTACGGCGTCTACGTGAAGGGCTGGGTCCCCGACTACCCGGACGCCGACAACTTCACGCAGCCGTTCTTCGGCCCGGACAACGTCCTGCACAACAACTACGACAACAAGGAGATCAGCGGGACCATCATCCCCTCGACCTCCGCGAAGTCGGACCGCACGTCGGCCAACATGGACTACAACCGGCTCCAGGACATCGTCGCCGACGAGCTGCCGATCCTCCCGCTCTGGCAGGGCAAGCAGTACGCCGTCACCCGCCAGAACGTCACCGGCCTCCAGTGGTCCCTGGACGCCTCCACGGTCTTCCGCTTCTGGGAGATCAGCAAGGGCTAGGCCCTCCGGACCCCCGGAAACCACTCGCCCGTACGACCTCCCTCGGAGGGCGTACGGGCGGTGGTGTCCCCGGGGCCGCGCGGGCCGCGGGCCCAGGGCCTGTCGACGACAGGCCCTACAGCGCGCCCGGGCGGACCAGGCCGCTCTCGTACGCGTACACCGCCGCCTGCACCCGGTCCCGCAGGCCCAGCTTCGTCAGCACGTGCCCGACGTGCGTCTTCACCGTCGTCTCGCTGACGAACAGGTCCGCCGCGATCTCCGCGTTCGACAGACCCCGCGCCACCAGCTTCAACACCTCGACCTCGCGCTCGGTCAGCGTCCCCAGCGTGTCCGGGACCCGCTCCTCGCCCGACGGCAGGTGCACCGCGTACTTGTCCAACAGCCGCCGCGTGATGCTCGGCGCGAGCATCGCCTCACCGCCCGCGACCACCCGGATCGCCTGCACCAACTCGTTCGCCGGGGCGTCCTTCAGCAGGAACCCGCTCGCCCCCGCCCGCAACGCCTCCACCACGTACTCGTCCAGGTCGAAGGTGGTCAGCACCAGCACCTTCGCCGGTCCGTCCCGCTCCGGGCCCGTGATCCGACGCGTCGCCTCCACCCCGTCCATCCGCGGCATCCGGATGTCCATCAGCACCACGTCGGGCTGAAGCGCCCGCACCTGGTCCAGCGCCTGCAGACCGTCCCCGGCCTCACCCACCACCACCAGCTCCGGCTCGGCCTCCAGGATCATCCGGAAACCGGTGCGCAGCAGTGGCTGGTCGTCGACCAGCAGGACGCGGATCGCCACGGGGTACCTCGTATTCGTCGGACGACTTCGGCGGTCCCGCCCCATTCTGCCCTGACCCGAAGATCACGACCCAGCCGGGAGATCCCCCCGGCCGACCACCGTCAACGGGTACACCGGGGGAGTGCCGCCGAACTCCGGACACACCGCCTGGTGATCGCACCAGCCGCACAGCTTGGTCGGACGAGGACGCCAGTCACCCGTCTCCGTCGCCTCCCGGATCGCCTCCCACAGCGCGTGCAGCTTGCGCTCCACCCGCTCCAGGTCCGCCGGCACCGGGTCGTACGTCAGCACGTCCCCGCTGCCCAGGTACACCAGCTGGAGCCGCCGCGGCACGACCCCCTTCAGCCGCCACACCACCAGCGCGTAGAACTTCATCTGGAACAGGGCGCCCTCCGCGTACTGCGGCCTCGGCGCCTTGCCCGTCTTGTAGTCGACGATCCGCACCTCACCCGTCGGCGCCACGTCCACCCGGTCGATGATCCCGCGCAGCCGCAGCCCCGACTCCAGCTCCGTCTCCACGAAGAACTCCCGCTCCACCGGCTCCAGCCGCGTCGGGTCCTCCAACGTGAACCACCGGTCCACCAGCGCCTCGGCCTCCGAAAGCCACCGCGCCAGCCCCTCGCCCCCGTCGTCCGCCGGGAACAGCTCCGCCAGCTCCGGCTTCGACTCCAGCAAGCGGTCCCACTGCGCCGGGATCAACGCCTTCGCCCGCGGCGCCGTCCGCTCCACCGCCGGATGATCGAAGAGACGCTCCAGCACCGCGTGCACCAGCGTCCCCCGCGTCGCCGCCGTACTGGGCTTCTCCGGCAACCGGTCGATCACCCGGAACCGGTACAGCAACGGGCACTGCATGAAATCGCCGGCCCGCGAAGGGGACAGCGACGTCGGCCGGGCGGCGCCCGGGGCCACACCGGCGCCGGCCTCGGCGGGCGAGACGTCTGCCGCGACGTCGGCCGTGACCGCGGGTACGTCGGCGGAAGCGCCGGCGGAGGTGTCATCGCCCCGCGCACCGGGCACGGGACCGGGGATCGTCGTCATGCGCGAAACCCTACGGCCCCACGCCGACAGCACGCGCATACCATCGACTGCGGGCACCCTCGCCCTGCATGATCGGAGCATCACGCCGCGCGACCACCCCCGCCGCGACACCACCCCGGCACCAGGCACCACACTGGAGACAGACCCCCCGCCGGACCCCACCCCCGGGGGACCCCCCGAACGAAGGAAACCCGTGGCAGACACCGACGAAACCGGCGCGCGCCGCACCAAGCGCTCCGATCCGGGCGGCGGCATCCTCATGGGCCGCCCCTTCGGCGTACCCGTCTACGTCTCGCCCAGCTGGTTCCTCGTCGCCGCCCTCATCACCTGGGTCTTCGGCGACCAGCTCGACCGCGTCCTGCCCGACCTCGGACCCGCCCGCTACCTCGTCTCGCTCTTCTTCGCCGTCGCCTTCTACGCCTCCGTGCTCGTCCACGAGCTCGCGCACACCATCGCCGCGCTCCGCTTCAAGCTGCCCGTGCGCCGCATCCAGCTCCAGTTCTTCGGCGGAGTCTCCGAGATCGAGAAGGAATCCGAGACCCCCGGCCGCGAATTCGTCCTCGCCTTCGTCGGCCCCCTCCTCTCCCTCGCCCTCGCCGGCGTCTTCCACCTCGGCATGAAGGTCGTCGACCCCGCCACCGTCCCCGGCGTCCTCCTCGCCGGGCTGATGATCTCCAACCTCCTCGTCGCCGCCTTCAACCTCCTGCCCGGCCTCCCCCTCGACGGCGGACGCATGCTCCGCGCCGTCATCTGGGGCATCACCGGCAAACCCATGGCCGGCACCGTCGCCGCCGCCTGGGTCGGCCGCGGCCTCGCCGTCGCCGTCCTCCTCGGCCTGCCGCTCCTCACCCACACCGGACTCCTCGGCAACCCCGCCCAGGAGATCGGCGGCATGAACACCGTCATGGACGCCCTCCTCGCCGCGATCCTCGCCGGCATCATCTGGACCGGCGCCGGCAACAGCCTGCGCCTGGCCCGCCTGCGCGAACACCTCCCCGAACTGCGCGCCCGCACCCTCACCCGCCGGGCCATCCCCGTCGAACACACCACGCCCCTCTCCGAGGCGCTCCGCCGCGCCAACGAGGCCGGAGCCCGCGCCCTCGTCGTCGTCGACGGCCTGGGCGACGCCACCGCCATCGTCCGCGAGAGCGCCATCGCCTCCGTCCCCGAACACCGACGCCCCTGGGTCGCCGTCAGCACCCTCGCCCAGGACCTCACCGACGGCATGAGGGTCTCCGCCGAACTCGCCGGCGAGGAACTCCTCGACCACCTGCGCGCCACCCCCGCCACCGAGTACCTCGTCCTCGAACCCGAAGGCCGCATCTACGGCGTCCTGTCCACCCTCGACGTCGAGAAGGCCTTCGTGAAGGCCATGGCACGCCCCCAGTCCTGAAGCCAATACACTGGTCACATGTCCGAACCGACCGGTGCCGCCCGCCGACGCGGGCCCTTCGAGGTCGGGGACCAGGTTCAGCTCACCGACCCCAAGGGCCGCCACTACACGTTCACGCTCGAAGCCGGGAAGAATTTCCACACCCACAAGGGTTCCTTCCCCCACGACGAGCTGATCGGCGCCCCCGAAGGAAGCGTTGTCCGCACCACGGGCAACGTCGCGTACCTCGCGCTGCGCCCCCTGCTCCCCGACTATGTCCTGTCCATGCCCCGCGGTGCCGCCGTGGTCTACCCCAAGGACGCCGGCCAGATCCTGGCCTTCGCCGACATCTTCCCCGGCGCCCGCGTCGTGGAGGCGGGCGTCGGCTCCGGCTCGCTCAGCAGCTTCCTGCTGCGCGCCATCGGCGACCAGGGCATGCTCCACAGCTACGAGCGCCGCGCGGACTTCGCCGAGATCGCCACGGCCAACGTCGAGCGCTACTTCGGCGGTCCCCACCCCGCGTGGACCCTCACCGTCGGCGACCTCCAGGACAACCTGTCCGACACCGACGTCGACCGCGTCATCCTCGACATGCTCGCCCCCTGGGAGTGCCTGGAGGCCGTCTCCAAGGCCCTGGTCCCCGGTGGCATCCTGTGCTGCTACGTGGCCACCACCACGCAGCTCTCGCGCACCGTCGAGTCCATCCGCGAATTCGGCTGCTACGCCGAACCGCAGCCGTGGGAATCGATGATCCGCAACTGGCACGTCGAGGGCCTCGCCGTCCGTCCGGACCACCGCATGATCGGCCACACCGGCTTCCTCGTCACCGCCCGCCGCCTCGCGGACGGCGTCGAGCCCCCCATGCGCCGCCGCCGCCCCTCCAAGGGCGCCTACGGCGAGGACTACGACGGCCCCGGCAGCGACCGCTCCGCCTGACCCCCGCACCACCGGACCCGCCACCGCGGATCCGGGCACGGCCCAACACCAAGGCGCTGTGCCGCAGTTCCCCCGGCCCCGGGGGGCCACCCGCGCCCCCCCCCAGCAGTGTGACCACCCGGGGGCCAAGAGCCCCCCCCCCCCCCCCCCCGGCGCGCCCCACC